>NZ_JWMB01000047.1:0-206800 GCF_000812445.1 Cupriavidus sp. SHE | reverse complement strand
CCTGCGTACATGTATCGCGACCCCGCCGAGGTCTACGAGCAGAACGAGGCCCGCAGCTGCAAGGGCTGCGTCTACGAGAAGTCCGCCAGGCTGATGGGCACGGTGCACACGGTCTGCACGAAGCTGCTGCCGAACGGCAAGCGAAGGAATCACGGCAAGCGTTGCCAGTTTTTCGGGGAAAAGGAATGAAGGTATCGGAATTGGAGGGCTATCTCCTGAACTACTGGGTAGCGCGCGCTGATGGCCTACGCTGCGAGATCCGCAAGCGCCAGCCATGCGAGACGATGCACGCGTACATCTTCATCGACACGGCCGTACACACGGGATACCCGCGCATCTACTCGGCATCGACCTACTGGAATGAGGGTGGCGAGATCATCGAGCGGGAGAGGATTGGCTTGATGCCGGCAGTGGAGGGCGGCGTGGCGTTTTGGATTGCTGCCCATCCGGACTATAGCGATCCCGTCCGGGGAAGTACGGCGCTGATCGCCGCAATGCGCGCCTATGTCGCCAGCAAGTTCGGAAACGAGGTCACGGAGGCCGCCCATGGATAAGCCGCTGTTCGCAGATGTCTCCCACGCCCTGCATGTGTCCTACCTGGTGCTGTCGATGCCGCCACGGCAGAAGGCGCCATTCCGCAACATGTTGATCCAGCTGCTCGAGGCAATTGACGAACCAACGGCCGCGCAGGAGAAGTGGCTGGCCGAGCTGCGCGGGCCGCAGGGAGACTTCGACCCTGACCGGTTGAGCATGGATGAATATCGCGCCCAGTACGCGATGATCACGGACGCGGCGAAGACGCGCCTGCCCACCCCGGAATACGCAGCGGTGCTGGCCCGCTATGGCCACGGCGAGGAAAAGCTGGCCGGCTGCAAGCGCCTGGCGCTGTATGCCCGGCGCGCGTGCGGGATGACTGCGCTGGCGCTGCTGCTCGACCTGGTGATCCGCCACTACCTGCCGAAGGAACAGCGCGAGGACTACACGCTGCGCGCGATCGCCGAGAAGCGCAAGGTCACGAAGGACAAGGTATTCCGCGCGGCGAAGTGGATGGAGGCAAATTTCCGGTCGCTGGAGCTCATGGCCCTGCAGCGCCTTGAACCGTCTTTCGTGGCGCACGGTCTCGTTCCGGACCGTACAGCATGCGAAGAGGCGGCAGGCGTTGCCACATAAGGGCTGGCGGCGAAAATCTCCTTGCCTTTTTGCGACAAGCGTTGTATGTTTCACCCAGACTCGCCGCAAGAGTCCCCAAAAGCCCGCCCGGTTCGCGCCGCGCGGGCTTTTTCCATTGGAGCCCGCCATGTTCTGGATCACCTACTGGTTCCTGCTGTGGGGTGTCTCGGCACGTGCCTGCTGGCCCAACAACGATGGCTAAGGCAACCATGGCAAACACCTACAACTCCACCATCTCCCGCTGGTCGCGCATTAGCACCGCGCTGCGCCTGTTCGCCGTGTCGATCGCCACTGCGGTGACCGACTTTGCCCGCTACGTCGTGCGCCATGTCGTCGGCTGGGTGCGTCGCGCCGCCGGTCGCCCGTATCTGGCTCTGGCCGAGCGTGAGCCGCTGGCCGGCCTGAACGCCCGCGAGTCGTTCCACCTGCGCGCCGCCAAGCGTGGCCGCCCGACGGTGATGCCGCGCTGGCGCATGTGCGCATCGGTTTAAGCCTTTCAGCAGTACCTGGCTCCTACGGGAGCCTTCTCAGCCAAGCGGGCAGCGCCGACGAGGTCGGATGATCGGGTTCCGTGCGAGCCAACGACTCGCCCGCTTGGCTGAGGGAATGCGCAGGCTGATGCGCCAGGGAGCATACGCACCTCAAACGCTCCGTCATTCCGAGGTGCATGCCGGAGATCAGCGCCGGCCCCCAATTCTTTGGCGGTGTAGCTCAGACGGTAGAGCGATGGGCTCATAACCCATAGGTCGGTGGTTCGAGTCCACCTGCCGCAACCAGTGTCTCCATCCACACTCCCTGTGGACTTTGCCCGCCCAGTGCGGGCTTTCTTCTTCTGGGATCTTGGCTCTGTCGAGATCACCCCCGGCCGGCGGTGGGGCAAAACACCGGCAGCCGCCGACGTAACGTAAGCCAGTCTCCTCCCTGCTCTGCGGTGCAGGTCCTCGATGGCGACGGGCGGCGGCAACACCCCTCTCTGGATCGAATATGGGCCGCAAGTCGAAATTAAGCGATGCCCAGTGGGAGGACATAGGCAAGCGCCTCGCTTCCGGCGAATCCACATCGGCGCTCGCCAAAGAGTTCGGGGTAAGCAAGTCGGTCATTTCCACACGGTTTTCAAAACGTACGGAAACGATAAAAGCCGTTGCTAATCAACTGTTTGAGGCCGAATCGGCTTTTGACAAGCTCGGCATTTCTGAACAGATTTCCGCCCGTTCGCTTGCGGATGAGCTGAAAGCCGTGTCTGCCCATCTGGCAGGTGCTGCCAAGTTCGGTGCAATGACCGCGCATCGGCTCGCCGGTATTGCCCACGGCCAGGTGCACGGCATCGATGACGCTCAGCCAGAGAAGTCGATGGAAGCTCTGCAGCGCATTGGCGTCCTGACCAAGATGGCGAATGCCTCCAGCGAGATCGGGCTGAATCTGCTCCGGGCGAACAAGGATGCCATCGACAAGATGAACAAGCCGGAGACTGACAGCGCGCAGTTGCTCAAGGACATCGCCGAACACCTGCCTGACTGATGACTCTCAGCCTCCAGACAAAGCGAGAGCTTGAGCGCTGGTACAAGCTGATCGATCACCCGGTCCAGACGGATCTGATCCACGCGGTGGCAAACGGCGTCCGGTTCCCGGTGGTTCCTGCTGGCCGCCGCTCTGGCAAGACCGAGCGCGCCAAGCGTTTCGTGGCCAAGATGGCCATGAAGAACCCGGGCGAGATGTACTTCATTGCTGCGCCGACGCGCGACCAGGTGAAGAAGATCTACTGGGCCGACATGAAGCGGCTCTGCCTGACCAGCCTGTGCAGCAAGCCGCCGTCAGAGACCGAGCTGACGATCTTCATGGATAACGGCACGCAGGTGCAGTTGATCGGGCTGGACCGCCCCGAGCGTATCGAGGGCGTGTTCTGGTCGGGCGGCGTGATCGATGAGATCGCGGATATCCGCTCGGAAGCGTGGGAAGCTAACATCCGCCCCGCGCTCGATACGTTCAACCCGTCTCGTCCTGGATATCGGGCGTGGTGCTGGCTCATCGGTGTGCCTGATGGCCTGAACCACTATTACGAGATGGCGCAGTACGCGGAGACTGCGAACGATCCTGACTGGAAGGTTTTCCACTGGAAGAGCTCGGAGATCCTGCCGGCCGAGACCATCACCGCGGCAAAGCGGCAGATGTCGGCAAAGCAGTACAAGCAGGAATACGAGGCCAGCTTCGAGACCGCCTCGGGGCGGATCTATGAGGACTACAGCAAGGACAACTACACGCTGGAGACGATCCAGCCGCACGAGCAGCTTCTCTGGTACCACGATTTCAACTTCACGCCGCTGTCGTCTGGCATTGGTGTGCGGCGTGCTGACTCGCTGTATCTGCTGGAGGAGATCATCCTCACGTCGGCGGTGGCGCGCCAATCTGCGCTTGAGTTCGTCGAGCGCTACAAAGAGCACCAGAACCGGAACGTGGTGATCTACGGCGATCCGGCGGGCAAGGCTGGCGAGAAGCATGGCCACGCCTCGGACTACACCGAGATGGAGAAGATCCTCCGCGAGCACGGCTGGAAGTTCACGCGCAAGGTGAAGCCTGCCGCGCCGGCGATCAAGGACCGGCAGAACGCCGTGCGCGCCAAGATCAAGAACGCCTCCGGCCAGGTCTCGCTGTACGTGAACGCCAAGCAGGCGCCGTACACGCACAAGGGCCTGGCGACGACGCAGCTCAAGGAAGGCTCGACGTTTCTGGAAGAAGAAACGGACTACCAGCACATCACGACCGCGATCGGCTACATGGTCGATGTCGAGTTCCCGGCTCTGAGGCCGACGCCGACACACACAACGCACCTGCCTCACATGGGCCGCTGACATGCCTGACTTCAAGACCCTGCAGGCCACATACCAGCAGGACAAGGACTATCCGGAGCGCACGTTCCGGCTGTCGTCGCTGACGCGCGTGCTCGATGGCACGCTGTACGACGAGCTGAAGCACCCATTCAGCGAAGAGAAGAACGGCGCTGGCGAGTATGTGCCGCTGGCTGATCGCCGCCCGTCGGCGCGCACGCGGATCTGCCGCACCGTGGTCAACGATTCGGTGTCGCTGCTGTTCTCCGAGGGTCATTTCCCGGCCGTGGAGTGCGCCGACGAGGCCACTCGCGACGCCCTGACGCTGATCGTCAAGGAGACGCAGCTCAACCAGGTGATGATCGACGCGGCCACCACCGGCTCGGTGGGCTCGGTCGCGGTGTTGATGCGTGTGCTGAAGGGGCGCGTGTTCTTCCTGGTGATGCCGACGGCGTACCTCACGCCTGAGTGGGACAAGGACGCGCCCGACACGCTGGCGAAGGTGACCGAACGGTACAAGGTGCAGGGCAGGACGCTGAAGGCTGACGGCTATGCGATCGCCGAGAGCGATCTCAAGACGGACTTCTGGTTCCAGCGCATTTGGGACACCAGCGCCGAGACCTGGTACCAGCCGCAGACGCTAAAGGATGCCAGCGACGGCAAGGCACCGGCGGTCGATAAGGCGCGCACCACGTCGCACAACCTCGGTTTCGTGCCCATCGCATGGGCGCGCAACCTGCCCGGCGGTGACAGCACCGATGGCTGCGCGACGTTCCCCGGCGAGGCGATCGACACGCAGATTGAGGCCGATTACCTGCTCAGTCAGGGCGGTCGCGGCCTGAAGTACCAGTCCGATCCGACGCTGCACATCAAGGAGCCGGCGTTCGACGCGAGCGGCGGCGCCAAGGTCGTGAAGGGCGCGGCCAATGCCATCGTCACCAGCGAACAGGGCGACGCCAAGCTGCTGGAGATCAGCGGCGAAGCGGCCAAGGCGGTGATGGACTGGGTGAAGGGCCTGCGCGAACTGGCGCTGGAAGGTGCCGGCGGCAACCGGTCGAACGCGGACAAGCTGTCTGCCGCCCAGTCTGGCCGGGCCATGGAACTGATGAACCAGTCGCTGATCTGGCTTGCCGACAAGCTGCGTATCAGCTACGGCGAGGGCGCACTGCTGTCGCTGCTGGACATGGTGGTGCGCGCGTCGAAGAAGTACCCGCTGAAGGACAAGAAGGGCCGCGAGATCGGTGCTCTGAGCCAGGACAAAGACTTGTCCCTGCGCTGGCCACAGTGGTACGCGCCGACCTACGCCGACAAATCCACGCAGGCGACGACGCTCGACGTGCTGCGCGGTGCTGGCCTGTTGTCCCGCGAGACCGCGGTGAAGTCGATCGCGCCGAGCTACGACATCGCCGACCCGGCCGACGAGATCCGGCAGATCGAAGCCGATCCGCCGCCGCCGAACAGCATGGCCGCGAAGCCGAAAGATCCGCCGCTGTCGGAATCCAATGACTAGCCGCTGGGCCTGGTGCCCGGCGATCTGTAACCCCCGCCCTGGTGGCGGGCTTTGACTCTGGAGTCCCGATGGACCTGCCGCAAGACATTCACTTGGGGAATGTCGCTCCCGCGATTTGCCACAAGCTCAGCGTTGCTGGCTGTGTGGTGCTGACGCTCAACCACGATGGAACCATTGGCATGGCTGGCCACGGTGTCAACCACGCCAAGGCCAACGAGCTGCTGTCCGTCGGCATCCACATGAACCTCACGCAGATGGACAACGCCATCGCCGCCGGTGCGGCCGGCGAGGAAGCTCAGGAACAAGAGCTCCGTCTGCGCGCCCTGCGTAAGGAGGCCGCATGAAAGGTCGCGCACTGAGCCACCTGATGCGCGGCCTGATGAGCCGCTACATGGCACCAGAGGGTGATCCGCCTGCTGGCGGCGGAGGCGGTGGTAATAACCCTCCTGCCCCAGCCCCTGCGCCCGCTCCCGAGTCGTTCTCAAAGGAGTACGTCCACGAGCTGCGCAAGGAGAATCAGGGCTACCGGCTCCGGTACCAAGAGAGCGAGAACAAAGCCAAGGCGGCCGACGAGCGTGCCACCAAGGCTGAAACGGACGCGGACGCAAAGGTAAAGGCAGCCCAGGAGGCAGCTGACCAGCGCATCATCCGCGCCGAACTGAAGGCCGCCGCCCTGAAGGCTGGCATGGTCGACCTGGACGGTCTGAAGCTGGCCGACCTGTCGGGCGTGAAGCTCAACGAGGCCGGCGAGGTCGAGGGCGCTGAAGCACTGATGGAAGCCCTCAAGAAGTCAAAGCCGTATCTGTTCGGTGCGCCGAGCAGCAGCACGCCTGGCACACCGCCCTCGCCGAAGACTCCCGAGGCCAAGAAGGCCACGGAGATGACCGACGAGGAATACCAACAAGCCAAGGCCGCGCTCCTTCGGGGTGGCCGCCGCTAAGCAGTAACGCAGTGCCTCGCGCTTCGGCGCGGGGAAGCTCACCGGGGCCAGACGCCCATGGAGCTGACAACTCAACGTCAACCTTCATGGAGTCTGCCTCATGGGCATTCAGAACTTCCCGGCCTCCCTGCAGCCGATCATCCAGCAGAACTTCCTGCAACGTGAGTTTCAGGATGGCATCCAATCGATCCTCGGCTTCCGTGAGATCGCCCGCCGCGAGCCTTTCCCGAACAAGATTGGTGAAACCGTCACCAAGACCCGTCCGGGCCTGAAGGCGCCCGTCACCACCCCCATCACGCCGTCGACGAACACCAACCTCGACAACGGCATGACCCCGTCCACCTGGACTGTCGAGCAGTACACGTTGTCGATCAACATGTACGGCGACACCATCGACCTGAACACGGTCACTGCCGGTGTCGGCATCGCCAGTCAGTTCCTCCAGAACGCCAAGACCAACGGCGTCCAGTCAGCCCAATCGCTTGACCGTCTGGCCCGCAATGCGCTGTTCAATGCCTACATGGGCGGCAACACGCGCGTGCGCACCACGCTGGGCGCGCCGGCAGCTACCATCAGCGTCGACGACGTCCGTGGCTTCCAGCAGGTGTTCGTGAACGGCCAGCTGACCGCTGTGTCCGGCACCAACACCATGCAGGTCACGGTGGGATCGAACGTCTACACCCTGAACGGTGTGGCTGTCGACGGTTCGAACGTCTCGACCGCGCCTGGCGGCATTTCCGGTACGCTGACCTTCTCGGGTAACGTGACCGTCGCCGACGGCACGGCCGGCAACACCGTGACCGCCTACAACGGCGGCGCTGGTGTCGCTCCGTTCATCCTGCGCCCGAACGGCCGCGGTAACACCTCGGCCATTGTCGGTACCGACCTGCTCACCATGGGCAGCGTGCTGGATGGCGTGGCCTACCTGCGCCGCAACGGTGTGCCGACGGTCAACGGCATGTACAACTTCTACCTCGACCCGGTCTCGGCCCGGCAGTTCTTCGCCGACCCCGACTTCAAGCAGCTCTTCCAAGGCGCCACTGCGGCTGCCAAGGAGTTCCGCATGGGTCGCGTGGTTGAGCTGGTCGACGTGCGCTGCATCCCAACCACCGAGGCCTACGTGCAGGCGCTGGGCGGCGTGACCGTGCGTCGCCCGATCCTGGTTGGCGCTGAAGCGCTCGTCGAAGGTGACTTCGAGAACATGGGCAAGGAAGAAACGCCCAACGACAACGCCGTCATCGACATCGTCGACGACATCGTGCACGTCACTCGCGAGCCGCTGGACCGCCTGCAGCAGATCATCGCCCAGTCGTGGTACTGGATCGGCGGCTTCACGGCTCCGACCGACCAGACCGTCAACACCAACATCGTCCCGACCGCCAGCGCGTCGTACTACAAGCGCGCCGTCGTGTTCGAGCACGCCGGCTGATCGTTGCTGGTAACGGCGAGGGCTTCGGCCCTCGTCCCCTGGAGGTCATGATGTCCGATTCCTACGGCAACCCAAATTCCATCCCGCACGCGGTCGGCAACGGCCAGTTGCAGGAACTGACCCCCGCGCAGCTCAGCACGAAGTACGGCGCTGGCAACATCAAGACGCCGACGGCGAACTTCAACATCCCCTACAAGGGCACGCACCTGGTTGGCTACAAGGGCGTCCCCATCGTGTGTGATGCCGCGCTGCTGGCTGCCCTGACCGCCGCCGGAGCTCCGGTGTCCTGACATGGCGAAACTGAAAGACGAACAGTCGGCGCTGCCGTCTTCCATCCTGCTCGATGAGTCGATCGGCTGGATGGAGAACGGCATCCTGCGCCAATTCCACGAAGGGCAGCACGTCACCAATCGGGCTGATATCGCTGCCCTGATTCAGCACGGCGCGCAATACCTGGAGCTGAAATGAGCGATGGCGTCTACACCCGCCAAGGCAAGGGCTCGTACCTGAACATCGCCGCCGCGACGGTGGTGGCCACGGTGCCTAAGGACTTCGCGCTCGGCCAATGCCGCCTTGTACGCGTCCAGGTGCTGGTGGCTGGCTCGGCCGGCGGCGCGGCCTATGACTCGGCGAGCCTGACCGGCAACAGCGCGGCCAACCAAGTTGGCGCGTGGCCGAATACGGTCGGCTCGTATCTGATCGACATGCCCTGCCTGGCTGGCATTTGCATCGTTCCCGGTGCTGGCCAGACGGTGGCGGTTTCCTACGACTGAGGTGAGAAATGGACCAGAACACTGAACTGAACCAGCAGGGCGGCGAAGGCGCCGGCGTCCCAACCAAGCAGCCCGACGCCGCGCCGAAGAAGCCCGACGCCGCGCCGAAGGCCAAGCTGCCGAAGAAGATGATCCTGCAGGCGCTGTACGGCTTCTACGACGACGCCGGCCGGCTCTGGCAGTGGGTGGAAGGGCAGATCGTCGACGATGTCGAGCACATCAAGATGCTCGTCGAGCGCAAGGCTCCGGCCGTGGAGCACAAGGAAGACTGACCATGGCATTCACTACCGCCGAGAAGGTCGATATCCGCCGGCACTGCGGTTACCCGATGTACGGCGGTACGCCATCGTCATTCCAGTCCTACCGCTTCTTCACCGCCTACGGCACCCTCGAATACCGCATGAACAACATGCTGGCCGAGGAAGAGGCGGTGGTGCGCACGACGTACCTGGCCAACCTGACCACGCTGGAGACTGCCATCCCCGCCGCTGGCACGAATCTGGACACGGATCAGGCGGCGGTCTGGACGCACAACAAGAACGAGGTGCGCGATCGCGCGACGCTGTTCAACAAGTGGCGCCGTGATCTTTGCTCCTTCATCGGCGTGCCGCCCGGGCCCGGCCTCGGCGGTGGTGAAGGATCGGTTCAGCTGGTGGTGTAAATGGACGGCACAACGCTCAACTCCCGCGTATGGGCCGGCTACGCCAAGGCGGCCAAGTACATCGGCACGACCTACCAGCATTACCGGCCAAACGGTCCGAACTCGCCGCTCGCCGCCGGCAATCGCCTGGCCGACATGCCGGTCAGCCTGAACGCCGAGGATCCGCGCTTCGCGCGCCCGAACGTGTATGGCAAGGCGACCTGGTATGCGGTCGCGGACGGCGCGCAGTTGCAGGTCGGCGACTACATCGTCGGCGTCGAGGGCACGCTATTCGTCGCAGCGCTGCAGCAGTTGCTTCCGATCTTCATGGTCGACTGCAACCGCACCGTGTCGCTCCTGCGGCCGGCACAGCAGTCTGGTGTCGGCGCTCAGGGATATGGCGGGGACACCACGGCCACCGAGTTGCCGCTGATGACTGGCTGGCCGGCGAGCGTCCTTCAGGGCACCAAGGGCGAGCGCAACGATGTGGGCCTGCCGGGCGACGTGAAAACACCGTGGTGGATCGTTCTTCTGCCGCAATGGGCTGGCGTGACGCTCCGGACGTCCGACATCATCACCGACGATCTTGGCCGTCGCTACGTGATCTCCAGCGCTGAGCTGACCGATCTGGGATGGCGCCTGACTGCAATGCAAGCGCAAACGTGACAGGAGACGCAATGTCGAGCGGCAGATACAAGATCATCAGCGACGGCACTGCGACGGGCACGCATCTGTTCGATCCGGACGGCAAGGACATCACGCGTCATTGCACTTCCATCGAATGGAAGGTCGAGGCCGATGGCTTTGGCATTGCCACTGTGAAGTACAGCTTCGTCGATGTGAACGTCGAGGCTGTGTTGGAAGTCGAGGTCGGTGAGGATGGCTGATCTTTCCGACGTCTCCGATGCGCTGGTCGCGCTGATCGCGAGCACACTTTATCCGAACGGTACCGGGGGCGGCCAGAACTCGGTGGCGGGCTTGCCGTGCCGCATCTATGCCGGGTGGCCTACGCCCGCGCAGCTCGACGCGGATCTGGCCGCAGGCACCGCGCACGTGACGGTGTTCAACCGGCCGGAAGCCAAGAACACGACGCGCTACCAGACGGTCCCGCAAGAACAGACCACCACGCCGCCCGCGCTGACGCTGACCATCAATGGCCGCACGGTCACGGTCGGCGGCGCCGTGGCTGCGGGCGTGAACACGGCTGTCATCGTCGGTACGAAGGGGTATGTCTACCAGACGCTCGGTACCGACACGCTGAACAGCGTCGCCACGACGTTGGCCGGGTTGATCAACGCCGACTTCCCAGGCACCACGGCCACCGGCGCGGTCATTACGCTGCCATCCGCTGGCCCTGCGATCACCGCGGCGCGCGTGGGCGGCTCTGGCCAGCAGGTCACGGAAGTGGGGCGGATCGAGCAGAGCTTCCAGATCACGATCTGGGCGAACACGCCGGCCAACCGCAAAGCGATCGCGAGCCTCGTGGCTCCGACGCTCATGAACTCGCGTTTCATCACGCTGGCGGACGGCTCAGCTGCGCGCCTGATCGTCAAGCGGCAGTGTGATGACGACATGCGCCAGAAGGCGGTGCTGTATCGCCGCGACATTGTGGCGACGATCGAGTACGCGGAGACCCTGACAACCACCTCGACGGCTGTGGTCGACATCGTCGAGAACATTTCTGTCGGCGTGAACGGATACAACGGCACGACGAACAGCCAGCTGTACCCGAACACCACCACGACCAATATCTGAGGACTCCATGGACTTCCATCTGATCGTCAAAGAGCCGTTCGGCGGCTACGCGAAAGGCGACGAAATCACCGATTCTGCCGAGGTAGCGCGCGTGCTGGCCTCGGAGAACGAGAACCACGTGATCAAGCGCGCCGCGCCGCCGGCCGAGCCGGCCAAGGCGGGCAAGACCGCCGACTGAGCCGCCCCTTACCTCAAAGCCCTGAAGGCCCGCCAAGCGCGGGCCTTTTTCATTGGAGTCTCAGATGACCCAGATTGTCCAGTACGGGCAGGTCAACACGACGGCGCTGATCGTTCCCGACCTGATCGTGCAGATCATTGCGCCCCAGGTGGCGCAGCTCAACGGCGTGCCGACCAACGTGGCCGGCTTCGTCGGTACCGCCCAATGGGGCCCTGTCAACTCGCCGACCATCGTCGGCAGCATGGCCGACTATGCGCGCAACTTCGGCGCGATTCAGAACCGCCTGTACGACATGGGCACGGCCGTCGCTGCTGCTGTGCTGCAGGGTGCGAACAACTTCCGCTGCGTGCGCGTGACGGACGGCACCGATACGGCCGCAAGCATCATCGCGCTGGCGACCTGCATCACGTTCACGAGCAAGTACACCGGTACCCTTGGCAACAATGCTCAGGTGCAGGTTGCTCCTGGCTCGCAGGCCAACACGCAGAAGGCGATCGTGTCGATGCCTGGCCAGACGCCGGAAGTGTTCGACAACATCCAGGGCTCTGGCAACGCGCTGTGGGTCAACATGGCGAACGCCATCAACAATGGCCAGGTCGGCGCGCGCGGTCCGTCGCAACTCATTGTCGCGACGGCGGGTGCTGGAACGACTGCTCCGGCCGCGGCGACGTACTCGCTGACTGGCGGCACGGACGGCGTCACCACGATCACCAGCGCGATCCTGCTGGGACAGGACACCATCCCCCGCAAGGGTATGTACGCGCTGCGCGGCACTGGCGCCTCGGTCGCGGCGCTGGTCGATGTCTCGGACACCACCACCTTCGCCAACCAGGTCGCCTACGGTCAGTCCGAAGGCACGTACATGGTCGGCGTCACGCCAGCGGGCGACACGATCACCAACGCCGTGTCGACCAAGGCGACGGCCGGTATCGACAACTACTCGTTCAAGTACCTGTTCGGCGATTGGGTCTACTTCAACGACCCGGTCAACGGTGGCGTGCGCCTGATCTCGCCGCAGGGCTACGCAGTCGGTGTGATCGCCAACCTGGGCCCGCAGCATTCGTCGCTGAACAAGCAGCTGTACGGCGTCGTCGGCACGCAGAAGTCGTTCCAGAACCAGCAGTACAGCTCGGCGGAACTGCAGACGCTCGCGCAAGCAGGTATCGACCTGATCACGAACCCGATCCCTGCAGGCAACCAGTTCGGATTCCGGATCGGGCACAACAGCTCGTCCGATCCGACGCGCAACGGCGACAACTACACGCGGATGACCAACTACCTCGCGGCCACCACGGCTGCCGGCATGGGCATCTACGACGGGCGCCTGCAGTCGTCGCAGCCGACGGACCCGCTGCGCCGGAACGTGAAGGCCACGCTGGACAACTTCTATCTGGGGTTGCAGCAGCAGAACATGATCGACGACTTCACCGTCCAGTGCGATCTGAACAACAACCCGCTGGCGCGCATTGCGCAGGGGTATCTGCAGGCCGATGTGCGTGTCCGCTACCTGGCGGTGGCCGAGAAGATCCTGATCAACCAGGAAGGCGGCCAGTCGGTGACGATCACGCGCCAGCAATTGCAGAGCTTCTAACCCATCCCTGACCTGAGCCGCCTCCGGGCGGTTTTCCCATTTCTGGAGCTGATTCATGTCTATCGGTCCATTCAATACCGGTCGGGACGTGGTGCTGGACGTCACGCTGCCCACCGGCCCGCTGCGCCTGCCGAGCACCACCACTGGCTGGGAGGCCAAGCCAAAGTACAAGCAGATCGAGAGCATCGCCATCACCGGCGAGAACAACCACGCCAATATCCCCATCGGCTGGACGGGCACGATCGAACTTGATCGCACGGACAACGTCGTCAGCGACGCGTTCGCCACGATCGAAGCGAACTACTACGCCGGCATCAACATCGGCTACGCGACCATCACCGAGACGATCAGCGAGTCGAACGGCTCGGTGACGCAGTATCGCTACACCAAGGTGTCGCTGCGCCTCGAGGAGAACGGCAAGTTCGTGGGCGACGACCGCGTGCAGGTCAAGATCGGCTTCGACGCGTCGCGCCGGATTCGCCTGTAAGCCTTTCCGGCTGCGGATAGATTGGCCGATCGACAAGCGCGCATCCCTGAGCGCGTTTCCGCAGCCCCTTATCAGGGGTTTTACAGGGGAAACCCAACATGTCGAAAATACCCACCCTCGAACTGACTCCTGGTCAAGACGCGCCGGCGCCAGAAGCGCCGAAAGACGACAACATCGTCATCGATTCGACGGGCCGCGTCCTGAAGCTCGCCGAACTCGATGTGCTCGCCGAGAGCCGCCTGATCCGTCTGGTAGGCGCCGAGGCGGCGATCAACCAGGCTTACATGCAGCTCTACGTGATGCCTGCGATGGCGGTGGTCGAGATCGATGCCGAGCCGATGCCGCTGCCTCAGACGCAACGCGAGATCGACGCCGCGATCAGCCGACTCGGGCACCATGGCATCAATGCTGTCATCAAACACTGGGCCAAGCAGCGCGAGGACAAGGCGGATCAGGCCGACAAAGAAGCCGCCGAGAAGGCCGCGCTAAAAAACTAGCCCGGAACCCTGCCTTTCAGGAGGCCTGCCTGCTCATGAAGAGCGGGGTTCCATTTCACACGGCTCTGCGCATGCCCAAGGAAAGGGCCGACACGTTGCAGCTTGAACGGCTGGAGCGCCAGGCCTTCGCCATCAACTTCTCGATTCTGAACGGCGCCCAGTTCGACTGGGATGCTATGCGGTTCAAGGAGCCGAACGCATGAAGCAATTCAACAGCTTCGGGGCCTTCGCTGCGCACCTCGAGCGTCTGGCCGCTGCCGGGCCGGCCGTGACGCATCACATCGCGGACAAGGCTGCGGAGGAGATCCAGAAGACCGCGCAGGGCATGATCGGCGACTACCAGGAGGCGGTCGGCCCCTATCCCAAATGGGAAGAGCTGGCCGACTCGACTAAGGAAGAGCGCGCGCGGCTGGGGTTCTCGGAGAACGACCCGGGCTACCGCTCCGGGGCGATGCAGGCCTCCATCGAGCGCACGGTGCACGGTTCCGAGGCCGCGATCGGCTCGAACGATCAGCACCTGGTCTGGTTCGATCTGGGCACGCCGAATCAGCCCCCGCGCCCGGTGCTCGGGCCGGCGGCGATTCACAGCGAGGGCAGGGTGAAGAAGATCATCGGCGCCACGGTCTTCGCGTGGCTGACGGGCAGGGGCTGGCGCAGGCCTCAGCGCTTGAAGTAGACGAACAGGAAGACGGCGGCAAGGATCGCCAGATAGACCCCCACGCGGGGGACAAACAGCATCGCCGTTGGCAGGCATATCGCGACGGCAGTGTTCATTTTCGGGCGCAGTTGCCAGCGCAGGCGCCAGCCGTGGGCGTGGCCACTGAGACTCCGGACGCGCGGTTTCGGGTACTGGATCCAGCTAACCCGGTCTGCCAGCCACTCTTGGGCGCGGTAAATGAGGTCCATGGAGTCTCCCTGTAAGTTCTTGATTGTAGTGCACACATGATCAACGTCTACGAGATCGGCTCCACGCTGAAGCTGACGGACCTCGTCACGCCCAAGCTGCTGCAGCTGTCGCGCGAGTTCGCCAAGGTTGATTCGACCATCCTGCAGATCAACAAGCGCCTCCAGAAGATGGGGGCGGAAGTGGTTGGGGTCCGCAACCTTGCCGCCTCGGCCAAGTCGCTGGGCGGCAGCCTGAAGAATATCGGCGACCAGGCGAAGATCGCCGAAAGCCGGATGTTCGCCATGCGCGGCGCGTTGCCGGCTGGCGGTCTGGGCATCGAGGCAGAGCTGATCGCCGCGAATGCGCAGGCAAAGGCGCTTGCGGCCACGCTGACCGGCATCCGTGGCATTGGCCGTGGTGGCGCGCCGCTCCTGCCTGGTGCCGGTGGCGGCGGCGGTGGCCGGCACGGCGGCCGCATCCATGTCGGCAACATGCACGTCGGCCCGAACGGGTTCGGCATCGGCGGCGTCGGTCTGGGCATGGCCACGAACATGCTGGTGCCGCTCGCAGCCGCTGGCGCCGCAGTCTACGTCGGGCACAAGCTCTACGATTCGGCCAAGGATCTCCAGACTGAGCAAGCACGCTTCCGACTCTATGGTCTGAGCGACGAGCAGAACCGCAGCGCCTACGAATTCGCGCACAAGCTGCGCCCGTTCGGCACGTCTGAGATCCAGACGATGCACTTCATGAACGAGGCGCAGGGCGTGTTCCGGGAGTCTGGGGCCAGCGGCGAGCACGCGCTGGAAGGCGCCAAGATGGCTGCGCCGTTCCTCGC
This sequence comes from Cupriavidus sp. SHE, assembly GCF_000812445.1. Lineage (NCBI taxonomy): Bacteria > Pseudomonadati > Pseudomonadota > Betaproteobacteria > Burkholderiales > Burkholderiaceae > Cupriavidus > Cupriavidus sp. SHE. Next base: position 191,287 of record NZ_JWMB01000047.1, on the reverse strand, counting down.
CAAGATGATGTCGGCCAGCTCGGTCCTGTCAAGCGAGTCCAAGGCGAAGCTGGAGCACGAGTCGCTGGCCATGCTGCGCGCGGTCGAGCTGCAGGGCGGTGCCCGGGATACCGCGCAGTTCAGCAAGCTCGCTGACTTCGGCTTCCGCATGACGCAGACGTCCGGCGGCCAGGTGAACTGGGAACAACTGCGGCAGTTGTATCGGACTGGCGGTGTTTCGGTGCAGCGCATGAGCATGGATGCGATCGCCGAGCTCGAACCGCTGATCGGCGAATTCAAGGGCGGCCCGTTCGCCACGTCGATGCGCACGGCCTACAACCGCATGAACGGCATCGTCAAGCTGCCGAACCAGGCTACGCACGAGCTGATGAACGCGGGGATCTGGGATGCGTCCAAGGTCCAACTGAACGCCAACGGCGGCATCAAGCGTTTCCTCGGTAATCCGCTGCAGCACGCCGATGAATACGCGACGAACCCGGCGGAGTACTACTTCAAGTACGTCAAGCCCTACTACGACAAGCAGGGCTACAAGGACACCGAACGCGATCGGATGAACGCCATGTTCTTCGGCAGCACCGGCGGCGCTCTGTTCTCGAAGTTCGATCAGCAGGAAGAGGTGATCAAAAAGGCCGGCGAGGCATTCCGCAAGGCCCTCGGGATCGACGCCGCGCTGGAGATCGCCAAGGGCACGGCAACGGGTGCGGAACAGGACTTCCAAGCGGCCTGGACGGACTTCAAGACGGAGTTCGGCAAGAACGTGTTGCCCGCGGTGACCAGCATGCTGAAGGGCGGCGCGGACATCCTGAGAAAGATCACGGATGCGCGCGGTACAACCGAGGGACAGGCGCAACTGGCGGCCGGCGGCTCGGTATGGCACGCCTACACGTGGCCCTGGCGTGCGGCGAGCAATGCGCTGTTCGGCAATGCCGAGGCCAAGACCCCGGGGCAGGATAGCCCGTATGTGAAGACAGGGCCGCAGCAGCCGATCAAGCTGCAGGCAACGATCAACCTCGACAAGCAGAAGGTCGGTGAGGTGGTCGCGGATTACCTTGCCGGTGGGCTTGGGCATGCGCAGACCACCAATTCTGGCTTCGACTTTACCCGCACGGCGCCGCCGATCGGGCACTCATACGCGAAATAGGCATGGCGACCATCCTCTCCCTTGGCGACGTGCTGTTTAACGATCTGGAAGCGCCTGAGCGCATTCCGTTCGGCGGTAGCCAGCAGTTGGTCGTGCACAAAATGGTCGGAGGCACGCGCACGGTCGATGCAATGGGCCGCGACGACTTGCCGTTAGGCTGGTCTGGCACCTTCATGGGGAAGGACGCTCTTTCGCGCGCACGGTACCTCGATGCGATGCGGATTGCCGGACAGGCGCTGCCTTTGGCATGGTCGGAATTGCTCTATACGGTGGTCATCCATCGCTTTTTGCCAGTTTTCGAGCGTGAATGGATGATCCCCTATTCGATCGTCTGCGAGGTGGTGGCAGACCATTCGCAACCGCAGACGTCGCTATCCGGCCCGTCGATCAATGACCTGATCGGCGCGGATCTGTCGACGGCGAACTCGCTGACAGCATCGATCGGAAACGGCACGCTGACGGGCCTGATGGGCACGGTCAACACGGCCATCGCTGGGGTGTCGAGCCTTGCCAACGCCGCGCAGAGCACGATCAACGGCGTGTTGGCGCCGATCGCAGCCGTGCAGACGCAGGTATCGACGCTGATCGCCAGCGCCTCGAACACGATCGCCAATGTGTCGACGCTCGGCGGGATCGTGCCGAACAATCCGATCTCGGTCGCGGCGGCCAAGCTGACGTCTCAGGTCACGGCGTACCAGAGCCTGCCGACGCTCTACAACCTGCAATCGGTGATGGGGCGCATGTCGGCCAACCTGGGTGGCGTCTCTGGCGCCGCGCAGCAGATCACGATGGCCGGCGGCAACCTGATGCAACTCGCGGCCAATGTCTACGGCGACGCCAAGGCATGGACCGGCATTGCCAAGGCCAACAAGATCACGGACCCGGTGGTACAGGGCGTGCAGACGCTGAATGTACCGGTGCGGCCGGACAACGCTGGCGGAGTGCTGAGTGGCTAACAGTCTGAACATCGTCCCGGCCGTGCCAAGCGCACGAGCGCCGCGGGGGATCGTCCTGCTCGGAGACCCGAACCAGCCTGGTACCCGCGTGCCGTGGGTGGACTGGGAGGTCGAGCAGAACGTCTGGCACTCGGCCAGCACGTTCCGCATGCGGTTGCCGATCTCCGCGCTGTCCGACCCGATCAACCTGAACTACATCCTAGGCACCAACCCGATTCAGGCACAGGTCTATGCTGGATTCCCCCCTAACCCGGACCAGTACGGCACATCGGACCTGCAGCAGCTGATCCTTGGCAACGTCGACAGCGTCAACTTCGATCCGTCTGGGCGGACGGTGGATATTTCAGGGCGGGACTACACGTCGCTGCTAATCGATTCGAAGACGTTTGACCGGTGGGCGAACCAGACGGCAAGCCAAATCGCGACGACGCTGGCCAAGCGGCACGGCCTGACGCCGCAGGTTACGCCGACCACAGGGCTCGTCGGCAAGATCTACGAGATCGACAAGATCCACGATCGCCACGGCACAACCGAGTGGGAGTTGCTGACTTGGCTTGCTGGCGTCTATGACTATGTGGTCTATATCCAGGGCATGACGCTTTACTTCGGGCCCAAGCCGGATCCAAAGACGGCGACACCATACCTGATCCAGTGGCAGAACCCCGACCAGAACAGCGCGTTCTTCCAGGCGAACGTGCTGGATCTGGGGTTCTCGCGCACGTTGACGGTAGGCAAGGGCGTGATTGTCCAGGTGCACAGCTTCAACCACAAGCAGAAGGCCGGATTCTCCGTGACCTACCCGCAGGGGAAGGCGAAGGGCATCACGCCGGGCACGGCGAAGGCGCCAGCGCAGGTCTACAGCTACATCATCGCCAATCTGAGCCAGCAGGACGCCCAGGAGCGGGCCGCGAAGATCTACAACGACATCATCCGGCACGAGCTCAAGATGAACGCCAACCTACCGGGCGACAACATCCTGGTGCCAAACGTGATGGTGCAGGTGTCCGGTACGCAGACGCCGTTCGACTCGCTCTACTACGTCGAATCGGTGGCGAGGCGGATGAGCTTTGATGGTGCCTACCGGATGTCGGTGCGCGGCAAGAACCACAGTCTTGATACCTCGGTGATCCCGTCATGAGCGTCTCTCACTTCGCCAACATCATGCGCGCGCATGCGCAGATGGCGCAGGGCGAGAAAACCACGCACCGGGTCGGGCAAATCACGGCTTATGACCCGAGTAAGTACGCCGTCCGGGTGAAGTTCTGGCCGGACACCGTGGAGAGCTCTGGCTGGATCCCGCTGGCCTCGACCTATGTAGGCGCGGGCTGGGGGCTGGTGGCTGCGCCGACCATCGGCGACCAGGTGATCGTCGCGTTCGATCGCGAGGATCAGGATGCCGGGGTTGTGGTCGGCCGGTTCTTCACCGATGTCGAGCAGCCGCCAGCCGCGCCGTCCGGTGAATTCTGGCTGGTGCACAAGTCGGGCTCGTTCCTGAAGTTTCACAACGACGGCACGGTGGAGCTTACGGCGAACAGCACCATGAAATACACGGCCACGCAGCATCACTTCGTCGGGCCAGTGCAGATGGATAGCACGCTGAACGTCAACCAGACGATCAGCGGCGAAGGCGGCATGTCGATCTCAGGCGACAACGGCAGTGGTCACGCTTCGACGGTTACCGGCAACACCAATTTCGTTGGCGGTGTAACGGCGAACGGTCACGACATCGGCAGCACGCACCAACACATCAACTCCGGTGGCTCTGGCCTCGGCGGGGTGCCGCAATGACCGTCCAATTACTCAACGACCTGAACCATCTCTGGGGCCAGGACATAGTCACGAGTCCGACCGGGGACCTTGGCGTGGTGAGCGCGGGAACGCGCAGCCAGCAGCGAGTGATCCGTCGGCTCTTGACCAACCCGCTCGATGCGAATGGGCCGCCGGATTATCCGTTGCACCCGACCTATGGGGCCGGGCTCGCGCGGTACGTCGGCCAGGCCGTCGACGCGGGCAAGCTGCGCGCGCTGATCCGCGGCCAGATGCTGCTGGAGGATTCAGCGGCAAGGAATCCCGAGCCGCAGATCACCGTGACGCGCCCTGACCCGTCAACGATCTCGGTCTATATCCGGTACACGCTGGCCGGGACGGGCGCGCCGGTAACGCTCTCATTCAACGTGAACGCATAAGCGCTCACTGCCTGACAACTGGGCCGCCTTCGGGCGGCTTTTCCATTCCTGGACGCCATGCCTCAAATCACTTCGTGGGATCTGCCGACGACCATCCAGAACATGGCCACGTCGGTGCAGCAGAAGGCCAAGGTCCTGGTCGACTTCACGGTCGGCTCCGTGACGCGCGCGGTGGTCGAGGCGACCGCGCAGGTGGTGATCTGGCTGGAAAGCCTGATCCTGCTGTTACTGCAGGCCACGCGCGCGGCGACGTCGAGCGGCGCGGATCTCGACAGCTGGATGCTCGACTACGGCCTGACTCGCCTAGCGGCCACAGCGTCAACGGGCCAGGTCACGTTCTCGCGCTTCACGCCGACCTATCAGTCCGTCATTCCCGTGGGCACGGTCATCCAGACGTCCGACGGCACGCAGCAGTTCACGTTGATCGCGGACACGACGCAGTCTGCCTACAGCGCGGCGCTCGGGGGCTATGTGATCGCGGCGGGGATTGCCAGTGCTGTGGCCACCGTCCAGGCGGTGAATACCGGCTCCGTGACCAACGTGCTCGCCAATACGATCACGACGCTGACGCAAGCGGTCCAGTACGTGGACACGGTGACGAATGCGGCAGGCTTCACGAACGGCACCGACGCTGAAACGGACGGCGCCTTCCGCGCACGGTTCATCACCTACATCAACGGCCTGTCCAAGGCCACGAAGACGGCGATCGGCAACGCCATCCTGGTTGTCAAGCAGGGCTTGAGCTATGTGCTGGTCGAGAATCAGACTTATGGCGGCGTTTCTCAACCCGGTTACTTCTATGCCGTGGTCGACGATGGCACGGGCAGCCCACCGAGCACGCTGCTGTCGTCGGTGTCCAATGCCATCGATGCGGTGAGGCCGTTCACATCGACCTTCGGGGTCTTCGCGCCTGTGGTCGTGACGGCGAACGTGGCCATGACCATTACCACGGCGGCAGGCTATAGCCATTCCGCGGTGGTCACCCTAGTGCAGGCCGCGTTGCAGAGCTATATCAACTCGCTGGCAATCGGTCAGACCCTGAGCTACAGCCGCCTGGCGCAAGTAGCCTACGACGCCTCTCCGGGCGTTACCAACGTGACCGGCACCACGCTCAACAGCGGTACCGCCGACCTGGCGGCGACCAACCAGCAGATTGTGAAGTACGGGACTGTGACGGTGGCGTGATGGCGACAGGCGACAACAACGATATCTTCGCGCGCCTGAAGTCAGCGCTGCCATCCCGGTGGTTCGGATCCACGGCCGACTCCATGCCGGTCGTCGACTCACTGCTGGCGGGCATCGCGACGGCGCTCAGTTTCGTCTATTCGCTGTATGTCTACGCGAAGCTGCAGACGCGGATCCTGACCGCGACGGATGGCTGGCTTGATCTGATCGCTGCCGACTTCTTCGGTTCGGCTGTCCAGCGCAAAGCCAACCAGTCCGACGCATCGTTTCGCGCCAACATCATCGCGAACATGTTTCGCGAGAGGGCGACCCGGAACGGGATGGTCAAGGTCTTGAAGGATCTGACCGGGCGCACGCCGACGATCATCGAGCCGGCAAGGCCGGCGGATACCGGCTCTTATGGCGGCCCGTTGATCGGCTACGGCGTGGCGGGAGCCTACGGTTCGCTGCTGATGTCGTACCAGTGCTTCGTTGTCGCTTACCGTCCCTTCGGGTCTGGCATTCCTAACGTTGCAGGATATGGGGTATCCACAGGCGCCTATGGGACGCCATCCCAAGCCGAATACGCATCGCTCTCGATGATCCAGGGCAGCGTCACGGACGCCGACATCTACGCCGCGATTGAGGCGACAAAGCCTGTCGCTACGACCATCTGGACAGCGATCCAGAACTGATACCGACCCTACCTTTCGAGCAAGCCCGCCATAGCGCGGGCTTTTTTCATTCTTGGAGCCAGTTGAATGGACCGCCAGATCATCTATCCGGGGCAGATTCCCCTCGAAACGGACCTGCTGAACACCAACAAGAACACCATGATCGCACTGTCAAAGCTGGCTGCGGCCGTGCTTGGAACGACGATGCTCGTCAATGGCTTGAGCGTTGGCCCGAACAGCCCGGCCGCGTTGAACGTCGTTGTGTCGCCGGGGGAGGTCTACGCGCTCGCAAACGTCGACACGAACCCATATAGTTCGTTGGCCGCCGACACAACGCACCTGGTGATGAAGCAAGGCGTTGCGCTTGATGCGGTGACGGTCGCGTGCCCGGCTCCAACGACGAGTGGGTTCTCGATCAACTATCTGATCCAGACGGCATTCACCGAGTCCGATGGTCTGCCGGTGACTCTGCCGTACTACAACGCCTCCAATCCGTCGCAGGCGTTCAGCGGCCCCGGCAACAACGGCGCAGCGCAGAACACCAGGCGCTTCGGCATCGTCGTCACGAACGCCAAGGCCGGGACCGCCGCCCCGACCGGCTCGCAGACGACGCCATCGCCGGATCCGGGCTTCGTCGCGCTGGCGATCGTGACCGTTGCATACGGCCAAACCACCATCACGACGACGAGCATCGCGGTTGCTACCACTGCGCCTGTTATTCCATCTGGCGGTCTTCTGCCGGCAGTTCAGGCGAGCAGCCTCACCGTGGCCGCTGACGTGGGTGCGGCGAACGTCTGTGTCGTGAACTACCAGCCTCCGGTCTACGCACTGACCGACGGCATGGTGTTGTGGTTCAAGGCGAAGGCGGCGAATACCGGCGCTACGACGCTGAACGTCAACGGGCTGGGCGCATTCCCGCTGATCGGTGGCGCGCACCAGGCGCTGACCGGCGGGGAGATTATCCCGAACGGAAAGTGCCAAGTCGTCTGGCGTGCCGACATCAACTCGTTCATCCTGGTCGAGTGCACGGGCGGCGCTCTGCAGGTGTCGCCAGGCATCAACATCAACCATGGCGCCCAGTTCGGCCAGTTGACCGGTGTCGTTGGTTCGGCAAGGAATCTCAAGGCTTCGGTGTCGGGGGCGGCAGCATCCAGCGTTGCCTATACCGCCGACGAAATCATCGTCGAATCCGCGCTTGGCGGTCTGCAGTACAAGCTCAGCTCGTTCAGCCAGACGCTGAACGTCGCGACGACCGGTATCGGCGGGATGGACACGGGCAGCGCGCCAGTGAGCGGGTATGTCGCCATCTATGCGGCTTACAACCCGTCGACGAAAGCGGTCGGTATCTTCGCGCAGAACGCTCCTGCTCTAGCGGTTATGGGGAACGTGTATGGAGGGGCAAACCTCCCGGCGGGGTACACCGCAACTGCGCTGATTGGGATCTGGCCGACGAATGGCAGCGGTCAACTGATCGTCGGGAACCAGTTCGACCGCACGTTTTGCTTCGTCCCTATCCTGCTGATCAGTACCGCGACCCAGCAAGCAACCTATTCCGGCCTGAACGCGACGCCGGCAATCCCTGCAAACGCGAAGACGTGTCGTCCGACTGTCTCTATCACTTGCAGTTCTACAGGCGGCACCTTAGTGGCGAAGATCGCCAGCGCATCTTCTGGAATTGGGGAGGAAGCTGTGTCGGGCGTCTCGGCTGTCGCTAGTGCTGGCGTTCAGGTGCCATTGCCGCATGTGCAAATCACTTCCGCCCAGCAGTTGTTCTACGTAGCCACAGCATCAGCAGGAACCATGACCTTCAGCGTCCAGGTATCCGAATACACTTTCTAAGGAAAGCCATGCAGACAATCTATGTGCAATTCTCCGATGAATCTGAGTCGACGGTGGCGAGTTACTTTGCAGGGCCGCAAGACCCAGAAGATCATCCTCATCAAGGAGAATTGGCTGCGTCCGATCCGCGTTGGGCGAGTTTCTACAATGAAATGCCGGCGATCATGAAGGGCAGCTTACCGGCGCCCACGGCATAGGGTTGCGCACGCTGGCTTGTCCACCGCGCGCTTCCGGCTTCGCTTGGCGTTATTGCCGCATGGCCGCGACAGTTGACCACATGACCGCGGCCATGCGCTCACCCATCGCAGCATAGGTCGCAGCGGTAGGGTGGATGTTGTCGGGTGTGACGGCAGGATAGGCGTAGTTCGGCACCAGGGGCGTATTGGTTGCCGCGGCTACATCTCGCATGACCGTGACGTATGCCGCCATGTTGGGCCGGTTGACGGGATCGTTGATCATGTTCGGCTCGACAAGGAAGATGGTCTTGCCGGCGCCCAGTGCGATGTCAATAATCTGCACCAGCAGCGCGCGGTATTGCTCGGGCGACTCGTTGTTGGCGAGGTATGCATCATTGATGCAGAAATTAATGGCGACGATCTGCGCCGTTGAATTCGCCATCAGTTGCTGCCAGGGCAAGTGCTTGCCGTCCGTGCCGTTGATGAGGTTTGCCGCATTCGTGCCTGGCACACCTTCATTGACGACCGTAACAGTTTGGCCGTAACCGGCTTGCAAGGCTGCCTGCGCGCTCGACGGCTGCGTAACACTAGCCTGTATAACGGGCGGTTGCGCCCCATCTTGCCCCCACATCGTGCTGTCACCGTATGCCTCAATCTTGACAGTCTTCGGAGCAGCGGCAGGCGCACTGGCTGCCTGTTGAGGCGCGGCATCACCTCCACCGCCGCACCCTGACAATAGGAACGCGCCAACGAGGCCCGCGAGCATCCCCTTCAAGATTGAGGCTCGCTGAAATCGAATGCCGCTCCCAGTTCGCGCATCTTTGCCAGCACTGCCCCGAATTGCTCGTCGCTGAGTTCCATGCGCGCAGCGATCCAGAACAGCATGTGCGGTCCAACGCTGCGTGGCGTGTGCCCACCTGTGTACTTCCGCCACTGATTGGAGCCAGCGACCGCCGCCAGTTCCGCCATCTGCTCGCCGGTCATCGACAACCGCGCTTTCAGGGCGGCCAGATCCTCCGTCGACGGCGCGACGTAGTTGCGAAGGGTTTTCATGGGAAATGCGGATGGGAGTCATGAATCGTCCTTTCGGGTTGGCGGGCTGCGCGATACGCTACCCTTTGAAAGAAAATAGCCCCGATGGGGCTACGTGTCAAGGGGAAGATAGCACTACTTTCTCCTGCCCCAGGATTTCTCGCTGCTCACCCACAGCACCAGGCCAGCAAGCGACATGAGCACGGAGTCCGTGCTGATGGGGATCGCATCAAAGCCAACAGCTTCGCCAAGGCGCAAGCCGATGATCGCGAGCGATATGAAGCCGGCGACGCGAACGAAGAGTTTCGGAAAGCTGAACTGTTCCATGGCCGCGATTGTAGCAGCGACTGAAGGCTGCCCTATGGGGCTAATGTCAAGTTTCGCTAATCACAGCCCGCCTCGAGCGGGCATTTTCATTTCCGGGGTCTCAACATGTCCGATCCAATTACGGCGACTGGCGTTGGCGGCGCTGCCGGCTGGAAACTTCTCGGCGGCGCGGCGGGCGCTGGCGCAATCGGTGCGGGCTTAGCTTCCATCGTCGTCATGTGCATAACAACTCCGCGAAGCCCGAAGGAATGGGCGGTAGGGCTGGTTTCGACTGTCGTCGGATCGATCGGCGGCGGGTCGGCCGTGATCATGAAGTTCGGCCTGCAGTCGTGGGCGCACGATCCGTTCGGCCTGGTGGCCATGCTGGGTCTGGTGTTCGCCTGCGGGCTGCCTGCCTGGTCCATCGTCCGATGGGTGTTCAACTGGATCGAGAAGCGCAAGGACAAGGACCTGGCAGAGGTGGTGCAGGACGCGCGCGACGCGGTGGCGGGAGCGAGGAATGGCTGACGCGCTGATCACTGCCGCGCAACTGCGCAAGATCATGCCGATGGCCGGCGCGCGCGCGGACGTGTTCGCGCCATACCTGTCGGCGTGCATGCTGCAGTTCGAGATCAGCACGCCGACGCGCTCGGCCGCGTTCCTCGCCCAGGTCGGACACGAATCCGGCCAACTGCGCTTGCTCCGCGAGATCTGGGGACCGACGCCGGCACAGATCCGGTATGAGGGTAGGGCTGACCTTGGCAACACCGAGCCCGGAGACGGAAAGCGGTACATGGGACGCGGCCTGATCCAGATCACCGGTCGCAAGAACTACCTGCTGTGTGGGTTCGATCTGCACCTCGACCTGATCGCCCACCCCGAGTTGCTCGAGCAGGCGGAGCATGCCGCGGCGTCGGCAGGATGGTACTGGCACACCCACAACCTAAACCGCTTCGCCGATGCCGGCGACTTCGTCGGGCTGACGCGAGCCATCAACGGTGGCACGAACGGCATCGCCGATCGCCGCGCGCTGTGGAACACGGCAAAGCAAGTACTGGAGGCCGCATGAAGATCGAAGAACTGAAGCGCAACGACGCCATCCGGACGATGCTGTTCGAGTGCCCCGGTTGCGGCATGGGGCACCATGTGCATATCGCCGGCACCGGCGTTCCTGTGTGGGGCTGGAACGGCAGCATGGAGCGGCCCACATTCACGCCCAGCGTGCTTGTGACTGGCGTGGCCCAAATGACTGACGACGAGCACGCAGCCTACATGCGCGGCGAAGGGTTGCCCGCAGCGCGCCCATTGCGTTGCCACTCGTTCGTGACGGACGGCCGTATTCAGTTCCTCGGCGACTGCACGCACGCTCTCGCCGGCCAGACAGTCGAGCTGCCCGAAGTCGCCTGACTCCACCCATCCCCATCTGAGCCCCGCCGCGCGCGGGGCTTTTTGCTTTTCTGGAGGGCCACATGGCCGTCACCGATACCCACGAAGAGAAAGAGACGCTGGCCGTCGACGTCCTGCTGCCTGGCCACGAGGCGCGCACCACCACGCCGCTGTTCCTGCATTCCAAGAAGGCGCTGATCGCGCGTGAGGGCGGACGCTGCTTCATCTGCAACGCGACGGCAGAGGAGTCCGGCCATCCACTCGAGGCTCATCACCACCCGATTGAGCGGTCGCTGGCCAATCTGATCGACTGGGACCGCGTGGCAGCCCAAGCCAAGGGCGGCGAGTTCGGAGAGCGCGCCGCCGCGTTCGACTGGGTCGGCTTCTTCAAGGGCGCCAAAACGGTGACGGTGGCCGGTGAGACGCCGCTTCACCCTGACGTGCATTACAAGGTTCCGGCCGATCCGTACCTGTTCGTCGACGACATGACGGTGAACGGGCTGCTGCTCTGCAAGGAGCACCACACCGGCAAGGACGCTGGTATCCACGACATGCCTTTCCCGCTCTGGATTGCACAGAAGTACGCGCGCGAAGGCTACCAGTTCAGCCCCACGGAGGTGATCCACCATGCTGATACTTGACGCCATCGGCACCGCACTGAAGGCGATATTCGCCACGCCGCAGCGGATCTTCGTCGCGGCGGTGCTGGTCATCCTGGCCGTGGCCGGTGGCGCTGTTCTGGTCTACCGGGATGAGCGGGACACGGCGCGCGCGGCGCTGAAGACGGCACAGGCAGACCTCGGCAAGGCGCAGGCGGCCAATCGGGAACTGACCGGCATGCTTGGCACGCAGAATGCCGCGGTGGCCAACCTCGCGGCGCAGGCCAAGCTGCGCCAGTACCAGGCCGCCAAGGCCGATGCCGATGCCCAGGCCGCGCAGTCGAAGTACACCCTGCTGGCCGGGAAGATCCAGGCGCAAGCCGCCGGCGCAGACCAATGCGCGTCGCTGCATGGCCTGCGGCTGACCTACGTGAAGGAGCGCCCATGATCCGCGCGCTGATGTTGTGTCTGCTGCTGGCAGGCTGCGCCGCGCCGCAAGTGGTCGAGAAGCCGGTGGAGGTGAAAGTGCCGGTCCCGGTGCCGTGCAAGACGGCCGAGATTCCGGAGCCGGACTGGCCGCTGGCCAAGGTCGCCGCCACTGCCAGCGATTTCGAGTGGTTCAAGGCTGCGCTTGCCGAGCTGGCGCTCCGCGCAGGCTACGAGGCTCGCCTGAAGGCGGCAGTCGCGGCATGCCAGTGATCCGCGTGCTGGTTGCCGTCGGCGCGGCTGTGCTGCTTGCCGCCTGTGCGGCGCTGGACTGTGGCGCCGACGGCGGCAATGGCGGCTACGAGGCCGAGTGTAGTGCTGAAATTCGCTTCTGATTGGCATCCAATAATTGGACTAGAGTCGCCCGGAAACCCGCATGCTGTCGTGCTCACTAATTGAGCACTTTCTTGGATGGATTCCGCGCCGCGCCTTACTGCATAAGGCTTTGCTGCCGTTTTTCACTCTGCATGGGGTGCAGGTGGTCGGAGGTTCAAATCCTCTCGCCCCGACCAGAAAATGAAAGGCCTGACAGGTTTCCTGTCAGGCCTTTTGTCTTTTTGGTCCCGCCGGTCCCGCAAATGGAAGGTTTGGAATCTGAGGCTCCGTAGCCGGCACTCGTGTTGTGAGTTCGAGCGGCAAGAATGCGGGGTAGGAACTCCTCTTTCATCTTGTAACGCTGTCCGAAATAAAGCGCAGCACGTTGCAATCCTTCCTTACATTTCGGACATAGGTTCTCACCCTGTCATCGACTAGCCTTTCCCCATTGCATCGACACGGCAGCTTGCGCTGTCGGAGTAGGAACGGATGAACTGGCGAGACATATTTCTGATTGGTTTTGGATGGGTGGGGGCCTGCCTGGCTGCGGGCTGGTTCCTGACGATAGCGGTCAAGGTGCTGGGCTGACCCTGGCGCCATCTCTCACCGATCGCTTCAACCTCCCTTCGATACCAGCACCGCATCATTCCGATACACGTCCGGGAACATCGTTTTCAGATTGCCGATCTTCGGCAGGTCATTGATGACGATGTACGGATAGCTCGGATTCTTGACGAGAAAATCCTGGTGATAGTTCTCGGCCGGAAAGAACCCCTTGTAATCCTCGACGCGCGTGACGATCGGCGCGCGGTACGCTTTTGACGTGTCGAGCTGGGCGATATACGCCTCGGCAATCGAGCGTTGCACCGGCGTGCGCGGGAAGATCGCCGAGCGGTACTGCGTGCCGTGATCGGGCCCCTGATAGTTCAGTTGCGTGGGATTGTGCGCGACCGAGAAGAAGATCTGCAGCAGCTTGCCGTAGCTGATCTGGGTGGGGTCGTAGCGGATTTCGACCGACTCCGCGTGTCCGGTCATGCCGGTGCCCACCATCTCGTATTGCGCGTTGCTGGCCGAGCCGCCAGAGTAACCGGACGTTACCCGTGTAACGCCGCGGACATGTTGGAACACGCCTTGCACGCCCCAGAAGCATCCACCGGCGAACACGGCGGTCTCGGTATGGCTCGTGCCGGCTCTTTCGTCGACGGCCGGCGCGGGGATCTTCACGGCGGCCTCGGCCGAGATCGCGGGTAGCTCCCACATTGCGGCCGCCACCATCAGCACGGCCAAGCTTGCGAGCTTCAGCGCGGTGGGGCGGGTCCAGCGTTGCAGTGTTGTCATGGCATCCATGGTCAGACTCCTTGAAAGAAGCGTAGATCAGCCGAACGTGAACGCATAGGCCTGCACGCCGGGGTCGAGGAACTCGATGGCGAACGTGCGATCGGCGACGTCGCCTTGCTGGCGTACGAGTTGATACAGGCGCTGTCCGGTGACGGTCCCGCTGCCGTCCGCGGCGACATCGGTGCCGTGCGATGCGCCCGGTGCCTTGCCGTCGATCGTCACGCGGAAGCGCACTGGCTTGCCGTCCGCAGCGGGGCCGAGCACTAGGTGCAGGTCGCGGGCGTGGAAGCGATAGACGATCTTCCCGCTGGCCTGTTCCAGCGTTGCCTGTTCCTCGCCAACCTTCCAGTTGCCCGCCAGGCCCCACTCATTGAGCGTGGGGCGGGCCGGCGCAGCGTATTCCTTCGATTGATCCGGCCGGGCGCCACCCGGAGACGCGAAGTTCTCGGCACGGGCGTAGCCCACATAGGTCTCCTGCGAACGCAGCGCGCTGGCATCGGCGGGCATCTCCACGCCGTGCATGGCGTTGTCCGCGGTCATTGCCACCTTCGTCACGTCCACGTGGCCCGCTTCGGCCAGCAGTTGCCGGATCACGGCTTCCGATTTCTCGTATTCGCCTTCGCCGAAATGATGGAAGCGCACGCGTCCCTGCGCGTCGATGAAGTAATGCGCCGGCCAGTAGTTGTTGTTGAACGCGCGCCAGATCGCGTAGTTGTTGTCGATGGCCACCGGGTAGGTCACGCCGAGATCCTTCGTGGCCTTGCGGACGTTGTCGATATTGCGTTCGAACGCAAACTCGGGGGCATGGACGCCGATGACGACCAGGCCCTGATCCCGGTACTTCTCTGCCCAGGCCTTTACGTAGGGCAGCGTGCGCAGGCAGTTGATGCACGAGTACGTCCAGAAATCGACCAGCACGACCTTGCCGCGCAGCGCTTCCGCAGTCAGCGGCGGCGAGTTGAGCCATTCCACCGCGCCATTGAGGCCCGGGAACTGGCCTTCCACTGGCAGTGTGGCGGGACGGTCGACGGCTCGCATCATCATGGCTCCGCCTTCTGCTGGAACGCTGGTGGCGGCCATCATCGCGCCGCCGCTACGGTCCTTGTGTCCCAGTGCGTCGACCAGGCGCTGCTCCAGGCCGCCGGTGGCCACGGTCGAGACGCGTGTCAGGATGCCCGTGTCGAGTCCGAGCGCGATTGCCGCCACGCCGGCCAGCATCGCCACGCCGATCCCCCGGCGAACCCATTCGCCGGCGTCGAGCGAACGCTTCATCGCGGTGAATACGCGTCCGCCGATCAACAGGGCCACCGCCAGCGATGTGGCCGCGCCTGCGGCGTAGGCCAACAGCAGCAGCGTGGTGCCCAGGCTTGCCCCCTGAAGGGCTGCGCCGGTCAGCACGAGACCGAGGATCGGGCCCGCGCATGGCGCCCACAGCAGGCCGGTGGCAATGCCGAGCAGGAAAGACGAGGCAGGGCTGGCGGGCTTGCCGTCGGCCTGCGCGAAATTCGACAGCCGGCTGCCCGCATTCACCAGCGGCCGCATCAGGCGTTCGGCAAGCCGGGGCAGCAGCAGCGTCAGTCCGAATACGGCCAGCAGCGCGATGGCGAGCCAGCGGCCATATTGGTTGGCTTGAGCGACCCAGCCGCCACCGACCGCGGCGAGCGTGGCCACGCCGGCGAAGGTGAGGCCCATGCCGGCCAGCAGAGGCAGGCCGCTGCGCACGAATGGTTGATCGGCGCGCGCGAACACGAACGGCAGTACGGGCAGGATGCAGGGGCTCAGGATCGTGAGCGCGCCGCCCAGGTAGGAGAGGATCAGTAGCAGCATGGCAATGGGTCCGTGATGGGTCTGCGATAGGCCTGGTCAGGCGGATGCGGGGCGGAACGTCATGGCTACGCCGTTCATGCAGTAGCGCAGTCCCGTAGGCTTGGGGCCGTCGTCGAACACGTGGCCAAGGTGGCCGCCGCAACGGCGGCAATGCACTGCCGTGCGCGCCATGCCGAACGTGCGGTCCTCGGTGGTGCCCACCGCGTTGGCCAGCGGCGCCCAGAAGCTCGGCCAGCCAGTGCCGCTGTCGAACTTGGTCGACGACGAGAACAGGTCGAGCTGGCAGCCCGCGCACGAGAAAACGCCCTTGCGATGCTCATCATTGAGCGGGCTGCTGAAGGGGCGCTCGGTGCCTTCGTGGCGCAGTACCGTGTACTGGGCCGGCGTCAGCTTCTGGCGCCACGCCTCGTCGCTCAATGTGACTTCGAAGGATTGGGCGCCGGCTCCGGCGGCGTTGGCATTGCCGGCGGCCAGCAGCCGCCAGCCGCCGATGGCGGCAAGCGTAGCGGTCAGCGAGCCGCCCGAAAGCAGAAAGCGTCTGGTGATGCGCATGGTGGTCTCCGTGCTCAGGATGGGTTGAACGCATGGTAGGCAACCATCCATGGCGGAGTCCTCGCCAAACCTTAAACAATTCGTGATAACTGGACTGGCGGATTTCTGCACAATAGAGCCAGTTCAGAACCGAGGGCCAAGCCGCCGCACCATGGAACACGCCAAACGCATCCTGCTGGTCGAAGACGATGTCGGTATCGCCAACGTGCTGGCCATGCACCTGCGCGACGAGCGCTACGAAGTCGTGCATAGCGCCGATGGCGCCGAGGGGCTGCGCCTGCTGGAGCAGGGCGGTTGGGATGCGCTGGTGCTGGACCTGATGCTGCCCGGCGTGGATGGTCTCGAGATCTGCCGCCGGGCCCGGGCGATGACGCGCTACACGCCGATCATCATCACCAGCGCGCGTTCCAGCGAGGTGCATCGCATCCTGGGGCTCGAACTCGGTGCCGACGACTATCTGGCCAAGCCGTTCTCGGTGCTGGAACTGGTGGCGCGCGTCAAGGCGCTGCTACGTCGGGTGGAGGCAATGGCGCGCGACGTGCGGGCCGATGCCGGCAGTCTGGAGCTGGCCGGACTGGCCATTGATCCTCTCGCGCGAGAGGCCGCTGTCGACGGCAAGCGCCTCGACCTGACCCCGCGCGAGTTCGATCTGCTGTACTACTTCGCGCGCCATCCGGACAAGGTGTTCTCCCGCATGGATCTGCTCAACGCGGTATGGGGCTACCAGCACGAGGGCTACGAGCACACGGTGAACACGCATATCAACCGGCTGCGCACCAAGATCGAGGTCGATCCGGCGCAGCCGAGGCGCATCCTGACTGTGTGGCGGCGCGGCTATCGGTTCGTGGCCGATCCGCAAGCCGACGCCACGCAGGACGAAGGGGAAGCATCGTGAACCTGTCCCTGACACAACGGCTGTCCGCCGTTTTCGCCGCGTTGTTGCTGGCCTGCTGCGGGGCCTCCGCCTGGCTGCAGGTGCGGGCCAACGCGATGCATGAGAAGGAGGTGGTCCAGGACATATCGCGCGGGCTCGCCGCATACATCGCGCGCAATGCGCTGCTGGAGGATCAGAGCGCCATCGCGCCGCAGGCATTGCGCCAGCTCTTCGGGCAGTTGATGGTCGTGAATCCGAGCGTTGAGGTCTATCTGCTCGACGATCAGGGGCGCATTCGCGGGCACGATGCGCCGACCGGGCACCTGGTGCGCGATCACGTGAACCTGGCGCCGGTGAAGAAGCTGATCGACGGTGGGGCGCTGCCGATCTTTGGCGACGACCCGCGCAGCGACAGCGGGCGGAAGGTGTTCAGCGCGGCGCCGTTGCGGCAGGGCGGCTATATCTACGTGGTGCTGCAGGGCGAGGCGCATGACAAGCTGGCCGCGCTGGCATCGCGCGACGCGGTCATGCGGACCACGCTCTGGTCGATGGCGTTGGTGGCCGCGCTCGGGCTGGTGGCGGGGCTGGTGGCTTTCGGCCTGATCACGCGCCCGCTGCGACGCCTGACGCTAGAGATCCGGCAATTTGATTCCGGCGATGCCGGCGATTTGCGGGGTTCAGGCATCCCGGGCGCCGGAGCTGCCGACCGGATACAAGAGCCGATGCAGCGCGACGAGATCGCCGCGCTACGCACGGCGTTCCGTCAGATGGCCGACCGGATCGAGACACAATGGCGCGCGCTCAAGCAGCAGGATCAGGAGCGGCGCGAGATGGTGGCCAATATCTCGCACGACTTGCGCACACCGCTGACGTCGCTGCACGGGTATCTGGAAACGCTCTCGCTGAAGGCGGACAAGCTCAGCGCCGAGGAACGCCAGCGCTACCTTGCCATCGCGCTGGCGCAGAGCGCCAAGGTGGGCGGGCTGGCGCAGTCGCTGTTCGAACTGGCGCGGCTCGAACACGGCATGGTCCAGGCGATACCCGAGACATTCTCGATCGTCGACCTGACACAGGACGTGCTCGAGAAATTCGCCCTGCCGGCCGAGGCCAAGCATCTGCAATTGCGCGCCGGCGTGCCGCCCGTGCTGCCTGCCGTCACCGCCGACCTCGGCATGATCGAGCGCGTGCTGACGAACCTGCTCGACAACGCGATTCGCCATACACCGGCGGGTGGCACTGTCGAAGTCGACCTGACCAGCCAGAATGGCAGCGTGGCGGTGACGGTCAGCGATACGGGACCGGGGATTCCGCCGGCCTTGCGCGAGTCGTTATTCCAGCGGCCGTTTCCGTCGGGCGGCGCGCACCGGGGCGGCGGGCTCGGTCTGCTGATCGTGCAGCGAATGCTCCAGTTGAACGGCAGTCAGGCGCGGCTGGTCGAGGGGCAGGTGGGCACTACGCTCCGTTTTGTCCTGCCTGTCGCGGGGCGCGAGAGTCGGCCGGCGGCAATAGCCGACGCTGCAACCACGCGATAAACACATCGGCATCGGCCGGCACGTCGCGCGTGGCCGGGACCGCCATCAGACCGCCGCCAAACGCGGTGAATCCGTAGGGCGCCACGAGGGTGCCTGCCGCCAGTTCCGCCTGGATCAGCCGTTGCTCGATCAGCGCCACGCCCAGCCCCGACAGGGCGGCCTGGATGCAAAGATGCGTGTGCGGAAACGTCAGCCCTGCGCCGGGTGCGATGTGATGACCGGTCAGCGCTTCCCACTGGTCCCACGCGCTCGATGTGAAATCGTGCGTGATGCGCGCGCCGGTGGCCACTTCCGGCGCATAGGCGGGCGCGCAGACCGGGCCGAAGGCGACCGGCGCCAACTGGATCGCGCGTTGCCGTTCGGCGGCGGGGTACGACGACAGGTCCCAGGCAATTACCACGTCTGCGCCTTCGGTGCGGATCTCGCGCGCCGATGTCATCGAGAGCCGGATACGGATATCGGGCCGCAGCCGATAGAAATCGACCAATTCGGGTACCAGCCAGCGCATCGCGAAGGTCGCGCTACAGGCCACGTGCAGCGTGGGCCCGCGCGCTTGATCGAGCAGACGACCGTAACCTTGTTCGAGCTGGTCCAGCGCCGTGCGTACCACCTCATAGAGCGCCTGGCCGTGCTCGTTCAGGCGCAGACCGGTCCCCTCGCGCTCGAATAGCTCCACGCCCGCATGTTCCTGCAATTGGCGCAACTGCCGGCTGACTGCGCCGTGCGTGCGAAATAGCTCTTCGGCGGCGCGGGTCACGGAGCCCGTACGGGCCGTGGCCTCGAACGCGCGCAAGGTTGACATTGGGGGCAGGGTTCGCACCGTATGCTCCGACTATGTGAGAAAAACTGACGAATTGAGGAAAATAACGCGATATTCAGCTTGGTGAAAGCCTTTTAGGATCGACGTATCTTCATTTTTCTCACAAAGGGAGTGCGCGAATGAGCAAGGTGGCTGAGATCCGGGGGCTGGAGGTGCTGGATAGTCGGGGGAATCCGACGGTGGAGGTGGAGGTCGTGCTCGACGACGGCGCGGTCGGCCGGGCCATTGTGCCGTCGGGGGCATCGACCGGCGCGCGCGAGGCCGTGGAGTTGCGCGATGCCGATCCACGACGCTATCTGGGGCGGGGTGTGTCGCGGGCGGTTCAGGCCGTCAACACCGAGTTGCGTGAGGCATTGCTCGGGCGTGATGCCGGTGACCAACCCGAGATCGACACGATCATGATCGACCTCGACGGCACCCCGGATAAGCGTCGGCTTGGCGCCAATGCGTTGCTCGGCGTGTCCTTGGCCGTGGCTCATGCGGCTGCGGTGTCGAATGGTCTGTCGCTATTCACCTACCTTGGCGGAGAGCGTGCTTCGTTGCTGCCCGTGCCGCTGATCAACGTGATCAATGGCGGAGCCCATGCCGACAATGCGCTCGATTTCCAGGAATTCATGATCATGCCTGCCGGAGCACCGACCTTCACCGAGGCGGTACGTGCCGGCTCGGAGGTTTTCCATACACTACGCGGCATGCTGAAGGCTGCCGGCTATACCACCAACGTGGGCGATGAGGGTGGCTTCGCGCCCGAATTTCACGCTGCCGAGGAGGCGTTGGACATTCTGGTCGCAGCCATCGCCAAGGCGGGCTATCGCCCCGGCGAGGACATCGCGCTGGCCATCGACCCCGCCGCCAGCGAGCTATATGTCAATGGCAGCTATGTCTATCAGGGGGAGGGCGTCGAGCGCTCGCGCGAGGAGCAGGTGGCCTATCTGGTACGCCTCGCGGACCGCTATCCGATTGTTTCGATCGAGGATGGCATGGCCGAAGACGATGCGATGGGCTGGCAATTGCTGACGCGGCAGCTCGGCAAGCGGTGCCAGCTTGTTGGCGACGATGTGTTCTGCACACATCCGACCTTGCTGAGGCAGGGGGTGGAGCAGGGTATGGCCAACGCCATCCTGGTCAAGGCCAACCAGATCGGCACGCTGAGCGAGATGCGCGAGACGGTTCGCGTGGCCCATGGTTACGGGTATTCGGCCGTGATGTCACATCGTTCGGGTGAAACCGAGGATGTGACGATCGCCGACCTTGCTGTGGCGCTGCGATGCGGGCAGATCAAGACGGGGTCGATGTCGCGTGCGGATCGCACTGCCAAGTACAACCGCCTGCTGCGCATAGAGCGCGAGCTTGGGTCGCGTGCCGAGTACGCGGGCGCGTTGCTGCGGCGCCGCTAGGGTACTAGAGCAGCGCGAAGCGCGCGGCCTGTGGCCCGATCACGGCGGGGCGGCTGACCGGGTAGCGATGGTGGTCGCCGCCATCGCTGAACGAGAGGTAGTCCGGCGTCCAGCGCAGCGCATGCAGATGCCGGATCTCCACGCCATCGACGAGAATTGCGCCGCTCTGAACCGTGACGCTCGCGCAAGGCAGGCGCAGCATCTCGGCATCGTCACCGAAGTAGTGGGCTTCCAGCAGGATCGAGGCAGGCTGATAGGCGGGCATGGCAGGGCGGCGGCGAAGTGATGGTTTGGGGATGTTTCGGAGATGTTTTGGAGATTTCCGATACTGTATGGATGTACAGTATATCCAGCTTGTCCACCCATTGCACGTGCCGGATTCTGATTTTCATGGAGGACCGCGTGTGCGACGCGGGGCTGGCTTCGACGTCGCATTGGTGTAACCTGAAACGCAACGAAGCTCCGGACATCCGTCCGCAGACGGAGATGCCGATGTTGCAGCGTGATGCGCAGTTCACGAGCAGGATCTGCTGGTTCGCGGCGGGCCTTCTGGCAGGCGCGCTGGCCGCCAGCCTGTGCGCCGCGCTAGGGATGCGTCGCGCGCGGCAAGTTGCCGATGACGATGACGCAGCCACGGCGCAGGACCCCCGCGCGATGGTGCGGGCGTCCATCTCGCCGGAAAGCGGCTCGGACATGTTCGAATACCGGGGGTTTGTCGTGCACCTGTTCTGGCAGGCGCTGGGCAGGGAACGATACAAGGCGTGGTGCGACATCTGGGAAGCCGGCGCGGTGGTGCAGGAGGCGGGTGGCCCGCCTGCCACGTACCCCACGGCCGCCGAGGCCCGCATGGCGGCCGGCGCATGGGCGCGGCACTGGGTCCAGAACAACGGCTAGGCCGCCACCGCTGGCGGGGTCGCATGTTACGATTCGCCGCAATTTCCGGAGTCGACAATGTTTTTTTGCCACAACCAGTCTTGCGGTGCGCGCTGGGCGCCCGACGAGGTGGATATCCACAACGAGGGGCAGGGCCCGCTTTTTCGCTGCCCGCTCTGCGGCGCGCGTAACCACCTGAAGGCCAATCAAGGGCGCGATGGCGCCGTCACCTACAAGCAGATTCCGCGCGAGCATGTCGCGAAGACGCCGCCCAGCGCCGAGGCGAAGCGCGCCACACCGCCGCGCCGGCGAAGCTGACTTCCCCTCCTAAGGGGGAGCGTGGCGGTTGCGGCTCAAGCCAGCGTGCACGGGGCCGTTAAGAAAGCCATGGAAATCAGCGACCTATCCCACGACTCCGCTTCTAACGCCGAGGTCATCGGCTGGGCGGCCGCATCGCCGCAAGTCATCGCGCGCGTGCTCAATACCGCGCTCGTGGCGCAGGACCTGTCGGGTTTTGCAGCCCTGCTGTCCGACATTGCGCGCGATCGCGGGCTCAAGGGGGCGCGCGGCACGCACCAGTCGATCTACGACATGCCCTACGCCAGCTTGCTGCCACGGCAGAAGCATCTGCTGGCGGACGCGTTCGACCTGTTCCTGCGGCTTGGCCTCGAGTTTCGCGCGCGGGGCGGCGAGCCGGATGACCTTTCCGATGACGACGACCTGGCGCCGCTGCGCGACATGGACGATGACGACGTCATCGATGACGAGGACGGTCACGCCTGAACCCATGGGTGGCAGCCGGATTCAGGCGCGTTCGAGCAAGCCGATCTCCCTGACCGCGACCGACAGCATCGACAAGGCCGCCACGCCTGAAACGCCCAAGGCGCGTTGGTCGGCCAGCATCTGGGCATAGCGGTCCAGCGCCGCCTGACGGGTGCCACGCCAGCCCTCGATGAGCGCCTGCGGGTCATCCGTGTCGCGCGACTGGCCCAGCACGCTCGTCGTCAACGCACGCTTGAGCCGACCCAGATCGTCGAGCGTGGTCGTGCGCGCCAGCAGATCCCAGTGCGTCTCCGCCGGCAGAGACAGCGCGCGCTCGCGCAGCCATCCGAAGTTGAGTTCGGTGTCCAGGGCGAAGTAGACCCCCGCCACGGCGCCAAGGCTGCGGCCGCATGTTCCAGAGACCTCCGCGATGTCGAGCGCCGCCGCCGCGATATCGCTGGCCGCCACACGTAGCGCCAGATCTTCGTCGACGCCGGCTTCGGTCAGGGCCATGGCGCGTTCGGCCATGGCCTGCGATGGCTCGGGCGGCAGCAGCGTCGGCAATTGTGGCGTGAGCCAGTGCGCTGCATCGACGAACCTGGCTGCACCCGGCTCCACGGTACCGCCCGCCCGCAGATAGCGGATGAACCAGAGCGTGGCGCGTTCGAGTAGCCGCGCCAGATCGCCAAACATGCGCGCCTGCACGGCGTCTTCGACGCGATTGTCGAGCGCGTCGATCCGTTCCCAGAGCCCGGTAAGCCCGAACACATCGCGGGCCAGCAGACAGGCGCGCACGATGTCAGCGGGCCGCGCGTCGGTTTCTTCCATCTGGTGATGGACGAACGTGGCACCGACGCGGTTTACCAGCATGTTGGTCAGGTGCGTGGCCAGGATCTCGCGCCGCAGCGGATGGCGCTGCATGGCCTCCGCGTAGCGCTGGCGAAGCGGCTGCGGGAAGTAGTCGGCCAGCAGCCCGGCCACGAGCACATCCTCGGGGATATCGGATGCAAGCAGTTCGTCGTAGAGCCACATCTTGCTGTAGGCCAGCAGCACCGCGCGTTCGGGCGATGTCAGTCCGGCGCCCAGCGCCTTGCGTTCGGTGATGTCCTCGTCCGTGGGCAGAAACTCGAGCGGCCGGTTGAGACGGCCCGCGCGTTCCAGCCAGCGGATCAGCCGCGCTTCGGCATCGACCAGCACCGGCGCCACGCGGCCCGCGACCGAGAGTGCCTGGGTCTGGAAGTAGTTGTCCTGCAGCACCAGCAGGCCGACTTCGTCGGTCATCTCGGCCAGCAGCTTGTTGCGTTGCTTCTCGGTCATCTCGCCATCGGCCACTACGATGCCAAGCAGGATCTTGATATTGACCTCGTGGTCGGAGCAGTCGACGCCGGCGGAATTGTCGATGGCATCCGTGTTGATACGGCCGCCGTGGCGGGCAAACTCGATACGCCCGAGCTGGGTGAAACCGAGGTTGCCGCCTTCGCCCACCACCTTGCAGCGCAGTTCGTTGCCGTTGACACGTACCGGGTCGTTGGCGCGATCGCCGGCTTGCTGGTGGGTTTCGGTACTCGCCTTGACGTAGGTACCGATGCCGCCGTTGTAGAGCAAATCCACAGGGGCCATCAGGATCGCGTGGATCAGTTCGGCCGGAGGCAACGATGCCGCCGTGATGCCGAGCACGGCCTGTACCTGCGGCGAGAGTGCGATCGTCTTGGCCGTGCGCGGATAGATGCCGCCACCCGCGGAAATCAGCGTGGCGTCGTAATCGGCCCAGCTCGAACGCGGCAGATCGAACATGCGCGCGCGCTCGGCCAGGCTCTTCGCACAGTCCGGATCCGGGTCGAGGAAGATATGGCGATGGTCGAACGCAGCCACGAGCTTGATGTGGGGCGACAGCAGCATGCCGTTGCCGAACACGTCGCCAGACATGTCGCCAATGCCGACCACCGTGAATGGCGTGGCCTGGATATCGGTGCCCATCTCGCGAAAGTGCCGCTTGACGCTTTCCCATGCGCCGCGCGCGGTGATGCCCATCTTCTTGTGGTCGTAGCCAACCGATCCACCGGAGGCGAAGGCGTCGTCGAGCCAGAAACCGTATTCGGCCGAGATGGCGTTCGCATAGTCCGAGAACGTGGCCGTGCCTTTGTCGGCTGCCACCACGAGGTACGGGTCCGAATCGTCATGACGCACCACCTCGGGTGGCGGCACGAGGTTGCCGGAGACGAGGTTGTCGGTCAGGTCGAGCAGGCCGCGCAGGAAGGTCTGGTAGCAGGCCACGCCTTCGGCGAGGAACGCATCGCGATCGGTGGGCGGCGGCGGCCGCTTGACGACGAAGCCGCCCTTCGAGCCGACCGGCACGATGACCGTGTTCTTGACCATCTGCGCCTTCATCAGGCCCAGCACCTCGGTGCGGAAATCCTCGCGCCGGTCCGACCATCGCAAACCGCCACGCGCCACGCGTCCGCCGCGCAGGTGCACGCCCTCCACCCGTGGCGAGTAGACCCAGATCTCGAACATCGGTCGCGGCTCGGGCAGCCCCTGTACCAGCGCCGGATTGAACTTGAACGAAATGTAGGGGCGTGGATGACCGTCCGCGTCGTGATGGAAGTAATTGGTGCGCACAGTTGCGCTGATCACGTTGAGGAACAGCCGCAGGATGCGATCCTCGTCGAGATTCGGTACCTGGTCGAGCGCGGATTCGATATCGGCCAGCAGCTTGCGGCAGCGGGCATCGTCGGGTGTGCCGGCGGCGGCAACGGCCGGGTCGAAGCGGGCGACGAACAGCGAGACCAGCATCGCCGCGATACGCGGGTTTGCCGCCAGCGCCTGTTCGATATAGGCGTTGCTGAACGTGGAGCCCACCTGGCGCAGGTACTTGGCGTAGGCGCGCAGGATCGTCACGTCGCGCGCGGCGAGGCCCGCCCGCAGCACCAGCCGGTTGAAGTCGTCGTTCTCGATCTCGCCATTCCAGGCGCGTCCGAAAGCGTCTTCGAACAGCGGCTTGGCGCGCTCGATCTCGATATCGACCGGCTGGCCTTCATGGTCGGCGGCGATCTCCAGGCCGAAGTCGTGAATCCATATCGGGTCGCCGGCGTCGGGTTCGATCAGGTAGGGACGTTCCTCGTCGACGCGCACGCCCAGGTGTTCGAGCATGGGCAGGCTTGCCGACAGCGCGATCGGCAGGCCAGCGCGGAACACCTTGAAGCGAAACGCGCCAGGGGCGGCTTCGATCGGGCGATACAGGTTCATGGCCAGGCCGTTCGGATGCTGGCGCGCGTGCTCCATCAGTTCGATATCGCGCACGGCGGTACGCGCGGGATAGTCCTCGCGATAGCCGGCCGGGAACGAGTCGCCATAGCGGCGCAGCAACCTGTTGCCGTGCTCCTCTCCACGGGTCTCGTGCAGCGCGGCGGACAGGTCGTCCTGCCAGCGGCGCGTGGCCTGCACGATCCGCTCTTCGAGCTCGCGTGTATCGGCCTCTGGCATCGTGCCGGGCTGCCCGCGCACCGTGATCTGGATACGTGCCAGCGGGGATTCGGATAGCAGCGGCGTGAATTCGCAGCCCGTGCCGTTGAACGCCTGCATCAGCAACTTCTGAATGCGTTGGCGCAGGTCGGTGTTGTACTTGTCGCGCGGCACGAACACCAGGCAGGAGATGAAGCGGTCGAAGCGGTCGCGCCGAACGAACAGGCGCGTGCGCTGGTGTTCCTGCAGCCGCAGGATGCCGAGCGTGATGTCGAACAGCTCGTCTTCGTCGGCCTGGAACATGTCGTCGCGTGGGTACTGTTCCAGGATGGTGATCAAGGACTTGTATAGATGACCCTTGGTCAGGAAGCCGGCGCGCGACAGGATGTTGGCGCACTTGCGGCGTACCAGCGGGATCTCGCTGGTGCTGACCATGTAGGCCGTGGACGTGTACAGGCCCACGAAACGGCGTTCGCCGAATAGCTTGCCGTTAGCGTCTAGCAGCTTGACCCCAACGTAGTCGAGGTAGCCGGGTCGATGCACCGTGGCGCGCGAATTGGCCTTGGTCAGGAAGATCGGCGTGGCGCCTTCGATGACGCTGCGGGCGGCCGCGGGCAGGGACGTGAGGTCTTCGGCCGCAGGGTCGCGCAGGGCCTCGCGCAGAATGCCTGCGCCGGAGCCGGGCACGCCGCGCAGCCAGAACTGGCCATCGCGCGAGATCAGCTCATAGTCGCGATGCCCGAGGAACGTGAAGTGGTCGTCCAGCATCCATTCCAGGAACGCGCGTGCTTCCACCGACTCCGGCGTGGCGGCATCTGGGGCCTGGGCCATGCCGCCGATTGTGTCGCGCGCAATCTGTTGCATGCGCGGCCAGTCTTCCACGGCTACCCGCACATCGCCGAGGACGCGCGCGATGGCATTGCGCAATGCTTCGAGTTGCGTGGCCTCGCCTGTGCGGTCGACTTCGAAATGGATGAACGATTCGAGCCGGCAGTTGGTGGCGCCCATCTCGCCGCCGCCAAGGCCGATGCTCTCGATGCCGCCGCGCGCGTCGCGGCAGACGCGAAAGACCGGGTGGATGGCCGAGTGCAGTGTCAGTCCGTGCCGGTTGATCTCCGTGGTGACCGAATCGACCAGGAACGGCATATCGTCGTTGACGATCTCGACGATGGAGTGGTCCGAGTGCCAGCCGTGTTCCTCGAGGTTCGGGTTGTAGACGCGCAATCGGGCGGTGCCCGGCACGAACTTCTGCGCCGTCTGCCAGTGCGCCATGACGGCGCCGTAGAGATCGGCCACGTTGCGTGCGAGCAGGTCCTCGCCATCCGCCAGGTCGTAGTAGTGCCGCAGCAGGGGTTCGACGATCCCGAACGTCGCAGCCGGTAGCCGTTCGTGCGCGAACGCGACCAACTCATCCAGCAACTGCGCAACCTTTTCTTCGTTTTCCGGGGGCATGGCGTCTCCTCGGCGGCGTGCCGGTGCATGATCACACTGTAGGAAAGAATTGCCTTGCCCGGGTGACAAAACAGAAACGCCCCGCGCGGGGCGGGGCGTCATGGCTGCGGTGCGGGTCGGTCAGGCGGCGATAGCCTGTTGCGCGACGCGGCGGAGTTCGTCCGGCACGACCATCGACATCTCGTCGCGTTCCCACGCCGCATGGCGAATATGGCGCGCAACGTGGTCTTCCAGCGTGGTGGTCATGCGATGCAGCAAGCTGCTTAGCGCCGCGCGCTCCGAGGTGCTGAACTGACCAGCGGATACCGAGTGCAGGGCCTTGATGGCCTGCGCCGCGCGTTTCATCCGCGCGACCGACGCCGGCGCGATGCGAGGCGTGCCGTCGGCATCGAAACTGAGCCAGCCATCGTCGCTCAGTTCGCCCAGCATATGCTCGCTCTGCGCGACATCGAGAAAGATGGCGGTTTCGCACGGCTTGCCGCGTACGAATTCCTCGTGGCGGATTGCCCGCAATAGCAGCCATTTGGGATAGGTCAGCCCCGATACGCCCAGGGTCTGTTCAAGCGCGCCTTGCCAGGCCGTGACGGCCTCGACCAGCGCGAGCACTACGGGTTCGTGGGTATCGAGTGCTTTGGGCTGCATTAGCTCAGGTCTCCCATATTAGGGTTGCCGCCTGATGCAATCTGGGCCGGTGCATTGGCCGGCCCGGGCGGCTTGGGTGCCTGCCTCTCAACGCGGGCAGGTCACGCCTGGTACTGCTCGAAATCATTGGTAGGCCGAACACTAGCAGCAATGTAGAGACATTGGTGTGACAGGTCGGGTATGTCCTAGTCAGTCTTTCGGATGAGGCGAACCGGGCGCCGCTTGGTGCGCTGGAAGGGGGCGGGAAACCTGCGTGACAGCGGCAACGCAGTGACGGATCTCAATCGCGTGGGAGCGACGGCTAATCCACTCGTGGGAGGCGGGGGAGGGGTAATGCGGAAGGGGAAATGCGGAAGGAAAGAGAAACATGGCCCCCGCCTGAGAACGGGGGCCATGAAGGACGACGCTTACTGCTTCTTGGCGCCGTCGGTGTACGGGTCGAACTTGCCGGACTTCGCGCCGTCAGTGTACGGATCGAACTTGCCGGACTTCGCCCCGTCAGTGTACGGGTCAGCCTTCTTGCCCGGAGCCAGTTCCGACTTGGTCGACTTCTTGGCGCCGTCGGTGTACGGATCGAACTTGCCGGACTTGGCCGCGCTCTTGTTCGGGTTGGCCTTGTCCTTCGAGTGGGCCCCGCTGTAAAGATCGCCGCCGTCCGTGTAGTTCTTCTGCGCATGGGCCAGTTGCATGGTGCCCAAGGCAGCCAGGGCGGCAACAACCAGCGTCGGTACGGTCTTCTTCAGCATCATCATCCTCACAGGTAACCGCCGGGCTTACGGGCCCGGCAAATAGGAAAAAAATGACTTCATCTGTACTGTACCGGTGATCGTGGACACTCGCCTAGCGAAAGTTGTAGTAACAATGTTCAGGCGGCGAGACAGCCACGTCACAAGGCCGGCATACGGTACTTATTGCGCCATTTACTCCAGGGTAATGTTCTGATCGACGGCGATCTTCTTGCGCAGTTCCAGTTCACGCTTGATCTGTGCCGCGTACTGTTGCGGCGTGTTGCCGTCGGGGTAGGCGCCGGCGTCGTGCAGACGCTTCTTCACATTGGGATCCTGCAGGGCCTTGACCGCCGCATCGTGCACCTTGGTGATGATGGCGGCAGGGGTGCCCGCCGGGGCCACCAGGCCATACCAGGCCATGTTGTTCATGTCCTTCATGCCTTCTTCCGCGAACGTCGGCACGTTGGGCAGGCCTTCCACGCGCCTCGGCGCGGCGACGGCCAGGGCGCGCAACTTGTCGCTCTGGATGAACGGCATCGACGACGGCAGGTTGTCGAACTGCGCGTTGACCTGTCCGGCCAGCGTGTCATTCAGCGCCGGGCCCGATCCACGGTACGGGATGTGGACCATATCGGTCTTGGTGATGTACTTGAACAGCTCGCCATCCAGGTGCGAGATGCTGCCCTTGCCGGCTGACGCATAGCTGTACTTGCCGGGGTTCGATTTCACCAGGGCAATGAATTCCTTCAGGTTCTTTGCCGGCACCTTCGGGTTCACGGTCAGCACGTTCGGCACGTTCACCAGGTTGGTGATCGGCGCGAAGTCCTTGATCGGGTCGTACGGGTTCTTGGGGTTGGTGGCCGGGTTCGTGGCCATCGTGCTGACCGTGGCGATACCCAGCGTATAGCCATCAGGCGCGGACTTGGCCAGCGCGTCGGCGCCGATCGCGCCGCCGCCACCGCCGCGGTTTTCCACCACCACCACCTGACCCAGTTCACGGCCGATCGCGTCAGATACGGCACGGCCAACGATATCGGTGGTACCACCGGCGGCGAACGGCACGATCAGGCGGATCGGCTTGGTCGGATACGCTTGTGCGTGGGCGATGCCGGTCTGGGTCAGGCCGAGGGCGGCGAGGGCGGCGATGGCGCCCGTATTCAGAACTGCTTTCAAAAGATGCCTCCAGGTGTTGCTAGTACGTGTTGCTAGTTGTGCTGGTTCCGCAATACGGAACTTCGTTCCGTGATGTACGTCGACGGGCATTCAACCGTGAAATGGAGGGGGCGGGGAATCGGGGAGAACCCGTGGATACGCGAGGGAGAGCGTAGCGGGTGAGCAATGACGCGCGTATGAAGCAGGAAACTCTGCGGGAGCGCCAAAGCAAAAGGCCGAAAGCAATGCTGCTTTCGGCCTTTTCTGAATTCGCTGGTGGGGCGTGAGTGACTCGAACACTCGACCTACGGATTAAGAGTCCGCTGCTCTACCAACTGAGCTAACGCCCCAACGAAGAAAGAGATTCTATCAAGGTACCGAATACTGCGCAAGCCCTTGCTCGCATTTTTTTCATCGGCATGTCAGGTGCCGCTTACAATGCGCCCACTGTCTCAATGGCTCCCATCCGTCATGCACGCCCGTGTCCTGCGCTATCTCGATGAAGTTGTGCGCCGTGGTTCGATCCGCCGCGCCGCCGAGCATCTGCACGTGGCGCCAACTGCGATCAACCGGCAGATCCTTGAGTTGGAGGCGGAGTTGGGGGCGCCGCTGTTCGATCGGATCAATCGCCGCTTGCACCTGACGCCGTTGGGCGAGATGGTGCTCGCTCACGTGCGGCAGACGCTGCGCGAGCATGAGGCGCTGCAGGCGCGCGTTGCCGAGATCAAGGGCGCGCGGCGCGGCATGGTCACGGTTGCGACCACGTCGGGTCTGGCGGGCTCCCTGCTGCCATCTCTCGTGCACGACTTCCGCCAGCATCATCCTGGCATCGTGGTGCGTGTGGCGGACCTGCCCGTGGCCGGCATTGTGGCGGCGGTGGAGCAGGGCGACGCAGACCTGGGGCTCGGCTACGACTTGCCGGAGGTGGCGGCGTTCCGCGTGATGGCCAGCCGTGACTGGTCGATTGGCGCGGTGGTGGCGCCGGGGCATCCCCTGGCCACGCAGCCGTCGACACGGCTGGCGGAGTGCGCCGGCTATCCATTGATCCTCCCGGCGCCTTCGCTATCAATCCGCGCGCTCGTCGACGACGCCTTCGCGCGCCAGTCGGTCGAGGTGACGTCCGCTGTGGAATCGACCTCGGTCGTGTTGATCCAGCGACTCGCGGCGGCCGGGGCTGGCGTGGCGCTGCTCAATCCGCTCGATGTGATGGATGAGCGCGCGCGTGGCGCCGTGGTGTTCGTGCCGCTGCGCGACAGCGATCTACGGCAGCAAGCGTTGAGGATGGTTGCGCGGGTGCGGGCGCCGCTGAGTCCCGCAGCCGAACTGATGGCGGAGCGTATCGGCACGGCGCTGGACGGCCTGTTCCGTTAGTTCCGCCCGTCCACGGTTCACGATCCAGGTGTCCTCATTTTGTGGACACCAAGCGCGAAATTCTGCGCTTTTGGTGCGTACTGGCGTTGCGTAGACTGCGCAACGTTCACAACCCATGCACATCACCATGACTTTGATCCTTCAGCACGCCGACGTACTCGTCACCATGGACGCGCAGCGGCGCGAAATTGCCGATGGCGCGCTGGTCGCGAACGGGCCAGCGGTGGAGTGGGTGGGGCCCACGGCCGAGTTGCCCGAGCAATACCGCCGGCTTGCCGACGAGGGGCGCGCCGAGGTCATAGATATGCGCGGACATGTGGTCATGCCCGGGCTGGTCAACACCCACCACCATATGTACCAGAGCCTGACGCGCGCCGTGCCGGCCGCGCAGGATGCCGAGCTATTCGGGTGGCTGACCAATCTCTACATGCTCTGGTCGCACCTGACGCCGGAGATGATCCGCGTGTCGACCCAGACTGCGATGGCCGAGCTGATGCTGTCCGGATGCACGACTACCAGCGATCACCTGTACCTTTATCCGAATGGATCGCGCCTGGACGATTCGATCGACGCGGCGCGCCAGATTGGCATGCGTTTTCACGCGGCACGCGGTTCGATGAGTGTCGGCCGTAGCCAGGGTGGCTTGCCGCCCGATGTCGTCGTGGAAACCGAGGCAGCGATCCTGCGCGACAGCCAGCGGCTGGTCGAGCAGTATCACGATGCGTCGCGGCACGCGATGCTGCGTGTGGTGCTGGCCCCGTGCTCGCCGTTTTCAGTGTCGCGCGACCTGATGAGAGAGTCCGCGAAGATGGCGCGCCACTACGGCGTGTCGCTGCATACGCACCTTGCGGAGAACGACAACGACATTGCCTACTCGCGCGAGAAGTTCGGCATGACGCCCGCGCAGTACGCGGAGGATCTGGGCTGGGTTGGGCACGATGTCTGGCACGCGCACTGCGTGAAGCTCGATGAGGAGGGGGTGGCGTTGTTCGCCCGTACCGGCACGGGCGTGGCGCATTGTCCTTGCTCCAACATGCGGCTGGCATCCGGCATCGCGCCGATTCGCCGGATGCGCGACGCCGGCGTGCCTGTGGGCCTCGGCGTCGACGGCAGTGCATCGAACGACGGCGCGCACATGCTTGGCGAAGCCCGTCAGGCGATGCTGCTGCAGCGGGTCGGGTATGGCCCGGCCGCGATGAGCGCGCGCGAGGCGCTCGAGACTGCCACGCTTGGCGGGGCCAAGGTGCTGAATCGGGATGACATTGGCGCGCTCGCGCCGGGTATGTCGGCGGATATCGTCGCCTTCGATATGTCTGGCGTCGGCTACGCCGGGGCTGGGCACGATCCGGTGGCGGCCCTGGTGTTCTGCACGCCGGGCAATGTGTCGATGAGCGTTATCAATGGCCGCGTGGTGATTCGCGACGGACATCTGCTGACTGCGGATCTGCCGAACGTGCTGTCAGATCATCGGCGCCTGGCGCGCACGCTGTTCGAGCGCGCGCAGGCGGCGGGTGCGTGATTCGTTGAAAGCGCCCGGCGTTTGATGAGCGGATGACATCAACGCCGGTCGGTGCTGGGGCTGGTGTGCCGCGATGGCGCATGCGCTGGACGGCACCGGCGCGACATCGGTGGCTCGGGACTCGGCATTGAGCGGCGCCAAGCCATCAAAGCAAAAGGCCGGAAGCATTGCTGCTTCCGGCCTTTTTGGTGTCTGGTGGGGCGTGAGTGACTCGAACACTCGACCTACGGATTAAGAGTCCGCTGCTCTACCAACTGAGCTAACGCCCCGACGAAGACCGAGATTCTAGCAGCATTTTTGGCTTTGTCAAATCTTTGATGAGAGATTCTTCAACTAGCCTGCACATCGCCCTGACATATACGGCTGACATGCTCGTGCCCCGCGATGGGAAATCGTCCGACATCGTGACGAGCATTGAGACACATCGCATTCTCAAATTTCCACGCATGGGATCGAAGACGATTTCCGCCAAGCCATGTTAGGATGCTTTTCCACTTGCATATTGGAGGGCTGTGATGATGGAAATCAAATTCCAGGAGCAAGACCGCTACGACATCAACAACGAGGGTTTGCTGTTCCACGCGATTGTCGATGGTGAGCAAGTGACATGTGTCGTAACACGCGAGGCGCTGTGGGAAGGCTTTAGTGCCGACCAGGTGCTGTCGCTCGAAGAGGCGTTCCGTGCTGGTCGTGAAACGATCGAGCGCGCGGCCTTGGTGCTGATAGAGCAGGGCGTGCCGCAACCTATCGTGGTCAAGCGCGCGCACGTGGCGCCGGTCTGACCCGGCGGCGCACCCCTCCGCCGCCGGCTTCGGCTACGTCTCACGCGTAGACCGGCCGGCGCGCTCACATACCTACCGTCTTTCGTCTTACATCAACGTCTGGTTGTTCCGATTGCCGCTCAGGCAGAGGCCGCTGCGTCTGACGCGTTGGCTTGTGGCGAGCGCGGCACGGCTCCCGGGCGCTGCGCGCATTCCTCGAAGATGCGCGCCTGGCATTGCGCGCAGATGTCGGGCGAAAGACTGCCGATGATCGTGTGCAGCGCCTGTCGCTTGGTGGGGAAGATGTGGTCGTCGCCGAGCTTGGCGGTGAAACCGGTCTGTTCCCAAGTCTCGAGGACCTGCGTGCGCGGACGGTGGAAATAGAGGTTGCCGCCGGCTGCACGCCGCTCGGCCAGCTCGGCTTCCCACATCTCCGCGCCGGCCAGATCGATGAAGTTCATGCTCTTGGTCATCGCCAGCAGATGCTTCTGGCTGGCGTTGACCGTGCGCAGCCAGTGCAGGCGATCGGTGACGTACTGCACGGCGCCGAAGTAGATCGCGCCTTCCATGCGCAGGAGCTTCAACTGCGGACATTCCGGTTGGGGTCGGCGCAGTTCGTCCAACGGTGTGAAGCGGCGGCCCGGGTCATCGGCATCTGGCACGAGGCTGCGCACGGCGGGGCGCGAGGTGCGATACAGGTACGCGACGAGCGACAGGATCGTGCCGAGCAATACGGCCATCTCGAGCCGGATCGCCAGCGTGGCGACGAACGTGCCTACCGCGATCGCGAACTCGGTGCGTGATAGTCGCGCGATACGGCGCAGGCGCTGGAAATCGAACAGGCCCCAGGCCACGAGCAGCAGCATGGCCGAGATCGCCGCCAGCGGAATCTGCGCCAGCAACGGGGCGCTGACCATGACGAGCACGACCAGCAGCAGCGCGGAGAACACGCTGGCCACTGGCGTCTGCGCGCCGGCCTCGAAATTCGGGACCGAGCGGTTCAGCGATCCACACGAAATGTAGCCGGAGAAGAATCCGCCCGCGATATTCGACAGCCCCTGGCCAATGAACTCGCGGTTGGCGTCGATGTGCTGGCCCGAGCGCAAGGCCACGGCCTTGGCAATCGAAATTGACTGGCCGAGCGCGACGATGGTCAGTGCCGAGGCAATGCCCAGCAGGTCAGGCACCGTGCGCCAATTGATGTCGGGGATATGGAACGGCGGGATCGCCGATGGAATCGGGCCCACCACGTTCACATGCCTGGCGGCGCCCCAACCAGTGGAGTTGAGTAGCAGCGCCACGCCGTAGCCGGCGAGCAGGCCGATCAGCATGAAAGGCGCGCGGCGCGAGATCCGTTTGACGAGCAGCGTGACCGCCAGCGTCACGGCGCCGACGATCAACGCACTTCCGCTGACCGTGTCGAGATTGTCGAGCAGGAAGCGCACCACGCCGAATGCGCTCGTGCCGGTTGGCACGGCAAGCCCGAGCAGATCCTTCAGCGCGTGAAGTCCGATCAAGGTCGCGGCGCCACAGGTGAAACCGAGTAGTACCGATGGCGAAATGAAGTTGGCGAGCGATCCGAGCCGGAGCGCGCCTACCGCCAGTTGCAGGATGCCGACCAGCATCGTGACCGCCAGCGCCAGCGAGATATAGGCGGGGCTGCCCGCAAATGCCACCGGGCTCAGCATGGCGAACAGCGCGAGGGAGTTGGCGTTGGTCGGTCCCGACATCACATGCCAGCTCGAGCCAAACAGGGCGGCGACGATGCAGGGGATCACGGCCGTATAGATACCGTATTGCGGGGGTAGACCCGCCAGCGTGGCAAAGGCCACGCCCTGCGGTAGCACCAGCACCGCGCCGAGCAGGCCGGCAACCAGATCGGCGCGCAGCGTCAGCGGCGTGACGCGCGGGAGCCAGGGAAAGCAGCGCGTCAGGGCCAGATTCGCACGCATCGGCTAGCCGAGCGTGAGCGTGGCCACGACAGGGGTGTGGTCAGACGGCTGCTCCCAGCGGCGCGGCTCCTTGTCGATGACGCACGTCGCGCACTGCCGCGCCAGGTCGGCCGAAAGCAGGATATGGTCGATACGCAACCCGGCATTGCGGCGGAAACCCATCATTCGGTAATCCCACCACGAGAACATTTTCTCGGGCTGTTCGAACATGCGGAAGGAGTCGACCAGACCCAGGCCGATCAATGTCTGGAACGCGTCGCGCTCCTGCGGCGAGACCAGGTTCTGGCCCTCCCACTTGGCCGGGTCGTGGACGTCGCGGTCTTCCGGGGCGATGTTGAAGTCGCCCAGCAGCGCGAGTTTCGGATACCGGGCCATTTCGGCGCGCAGCCACTCGATCATGGCCTTGAGCCAGTCGAGCTTGTAGACGAACTTGTCCGAGTCCAGCGCCTGGCCATTCGGGAAGTACGCGCTGATCAGACGTACGTCGCCGTACGTGCCGGCGATCACGCGTTGCTGCGCATCCTCATAGCCGGGAATGTTGCGCACCACGTCAGTCGGCACGGGCATGGCCGCGTTGCGTGCCAGGATCGCCACACCGTTGTAGGTTTTCTGGCCCGTGAAAATGCTATGGAAGCCGGCCGCTTCGAGTTCGGCCAGCGGGTACTTGTCATCGGGCAGCTTCAGTTCCTGCAGGCACAGCGCGTCGATCGGCGTGCCCGCGGCATCCTGAGCGCCTAGCCATTGCAGTACCTGCGGCAGACGTACCTTGAGGGAGTTGACGTTCCAGCTTGCGATTCTCATATCTCGTTTTTGTTTGGATTGTCGTTGTCGCCGTGCGCGTCGCCGATGGCGTCCATGCCGCCAAGGAGTCCGCGCTGGTCCAGGATCGCGTAGGCGATTTCCGGATGGGTATCCATGCTGCGGCGGATCGCGGCTGGGATCGCCTGCCGGGTCTTGCGGCACAGGCCTGGCTGGTCCGCAAGTTCAATGCGGAAGCCGCGCGTCGTGCGTACCACGTTGTCGCTCGGCGTGATGCGGACCTCGATGCCGAGCAACTCGCGCATCCTCGTCTTCATCCGCTCGAGTTCATCGAGTGTGGCAATGCTCTCCAGCCGGTCCACCAGCTTCTTCTCTTCCTGCTGCGTCAGTTGCAGGATGCGCAGATCGGCGTGGGGATCCGCCAGCAGCGCGTCGCGATTGCAGACGCAGGCGCCCGGTGGACATTCCTTGCGAATCGGGAAAGGAATGTTCATGGTCCGAGCGCCTGGGGGCAGGGCGGGGTGGGTGGCGGTCAGGCAGCGACTGCTGCTTCCGTCATGCCACCGTGCCGCAGCAGCGCGTCGATCTGCGGCGCGCGGCCGCGGAATGCCACGAACGATTCCATCGCCGGGCGGCTACCACCCACGGACAGGATCTCGCGGCGATAACGCTCGCCGGTGGCGCTGTCGAGCACGCTGCCGGAGAGCTGCGCGGCTTCCTCGAATGCTGCGTAAACATCGGCGGACAACACTTCGGCCCACTTGTAGCTGTAGTAACCGGCAGCATAGCCACCCGCGAAGATGTGGCTGAACGTATTCGGCCAGCGCGACAGCGGCGACTGGGGCACCACGTGCTTCGCGTCATTGATCTGGCGCGACAGTTCGAGCACCGATGCCGCACCCTGAGGGTCGTAGTCGGTATGCAGGTGCATGTCGAACGACGAGAACACGATCTGGCGCAGCGTCATCATGCCGTTCTGGAAGTTCTTCGCGGCCAGCATGCGATCGAACAGCGCGCGCGGCAGCGGCGCGCCGGTTTCCACGTGGGCCGTCATCGTTGACAGCACCTCGTATTCCCAGCAGAAGTTCTCCATGAACTGTGACGGCAGCTCCACGGCATCCCATTCCACGCCGTTGATACCGGACACGCCGAGGTCGCCCACCTGCGTCAGCATGTGGTGCAGCCCGTGGCCGAACTCGTGGAACATCGTGATCACTTCATCATGCGTGAACAGCGCCGGCTTGTCGCCGACCGGTGCGGTGAAATTGCAGGTCAGGTAGGCCACCGGCGTTTGCACGGTGCCGTTGCCGCGTTCCTTGCGGCCACGCGCATCGTCCATCCAGGCGCCGCCGCGCTTGCCTTCGCGCGCGTACAGGTCGATGTAGAACTGGGCGAGCAGCGCGCCCTGGGGCGACACCACGCGGAAGAAGCGCACGTCCTTGTGCCAGGTCTGCGTCGTGTCCGGCTGGATGCGGACCGAGAACAGCTTCTCGGCCACGCCGAACAGCCCTTCGAGCACCTTAGGTTCCTGGAAGTACTGCTTTACCTCGTCGTCGGAGAACGAATAGCGCTTCTGGCGCAGCTTTTCGGACGCGTAGGCGACATCCCACGGCGCAACGTCGTTCAGGCCGAGTTCGGCCGCGGCGAACTCGCGCAGTTCGGTCCAGTCGTGTTCAGCGAACGCGCGGGCCTTGACGGCCAGTTCGTCGAGGAACTTGAGCACTTCGGCTGGCGACTCGGCCATTTTCGGCACCAGCGAGACTTCGCCATAGTTGGCGTAGCCCAGCATATGCGCCTCTTCACGGCGTAGCGTCAGTTGCTCGCGCATATTGGCCGTGTTGTCCCAGTCGGCCTGACCATTGCCGTGCTGCGGGCCCAGTTCCGAGGCGCGCGTGACGCTGGCCTCGTACATGGTCTGGCGCAGCGCGCGGTCGTCCGCATACTGCAGCACCGGGAAGTACGACGGAAAGTGCAGCGTGAACTTCCAGCCTGCCTTGCCATCCTTCTGGGCGGCCAGCGCCGCGGCTTCCTTTGCGTCGGCCGGAATGCCGGACAGGCGTGCCTCGTCCTCGATATAGAGGGCGTAGCCATTGGTGGCATCGAGCACGTGGTCGGAGAACGCCTTCGACAGTTGCGCCTGCTGTTCCTGGATCTCGGCAAAGCGCGGCTTCTTGTCCTCGGCCAGTTCGGCGCCGCCCAGGCGGAACCCGCGCAGCTCGTTCTCGAGCAGTTGCTTGCGCGCCGGCGAAAGGCCTGCGAACTCGGGGCCAGCGGCGACGGCCTTGTACTTCTCGTACAGGGCCAGACTCTGGCCCAGCGATGACCAGAATTCGGTCATGCGGGGCAGGTTGTCGGCGTGTGCCTTGCGCAACTCGGGGGTGTCGGCTACGGCGCTGAGATGGCCGACCACGCCCCAGGCGCGGCCGAGCGGCTCGGTGGCGACTTCCAGTGCCTCGACGGCGCTGGCCCAGGTGGCGGGGGTTGCCGGGTCCTCGGCGCGGGCGACGGCTGCCTGCGCCTGGGCGAGCAGCACGTCCAGCGCCGGGCCAATGTGCTCGGGCCGGATCTCCGCGAAGCGCGGCAGGTCGGAGAAATCAAGCAGCGGGTTGCTGGCGCGGTCGGTAGTATCAGTCATGGTGGCAAATTCCGATTGGCTGCCGGGATGCGGCATCACACGTGCAAGATGAGGCCTATGCGCCGAAATATCCAGTACGACTTAGCTATTGGCGCAATTGGCCCATCGCTCAGGCCCTCACCTAGGCCATCACCCAAGGCATCACTCAGGCGATGCCGGCTTCGCGTTCCGCGGCTTCCAGCGTGTTGATCAGCAGCATCGTGATCGTCATCGGGCCGACGCCACCCGGAACCGGGGTGATATGGCCGGCCACTTCGCGCACACCGGCGAAGTCCACATCGCCGCACAGCTTGCCGGCGTCGTCACGGTTCATGCCTACGTCGATCACCACGGCGCCCGGCTTGACGATGTCGGCAGTAATGATGTTGCGGCGACCCACGGCGGCGACGATCACGTCGGCGTCACGGGTATGGGCAGCGAGGTCGCGCGTCTTGCTATTGCAGATCGTTACGGTTGCGCCAGCCTGCAGCAGCATCATGGCCATCGGCTTGCCGACGATGTTCGAGGCGCCCACCACCACCGCGCGCGCGCCGCGCAGCGGGTACTGGATCGATTCGAGCATCTTCATGCAACCGTACGGTGTGCAGGGGCGGAACAGGGGGGCGCCGGTCATCAGCGCGCCGGCGTTGGCCACGTGGAAGCCGTCTACGTCCTTTTCCGGGGCGATGGTTTCGAGCACCTTGTGGCTGTCGATATGCTTGGGCAGCGGCAGTTGGACCAGGATCCCGTGGATCTTCGGGTCGTTGTTCAGTTCGTCGATGCGGGCCAGCAGGTCGGCTTCGGACAGGTCGGCCGGGTAGCGGTTCAGCGACGAATAAAATCCGTTGTCCTCGCACGCCTTCACCTTGTTGCGCACATAGACCTGGCTGGCGGGGTCCTCGCCCACGAGCACCACGGCCAGGCCGGGCTGGTGGCCGGCCGCGGTCAGGCGGTCAGCGCGCTGGGCGGCCTCGGCGCGGATTTGTTTGGCAAGGGCGTTACCGTCGATCAGGTGAGCGGACATGGGGATACGTGACTGGAGAGGCTTGGGGAAACGGGGAGCGACGCCGGCGGGGGTCGCCAGCGTCGCTCGTGAAACCCGGATTATAAAGGGGTTGATCAGAATCAGAACGGGCTGCCTGGCTTGATCGGATACAACCCGGTTTCTGGCCGGGGCTGCTAGCATCCGCCCGATGCAGATCGACGATTCCTCACTTCAGGCCCTGCTGGCGACCTGGCCGCTTCCGACCCTCTCCGTGGCGATGCTCGCCTGGGTGGTGTCGCAGCGGCCATGGCGGCTGCTGCGGCAGGAACCGCTCCAGCACGCCTGGCTCGGCGGGCTCGTATTCCTGACCTTGCTGTGGTCGGCGCGGGCGACGGTCGGGACCGGGGTCGTGGTCCAACTGATGGGGGCCCCGCTGGCGGTGACGATGTTCGGGCTGCCACTGGCGATGCTGACGCTGGCCATTGTCGATCTGGTGTCGCTGCTGGGGCTGGCTTATCTGGCGGGGCAGGGCTGGGCGGATATCGCCTGGGTATCCCTGGCGCCGCGCTTTATCTGGATGGCGGTGGTTCCGGGGGTGCTGACTGCCGGGCTGCAGGCCGTGATGCGACGCCGGCTACCGCGCCACCCGTTCATCTTCATTCTCGGTCACGGCTATTTCGCCCCGCTGGTGGCCGCCATCGTTGCCGGCGGCCTTCGCACGCTCTGGCAGTTCCATTTGGGACCGCCCCACGCCGGGCTGACGATCGGGGACAGCCTGACCGGCGCCGTGGTGATCGGGTTCGGCGAGGCATTCCTGACGGGGATGCTGGTGGCGATCTTCGTCGTCTATCGCCCGCAATGGGTGCTGACGTTCACGGACGAGGACTATCTGACGGGGAAGTAACGAGCGGCCAAGGGACGGGCAGGCGCCGTTCGGTCGGCAATCGGCAAGGGGCCAGCTCCTTCCCGCCGCGACGGGGAGAAGGAGCGGCAAGGCGGGACTCAGCTATTGCGCGAGAGCGCCAGGCGCAGCAGATCGGCCACCGTGTTGACGTTGAGCTTTTCCATGATGTTGGCGCGGTGCGCCTCCACGGTCTTGATGGAAATGCCCAGGTCGTCGGCGATCTGCTTGTTCAGGCGGCCTGCCACGATGCGCTCGAGCACCTGCTGCTCGCGCGTGGTCAGCTTGCTCAGCAGGTCCTTGGCGGCACGCTGCTCGCGCGCGGCCGAGTGATCGGTGCGGGCTTTCTGCAGCATCCGTTCCACCAGCGAGCGCAGTTCCGATTCGTCGAACGGCTTCTCGATGAAGTCGATCGCACCGCGCTTCATCGTCGAGACCGCCATCGGCACGTCGCCATGGCCGGTGATGAAGACGATCGGGATGTCGATGTTCTCGGCGATCATGCGCTCCTGCAACTCCGGGCCGCTCATGCCGGGCATACGGACGTCCAGGATCAGGCACGAAACCTGGCTGGCGTCGTAGGCGGACAGGAACTGCTCGGCGCTGTTGAAGCTGCGCACCTGGTAGCCGTTGCCCTCGAGCAGCCAGGTCAGCGAGTCACGCATGGCTTCATCGTCGTCGACGATGAATACGGTCTCGCCACGATGAGGCGTGGGGCTGGGCGTTGCGGTCATGAAATCTCCTGGGGCAAAGTCGTTTGCAACGAAGTGTAACCGCCAGCGGCAGTGCGCAACACCCCGGGTGAACGATCCGGACGACCTCCCGATGCCCCGCGGCAGAGGGTCGTCCGCTTCGCCCGAGGGCATCCCCGTTACTGTTCGGGTAGCGCAGGCTGCAGCGGCAGGGTGATTTTAAACGTACAGCCGATGCCGTCCACATTGTTTTCTACCCACAGACGGCCCTGATGGGATTCGATGATCGAACGGCAGATATTCAGGCCCATGCCCATACCGTCCGATTTGGTGCTGAAGAACGGCTCGAACAGGCGCTCCTTGGTGGCTTCGTCCACGCCCGGGCCCTGATCGATCACGTCGATGCAGACGCACTGGCCAAACTCGACGTTTTCTACCCGGGCGTGCAACCGTACCACGCCCGCGGCGCGCAGGGCCGGCATGCCAGCCATCGCTTCCACGGCATTCTTGAGCAGGTTGACCAGTACCTGCTCGATCAGCACCGGGTCCACGTAGAGCATCAGCGGCGGGGTCGGCAGGCGGGTCAGG
The DNA here is from genome assembly GCF_000812445.1 of Cupriavidus sp. SHE. Classification (NCBI taxonomy): domain Bacteria; kingdom Pseudomonadati; phylum Pseudomonadota; class Betaproteobacteria; order Burkholderiales; family Burkholderiaceae; genus Cupriavidus; species Cupriavidus sp. SHE. The sequence goes on along the minus strand of NZ_JWMB01000047.1, from coordinate 149,474 downwards.
ATTGTGACGCGGCGTCGCGTGGCCTCCAGGTCGGCCAGGCCCACGGCATCGGCCACGATGTCGTGCAGCGAGGCCTCGCGCCGTTGCGGCTGGCTACGTTTCACGAAACCGCGAATGCGGCTGATGATCGTGCCCGCACGCACCGCCTGCGCCGAGGTCTTTTCCAGCACCGGGATCAGGTCTTCTGGCGTGCTCCGGCCCGAATGCAGGCGAGCCACGGCGCCCATGCAGTAGTTGTTGATGGCCGCCAGCGGCTGGTTCAGCTCGTGCGCCAGCGACGACGCCATCTCGCCCATCGTGGTCAGGCGGCTCGTGAACTGCAGGCGTTCCTCGTGCTGGCGCGCCATTTCCTCGGCTGCCTTGCGCACCGTGATGTCGGTGGCGATCTGCATCTGCGCGAGATGGCCGTCCACCCACTGGATATAGCGGCGCCGCACTTCGAACCATTTCTGCATGTCCGGCACGAACACCTCACGGGCGTCGGACGCGTACGGCATCAGTTCCGAAGCAGGCAGGCCGGCATAGGCATCGACGAAGTCGGTGTTGTCGCTCGACATCTGGTCCTTGTCGAAGTCGTCCCCGGCCAGCTTCAGGTGGCCCTCGGCTTCCCAGCCGAAGAGCTGCCGATAGTAGCGGTTGGCGAACAGCAGTTCGGCCTTGTCCGTTGCCAGCACCGACACAGCCGCGTCCAGGCTTTCCAGCACCGTCGTGAAGCGGTCGTGCGCGGCGGCTAGTTCCTCGCGGGCGCGCTTCGGCTCGGTGATGTCCGTCATCGAGCTCATCCAGCCCGTATGGCGGCCACGGCCGTCTACCAGCGGCGATACGTACATGCGGGCGAAGAAGCTGCTGCCGTCACGGCGCATGACGCGCATTTCATAGCCGGTGGCCGGCGACTTGCCCTGCAGCGTCAGGTCGATCTGCTTCTGCATTTCCTGCTGGTCATTGGGTGGCCAGTACGGGAAGGGCGGCACGCGGCCGACCAGATCGCTCTCGGTCCAGCCCGTCATGCGGCAGAACGCGGGGTTCACGTAGGTGATTCGCCCGTTCAGGTCCAGTGCCCGCAGCCCGATCAGCATCGAGTTTTCCATCGCGCGACGGAACGAGGTTTCGGCCAGCAGGGCGCGCTGGGCCTCGGAGCGGCGGCTGGTATGGCGCCACATGCTCCACAGGCTCCACAGCAGGAAGCACGACAGGCCCACCACCAGCCACAGCAGCATGTTGTTGGGCAGGTTCGAGGGCGGCGGGTAGGCGTCGGCGCGCAGGGACAGCGAATGGCCCGGCGGGTCGAGCAGGACCTCGTAGGACAGCGCATTGCCCGGTACCGGCCGTACCGAGGTGCTGGCCCGGGTCTGGTTGTTCTTGTCGATCAGCGAGAAGCGGTAGCGCTCGGTCAGTTCCGGTGGCAGCAGGTGCGTCAGGATGCCGTTGATCGAGTAGAGCGCGCCCAGCGTGCCCAGGAACTCGTTATCGCGCACGATCGGCACTTCCATCAGCATGAAGCTGTCGCCGCGATCGTTCATCAGCGGCCGGGAATAGACCACACGCTGGGTTTCGCGCGCGGCGTCGAACGTGTCCAGGACCTCGGGCTCGAGCGGCTGATCGGCGGTTTCACGCAGGCGGGCAGCGAACTCCGACGTCGATGGCAGCGACCAGCGGCCGCGCCGCGTGGCGTCGAGCCAGTTGATGAAGACGATCTCTGGGTTCTCGCGCAGGATTTCCTGTGCGGCCGTCCGGTAAGCGCCCTGGTCGAGTTGTGCGGCGGCAATATCCCGCGCCAGCGAGGCCAACTGGTCCTGGTTGCTCAGCAGGGACAGGCGCACGCGCTGCTGTGCCCAGGCGGCGTCGCGGTACAGCGCGTCGCGCTGCTGCTGGTGCTCGGTTTCGTGGAGCGACCAGAGGATGACGCCCATCGCCACCGTGAACAGCACGATGGCCACGAGCGGGATGAACATGAACCAGCTCGTGGCGACAAGATTGCGCCAGCGCGTGATCCAGAGGCGGCGGGGGGCGGCGGCCAGCGGCGTGCCGCCGTCCGTGCCATCGGTGCTGTCTTGTGCCTCGGCCTGGGGGGCGCCATGGGCGTCGCCACCATTGCCACGGGCGGCATGAACTACCCCGTGAGGGGCATCGCTGACGGCGCCGGCAGGGTTCGGAGGCAGAATGGCCGTGCGTAGGCCGGAGAGAATTCGTTTGAGAAACTGCATAGGGGATTGACGGCTGACCGAGCAGTTTATCCACTTTATTGCGGTGCGTCGCTTGGGGAAAGCGCCTACACGGCACAGTATTTGCGCGCTGGTCGCGAGGCCTTGGAAGACGGACGCGATGCGATTTCTGATGCACTGCCGCAATATTTCACATTATAAGAAATGACTTCGTAATCTGAAAATTTAGCTTGTCATCACTTGCTGTGCTTCCATAGAATCGCTTCGACCGATCAATGCGGGCGGGCGCACTGCGCTTGCTGAGTACAGGATCCGGGCGATGAACGCGTCATCAGCCCCACGGAGGATCCGGCTTTGGCCTACCGATGCCAGGGCAAGGCTTGGCGCTCCGCCGCGACGTCACAAACCGTCAAGACCGGCCGCTGGAGTCCCGCGCTTCGCTGTGTGGGCACCGGGCAGGAATTCACCAGGAGACAGTCATGTCCGCTGTACCAGAGCAGATCCTCGGCGCCAGCAGCGCCAACGACGCAGATCCCCAGGAAACGCACGAATGGCTGGACGCCCTGCAGGGCGTCCTCAACGCGGAAGGCACCGAGCGCGCCGCGTTCCTGATCGACAAGCAAATCGAATACGCGCGCGTGAACGGCGTTACCCAGCCGTTCCATGCCGAAACGCCGTACATCAACACCATCCCGGTGGAGCAGCAGGCCCGCATTCCCGGCGACCAGGACATCGAGCACCGCATCCGCTCGTACACGCGCTGGAACGCGATGGCCATGGTGCTGCGCGCCAACAAGCACACCAACGTCGGCGGCCACATCTCGTCGTTCGCCTCGGCGGCCACGCTCTATGACGTGGGCTACAACCACTTCTGGCGCGCCCCGTCGGAGCAGAGCGGCGGCGACCTCGTTTTCGTGCAGGGCCATTCGGCACCGGGCGTCTACTCGCGCGCCTTCCTGCTAGGCCGCCTGACGCCCGAACAGCTCGACAGCTTCCGTCAGGAAGTGGACGGCAAGGGCATCTCGTCGTACCCGCACCCATGGCTGATGCCGGACTTCTGGCAGTTCCCGACCGTGTCGATGGGCCTGGGCCCGATCATGGCGATCTATCAGGCCCGCTTCATGAAGTACCTGGCCAGCCGTGGCCTGGTGAACGCCGGCGACCGCAAGGTATGGGCGTTCCTGGGTGATGGCGAGACCGACGAGCCGGAATCGCTGGGCGCGATCGGCATGGCCGGCCGCGAGAAGCTGGATAACCTGGTTTTCGTGATCAATTGCAACCTGCAGCGCCTGGATGGCCCGGTGCGCGGCAACGGCAAGATCATCCAGGAACTGGAATCGGAATTCCGTGGCTCGGGCTGGAACGTGATCAAGCTGGTCTGGGGCAGCCGCTGGGATCCGCTGCTGCAGCGCGACAACAAGGGCCTGCTGATGAAGCGCATGATGGAATGCGTGGACGGCGAGTACCAGACCTTCAAGGCCAAGGACGGCGCCTACGTGCGCGAGCACTTCTTCAATACGCCGGAACTGAAGGCCATGGTGGCCGACTGGTCCGACGACGACATCTGGCGCCTGAACCGCGGCGGCCATGATCCGCACAAGGTCTACGCGGCCTACAAGGCGGCTAGCGAGCACAAGGGCCAGCCGACGCTGATCCTGGCCAAGACCATCAAGGGCTATGGCATGGGCGATGCCGGCCAGGCCATGAACGTGGCCCACCAGCAGAAGAAGATGCCGGTGGACGCGATCCGCGCGTTCCGCGACCAGTTCAACATCCCGGTGGCGGACGACAAGCTGGAAGAAGTCCCGTACCTGACCTTCCCGGAAGGCTCGAAGGAACTGGAGTACATGCGCAAGGCGCGTATGGACCTGGGCGGCTACCTGCCGGCCCGCCGTATGAAGGCCGAGGCGCTGAAGGTGCCCGAGCTGTCGGCGTTCGAAGCGCTGCTCAAGGCCACTGGCGAAGGCCGCGAAGTGTCCACCACGATGGCCTTCGTGCGTATCCTGAACACGCTGCTCAAGGACAAGCAGGTCGGCAAGCACGTGGTGCCCATCGTGCCGGACGAGTCGCGCACCTTCGGCATGGAAGGCCTGTTCCGCCAGGTTGGTATCTGGAACCAGGAAGGCCAGAAGTACGTGCCGGAAGACCATGACCAACTGATGTTCTACAAGGAATCGCAGACGGGTCAGGTGCTGCAGGAAGGCATCAACGAAGCCGGCGCCATGTGCGACTGGATCGCCGCCGCCACGTCGTACTCGACGCACGGCGTGCAGATGATTCCGTTCTACATCTACTACTCGATGTTCGGCATTCAGCGTATCGGCGACTTGTGCTGGGCCGCCGCCGACATGCGCTCGCGCGGCTTCCTGCTGGGCGGTACCGCTGGCCGCACCACGCTGAACGGTGAAGGCTTGCAGCACGAGGACGGTCACTCGCACGTGTTCCACGCTGTGATCCCGAACTGCATCTCGTACGATCCGACGTTCCAGTACGAACTCGCCGTGATCATGCAGGACGGCCTGCGCCGCATGTATGCCGAACAGGAAGACGTGTACTACTACCTGACGGTGATGAACGAGAACTACGAGCATCCGGAAATGCCGGCTGGCGTGGAACGCGACATCGTCCAGGGCATGTACCAGTTCCGCAAGGGCGTGGAGAACAGCAACGCGCCGCGCGTGCAACTGCTGGGCTCGGGCACGATCTTCCGCGAGGTGATCGCTGCCGCCGACCTGCTCAAGAAGGACTGGGGCGTGGAATCGGATCTGTGGAGCTGCCCGAGCTTCACCGAACTGGCCCGTGAAGGCCAGGAAGTCGAGCGTCACAACCTGTTGAACCCGACCGGCACGCAGCGCGAATCGTTCGTCGCCCAGAAGCTCAAGGGCGTGCGCGGTCCGGTCATCGCGTCCACCGACTACATCCGTGCGTTCGCCGAGCAGATCCGTCCGTTCGTGCCGCGTCGCTACGTGGTGCTGGGCACCGATGGCTTCGGCCGCTCGGACACCCGCGAGAAGCTGCGCCACTTCTTCGAAGTGGACCGCTACTGGGTCACGGTGGCCGCGCTGAAGGCGCTGGCCGACGAAGGCGCGATCGGTCGCGAGAAGGTGGCCGAGGCCATCAAGAAGTACAACCTCGACCCGAACAAGCCGAACCCGATGTCGGTCTGACCCCGGACTTGCACGACTGAACCCCCGCAGCGCGGCACCCGCCGCGCCGCGGTGTGCCACCGGCCGACCCGGCGGCGCACCACGGCGAATGGTGATGCGCGGCAGCGTGACAGATGCGTGTGGCGAGAGTAACCTCGCCGATTGCGTTTGTCGCGTTTGTCGTATCTGGCCAGAGTGCCGGCTGCCCAGGAGAGACACTGAATGAGTCAAGCGATTGAAATCAAGGTGCCGGATATCGGCGACTACGACGCCGTTCCCGTCATCGAAGTGCACGTGAAGCCGGGCGACACGATCAACGCGGAAGACGCGCTGGTGACGCTGGAATCCGACAAGGCCACCATGGACGTGCCGTCGCCGCAGGCCGGCACGGTCAAGGAAGTCCGGATCAAGGTGGGCGATAGCGTTTCCGAAGGCTCCGTGCTGGTGATGCTCGAGCCCGCAGGCGCCGCTGCCGCCGCTCCGGCTCCCGCAGCCGCTGCTGCTCCGGCCCCTGCCGCTGCGGCACCGGCGCCGGCCGCTCCCGCTGCCCCGGCTCCGGCCGCTGCCCCTGCTGGTGGTGGCACGGTCGAGGTCAAGGTGCCCGATATCGGCGACTACGACGCCGTGCCGGTCATCGAAATCCACGTCAAGGTGGGTGACCAGATCAACGCCGAAGACGCGTTGGTGACGCTGGAGTCCGACAAGGCCACCATGGATGTGCCGTCGCCGCAGGCCGGCACCGTCAAGGAAATCAAGGTCAAGGTCGGTGATAACGTCGCCCAAGGCACGCTGATCCTGATCCTGGAAGCTGCTGGCGGCGCTGCCGCAGCAGCTCCGGCCCCGGCAGCCGCCCCGGCGCCTGCCGCAGCCGCTCCCGCGCCCGCACCGGCGGCCGCGGCGCCGGCACCTGTTGCCGCGCCGGCCGTCGCGCCAGCGGTGCAGGGTACGACCGGCAAGGCCGCTCACGCCAGCCCGTCCGTGCGCAAGTTCGCGCGCGAGCTGGGTGTCGACGTGTCGCGTGTGCCGGGCACCGCTCCCAAGGGCCGCATCACGCAGGAAGACGTGCAGAACTACGTCAAGAGCGTCATGAGCGGCCAGACTGCCACGCCGTCCGCACCGGCTGCCGCCGCCGGCACCGGCGTGGGCCTGGACCTGCTGCCGTGGCCGAAGGTGGACTTCACGCGCTTTGGCGAAGTGGAGTCGAAGCCGCTGTCGCGCATCAAGAAGATCTCTGGCGCCAACCTGCATCGCAACTGGGTCATGATCCCTCACGTCACGAACTGTGACGAAGCGGACATCACCGAGCTCGAGGCATTCCGCGTGCAGCTCAACAAGGAAAACGAGAGGGCTGGCATCAAGGTGACGATGCTTGCGTTCATGATCAAGGCCACCGTTGCGGCGCTCAAGAAGTTCCCGAACTTCAACGCCTCGCTGGACGGCGACAACCTGGTGCTGAAGAAGTACTTCAACATCGGTTTCGCGGCCGACACCCCGAACGGTCTGGTCGTGCCGGTGATCAAGGACGCCGACAAGAAGGGCGTGCTCGAGATCAGCCAGGAAATGAGCGATCTGGCCAAGCTGGCGCGCGACGGCAAGCTGAAGCCTGACCAGATGCAAGGCGGCTGCTTCTCGATCTCGTCGCTCGGCGGCCTCGGTGGCACGTACTTCACGCCGATCATCAATGCGCCGGAAGTGGCCATCATGGGCGTGTGCAAGTCGTATATGAAGCCGGTGTGGGACGGCAAGCAGTTCGCCCCGCGCCTGACGCTGCCGCTGTCGCTGTCGTGGGATCACCGCGTGATCGACGGCGCCGAGGCCGCGCGCTTCAACACGTACTTCGCGGCGCTGCTTGCGGATTTCCGCCGGATTCTGCTGTAAGCATCGGCAACGCCCGCCAGCGAACCTGGCGGGCGCGTCTGCATTGCATTCAAGGGGCGAGCCATGACTACCTGCGTTGTCGTCAGGAAAGGTGACGAGGTGGCGATCGGTGCCGATGCGCTGGTGACATTCGGCGATACGCGGCTGTCGCGCGCTTATGAGCGGAACCAGAAGGTGATTCCCGTTGGCGACAGTTTCGTCGGGCTGGCAGGCACCACTGCGCATTTCCCGGTCATGCGCAGCCTGCTGACGGGCATGGGCGAGGAATGCCGGCTGTATACCCGTGACGATGTGTTCCGAACCTTCCTCAAGGTGCATGAAAAGCTCAAGAACGAGTATTTCATCAACACCAAGGAAGACGAGGACGACCCCTACGAGTCATCGCAGATCGTTTGCCTGATCGCCAATTCGGGCGGCATTTTCGGCGTTTATTCGTACCGCGAGGTGTTTTCGTTCGATCGTTTCTGGGGCATTGGCTCGGGCCGCAACTACGCGCTCGGCGCCATGCACGCGGTGTATGACCGCCCGGACCTGGATGCTGGAGCGATTGCGCGAATCGGCGTGGAAGCGGGTATCGAGTTCGACAAGAGTTCGGCGGCACCGATCGACGTGCACACGGTACGGCTGCAAGTGGCAACCAACAAAGACGGCGCGGCCTGATCCCAAGGCGGGCAGGGCGCGCATCCCAGGAGGAAGAACATGAGTGTGATCGAAGTCAAGGTGCCGGATATCGGCGATTTCGACGCGGTGGAAGTGATCGAGGTGCTGGTCAAGGCTGGCGACACGGTCGAGGAAGAACAGTCGCTGATCGTGCTGGAGTCCGATAAGGCCAGCATGGAAGTGCCGTCGTCGGCCGCCGGCAAGGTCGTGGACGTCAAGGTCAAGGTGGGCGACAAGGTCGCGAAGGGCACGCTGATCTGCACCGTTGAAGGTGGCGCGGCGGCGGCTCCTGCCCCGGCTCCGGCGGCGGCGCCCAAGCCCGCGGCTGCGCCCGCTCCGGCGCCGGCAGCGGCTCCGGCGGCCGCCACGCATGCAGGTGGCGCCGACATCCAGTGCGAAATGCTGGTGCTGGGCGCAGGCCCCGGGGGTTACTCGGCGGCATTCCGCTCGGCGGACCTCGGCATGAACACCGTTCTGGTCGAGCGCTATGGCACCCTGGGCGGCGTTTGCCTGAACGTGGGCTGCATCCCGTCGAAGGCGCTGCTGCACAACGCGGCGGTGATCGACGAGGCCAAGGCACTGGCCGCGCACGGCATCCTGTTCGGCGAAGCCAAGATCGATCTGGACGGCCTGCGGCACTACAAGGAAAGCGTGGTCGGCAAGCTGACCGGCGGTCTGTCGGGAATGGCGAAGGCCCGCAAGGTGCAGGTGGTGCGCGGCATCGGCACGTTCCTGGATCCGCATCATCTGGAAGTGCAGGAAACGGAAGGCGACAGCAAGGCCACCAATGGCAAGAAGACCGTGATCCGCTTCGAAAAGGCGATCATCGCGGCTGGCAGCCAGGCCGTGAAGCTGCCGTTCGTCCCTGAGGATCCGCGCATTTTCGATTCGACGGGCGCGCTGGAACTGCGCGACATCCCGAACAAGATGCTCGTGATTGGCGGCGGCATCATCGGCCTGGAAATGGCCACCGTCTACAGCACGCTCGGCGCGCGACTCGATGTCGTGGAAATGCTCGACGGCTTGATGCAGGGCGCTGACCGCGATCTGGTCAAGGTCTGGGACAAGGTGAACAAGCATCGCTTCGATAACGTGATGCTGAAGACCAAGACTGTCGGCGTGGAAGCGAAGCCGGATGGCATCTACGTGAAGTTCGAGGGTGAGTCCGCGCCGGCCGAGCCGCAGCGTTACGACGCCGTGCTGGTGTCGGTGGGCCGTTCCCCGAACGGCAAGAAGATCGGTGCCGAGAAGGCCGGTGTGGCTGTGACCGACCGTGGTTTCATTGATGTCGACAAGCAGATGCGCACCAATGTGCCGCATATCTACGCGATCGGCGATATCGTCGGCCAGCCGATGCTCGCACACAAGGCGGTGCATGAGGCACACGTGGCCGCCGAAGCCGCGCATGGCGAGAAGGCCTACTTCGACGCGAAGCAGATCCCGTCCGTGGCGTTCACCGATCCGGAAGTGGCATGGGCCGGCAAGACTGAAGACCAGTGCAAGGCCGAAGGCATCAAGTACAGCAAGGGTGTGTTCCCGTGGGCCGCTTCGGGCCGCGCGATCGCCAATGGGCGTGACGAAGGCTTCACCAAGCTGATTTTCGACGAGGAAACCCATCGCATCATCGGTGGCGGTATTGTCGGCACCCACGCGGGCGACCTGATCAGCGAAGTCTGCCTGGCCATCGAGATGGGCGCGGATGCCGTGGATATTGGCAAGACGATTCACCCGCACCCGACCTTGGGCGAGTCGATTGGCATGGCCGCGGAAATCTACGAAGGTGTGTGCACCGACGTGCCGCCGCCGCGCAAGCGCTGATTGCTGGCGCCGTAGTGAGAGAACCCGCCGATTCGGCGGGTTTTTTTTTATTTGTCTCGACTCTTCTGCGAGCACTGGGGGGAGAACGCGACGAAAAAAAGCCCGGCCTCTGGTAGTCAGAGGCCGGGCTTGAACGATACCTTTTGGAATCGGGTACCGAGGAGACACCGGTACGAGGCGATCGGGATCGCCTCCGTTGGCAAAACGCCCCGCGTGTGCGGGGCGTTTTGCCAACGGACCGGCCAGAGCCGGCGCGTTGGTATTACAGATGCTTAGGCAGCAGCAGCCGACTTCTTGGTGGCGGTGCGGGCCGTGGCGCTGGCTTGCTGGGCAGCCTTGGTCGCGGCGGTGGCAGCGGCCTGGAAGTTGCTCTCAGCCATTTCAACGGCTTGCTTGGTAGCCTTCTGCACCGACTCGTAGGCGTTGTTGGCCGCCGAGATCGCCGACTTCACGATGGCTACGGTCGACTCCGAACCCGCCGGAGCGTTCTTGGCCAGGTTGTCGACCAGGGCTTGCACGTTCTTCGTGCCTTCGGCCAGTTGGGCTTCAGCAACCTTGGTGAACTCGCTTTGGGTTTCCGAAGCGATTTCGTACAGGTGACGCGTGTAGGCCAGGGTCTTCTCGGCAACCGGCTGCACCAGCGATGCCTGGATGGCCAGCAGTTCCTGGGCGTCCTTGGCGGTCAGCGCCTTCTTGGCGTTGTCGGCGTTCTCGGCCAGGGTGGCCTTGACCACTTGCAGGTTCAGCTCAACGAGCTTCTCCACGCCTTCGAAAGCCTTCGAGGTCAGGCCGAACAGGGTTTCGAGGTTGGCTTTTTGTGCGGCTGCAACTTGTTCCGGGGTCAGGATCATTGCGGGTCTCCAGTGGTGAGCTTCAAGGTCAAGCAAAAGTGAAATTAAGCCGCCCAGATGTCAAAGCCATGACTTCAGTGTCCTGGCCAGCCCGAGCGTGTGTCTCGTTTTTCGGCGCTGCCCGAAGGCTTTGATGCGCCGCAACAATTGCAATTCTAAGAGAACAACGATGAGTGTCAAGCGGTTTTTGTGCGTTGCACAAAAAATCGCCCGGAACACCCCGTCGAAAGCGCATAGAAGTCGACGTAGGCCGCGTAAATTAAGGGTTTTTCCTGAGTCTGTCGCTTGATGCGGCGCGGGAGATCCTGGCGATTTCTGGCGGTTTCGGCGATTGGTGTGCCGCAGCGGGAGGGGAGTGCTACCATCGCTGACTGCCCGGTCGGATAATGATGTCATTCAGGCACTTGCCGGGCCGCTCATCCTGCCCCATCCCGATGCTTGCCTTTTACGCCGATCATTTCGTCCTGCCGTTGCCGCCGGGTCACCGTTTTCCTATGCGCAAATACAGCATGCTGCGTGATGCGGTGGTGCGTGAGGTGGGCGGGGTGGAACTGCGCGAGGCGCCGCGTGCCGATGATGAAACACTCGCATTGGCCCACACCGCTGCCTATATCGAGGAGGTCTCCACCGGCCAACTCGATGCGGCGCGTCAGCGCGAGATCGGCTTCCCCTGGTCGCATGAAATGGTGGAGCGTTCCCGGCGCTCGGCCGGCGCGACGATTGCCGCTTGCAGGGTGGCGCTGGAGCAGGGTATCGCGGCGAATCTGGCTGGCGGCACTCACCACGCGTACGCGGACAAGGGAGCAGGGTTTTGCGTATTCAATGACGCGGCGATTGCGGCGCGTCGCCTGCAGCGCGACGGCAGCGTCCGGCGTGTGGCGGTCATCGATCTTGACGTCCACCAGGGCAACGGTACCGCATCGATCCTGCGTGATGACCCAACGATATTCACGCTGTCGCTGCATGGCGAGAAGAACTACCCGTTCCGTAAGGAAGCTAGCGATCTCGACGTCGGGCTGCCGGATGGGTGCGATGACGGTACCTATGCCGTCGCGCTGGCGTCCGCCCTCGATACTCTGTTCGACCGATTTGACCCTGATCTGCTGATCTACCTGGCCGGCGCCGATCCTCATGAAGGTGATCGCCTGGGGCGATTGAAGCTCACCATGGCCGGTCTCGCGCGGCGAGACAGCATGGTGTTCGAAGCGGCGCGATCGCGTGGGTTGCCGGTCGCCGTCGCGATGGCGGGTGGCTATGGCAACCAGATCGAGGACACAGTCGCCGTGCATACGCAGACCATCATGCTTGCCGCGCGGTATCACGCACAGCTTGCCGCCGAACGCGCGAGCGTGTCATGAATCGATTGCAATCCGTTGGAACCTTGTGGCGGCCAGTGCGCTCATATCGAGCTGTCGCGCATCTGGCCGGTGCCGTTTGTCCGAGCCATTCCTGACCCCAATAACAATGAAGCCCGAACCCGACCGCCGCAGTGCCTACGCACACTTCCAGCCGATCACGACGCGTTGGATGGATAACGATGTCTATGGTCACGTCAACAACGTTGTCTACTACAGTTATTTTGATACGGTCGTTAACACGTACCTGATCCGGGCTGGCGTGCTGGACATCGAGGCGGGCGAGACGATCGGTCTGGTGATCGAGACGCAGTGCAACTACTTCTCGTCGCTGAGCTTTCCCGACACAGTGGTGGCGGGGCTGCGCGTGGCGAAGCTCGGCAATTCGAGCGTGCGCTACGAGGTAGGGCTGTTTTGCAACGATGATGACGTCGCCGCCGCGCAAGGACATTTCGTGCACGTGTATGTCGATCGCGAAACGCGTCGGCCGGTGCCGCTGCCGCAGCCTTTGCGCCAGGCGCTCGAGGCGCTGGTGATTGGCCAGCAGGCACAGTGACCACATTAACAAGAACAAGGAGACCGCAGAGCATGTCGACCCCTGGTGACGCAGCGATCGTCGATCGCGCCATCACAACGCGCCGTTCGATTCGCGCATTCCTGGATACGCCGGTACCACGCGAGACCGTCGAAGAGATTCTTGCGGTGGCAAGCCGCGCACCCTCCGGTACCAACACCCAGCCGTGGAAAGTGTATGTGCTGGCCGGCGATGCCAAGGCCCGCCTGTGCGCGGATGTGCTGGGCGCGTACGAGGATCCCGAGCGCGATGCCAAGTACCGCGAGGAGTATCCGTACTACCCGCGCGAGTGGACCAATCCGTATCTGGCGCGCCGCCGCAAGGTTGGCTGGGATCTGTACAGCCTGTTGCAGATCAGCCGCGAAGACAAGGCGCGAATGCACGAACAGCATGCGCGCAATTTCCGTTTCTTTGATGCCCCTGTAGGCATGATCTTCACGATTGATCGGATCATGGAACAAGGAAGCTGGCTGGATTACGGCATGTTCCTGCAAAGCATCATGGTGGCGGCGCGCGCACGTGGCCTGGATACGTGCCCGCAGGCCGCCTTTACGCAGTTCCACAGGATCATTGGGCAGCACTTGCGTTTGCCCGAGGAAGAGATGGTGGTGTGTGGCATGTCGCTTGGATATGCCGACCCCGAGGCTACGGCCAATCAATTGACGACGGAACGTGAACCGGTCAGCGGGTTCGCGCGTTTTCTTTCCTGAGTCGCTGCCGGTGTCCTCAGGAATCGACGAAATCGACCGATATGGACGCCGAGGGCACTTTGATTTTGTAAAGGGTGGCTGGCTGTGCCGGGGTGTCGACATGGTTTGTCGACGTGATGCCGGTTACACAGCAGCCGACCCAGTTGTTGTTTTTGGAGTTGCGGAAATATGACGAAGTAGGCGCTTTTCCCGTGATGTGGAAATGTTTGCCAACCAAACTTTAACGAGCGCTTCTAAGTCATTAATCTTGCTAACAATTTCTTAATTTCCTAAACTAGCGCCATTCCGCAGCCGCGCTGATCAGATCATGTTCCGGATCGAATCTCTCATGCCCCGATTCTTCGGCCTACCTCAATTGACCGCGCTCGCCACTTCGGCGGTCGTGTCCATTGCCCTGCTGGCCGCGCCGGCCTCGTACGCAGCGACGTCGTCGACTGCGACGAAGTCGTCGTCGAAAAAGCAGGCAAAATCCACTAAAACCACCAAAAAGGTGGCTTCCGCGAAAGCGGAGGCGTCGCCACGCAAGGTGATCGTCCTGCGCAACGGCAAACGTACCGTCGTCGCAAGCCGCGCAACGCCGGTGCGTGCGGCGTTTGTGCCGTCCAAGCCGTCGCTGGGCGAGGCGATGGGCCTGCGCGATACCGAGGATGCGCTTGCCCTGCGTTCGTCAGTGGCGCTGGTCATGGATCAGAACACCAATGAGGTGCTGTTCCAGAAGAATCCCACGGCTGTGCTGCCGATCGCATCCATCACCAAGCTGATGACCGCGCTGGTGGTGATGGACGCACGTTTGCCGATGGACGAGATGCTCACGGTGACCGAGGAAGACCGCGATACCGAGAAGCACAGCAGCTCGCGTCTGCGCTTTGGTACCCAGCTGACCCGCCAGGAGATGCTGTTGCTGGCGCTGATGTCGTCGGAGAACCGTGCTGCTTCGGCGCTGGGTCGTAACTATCCGGGTGGCCTGCCTGCCTTTGTTGGCGCGATGAACCGCAAGGCGCGCGAGCTTGGCATGAGTGACAGCCACTTCGTCGATTCGAATGGCCTGTCGAGCAGCAATGTGTCGAGCGCGATGGATCTGGCTCGCCTGGTCAATGCCGCCTATCGCAATCCGACGATCCGCGAGTACTCGACGCAACCCGAGCACGAAGTCACCGTGTTTGGCCGTCCGATGCACTACGTCAGCACCAACCGCCTGGTGCGTGGCGGCAACTGGGATATCGGTCTGCAGAAGACCGGTTATATCTCCGAAGCCGGCCAGTGCCTGGTGATGCAGACACGGGTGAATGATCGCAATGTGGTGATGGTGTTCCTCGACTCGGTTGGCAAGCTGTCGCGCTTTGCCGATGCCACGCGCGTGCGTAGCTGGCTCGAACATCAACCGGCGACGTCGGCGCAACCGCGCCCTTTCCCGTCGAATCCCAATCTCACTCAGGGCCCTAAATCGCCCACGGCGATCCTGGTCTCGCAGCAGTCGCACGGTACCTGAGCGACGACATCTGAGCGTTTGGGCCGTACAAGAAAAACGCGCCGCCGGGCGAAAACCCGGCGGCGCGTTTTTTGTTTGCCTAGGCTGCGATCAGGCGATCAAGCTGTAGGCTCGGGGACATATCCCATGCCACGCGAGATCTGCAGTGCGGTGTCCTTGAGGTTCTGCAGCCAGCTATCCTGAAGCCGATCGGCCGGGGCGGAGAGTGACAGGCCGGCGACAAGGCGTCGCGAGTCGTCATAGATGCCTGCGGCGATACAGCGGACGCCGAGTTCCAGTTCCTCGTTATCGCGTGCGTAGCCATTCGAGCGCACCCAGGTCAGTTCGCGTTCGAGCTTGGAGATGTCCGTGATCGACGTGCGCGTATGGCCGGCCAGCCCAGTACGGGTGGCGTAGTTGCGTACACGCGCGCCTTCGTCCGCGGCCAGGAACAGTTTGCCGACCGAGGTCAGGTGCAGCGGGGCGCGGCCGCCGATGGCACGCACCACCTGCATCCCCGAACGCTCGCTGTAGGCGCGCTCGATGTAGACGATTTCGTCGCCCTGGCGTACCGACAGGTTGACGGTCTGGCCGGTGACGCGGTGCAGGGCACGCATTGGCGCCAGTGCAGCGTCACGCACCGAAAGGCGTGCCTTGACCAGATTGCCCAGCTCGAGCAGCCGCATACCCAGCCGATAGCTGCCCGGATCGGAGCGGTCGACAAAGCGGCACGCCACCATGTCGTTCAGGATCCGGTGGGCCGTGGACGGGTGCAGGCCGGTGGCCAGCGAAAGCTCTTTCAGGCTGACGGGGTCGGCGTGCTGGGCCAGCGCGTCCAGCAGCGTCATCATGCGCTCGATCACCTGGATCGAGGTCTTGCCGGGTGACTTGTCTGCTTCTGCCATGGAGAAAATTTGTGCCGTGCGGCAAATTAAGCGTTTGCCTGATTCTATCTCACATCGTGAAAATTTCAACTGATGAAACGTGATTACTGAAATCAACCTCCAATCGCTTGCGCGATGACCGAACATTTCGCGTGAGCCGCATTGTGCGGCGGGATGAACAAGATTGCGGCGCCGGATGCCCGCAGCGGCGGGGGCAAGGGGCATAATTGCGATGTTTCTGGGTCTGGAAAAAGGGAAGCGATGCGAATCGGACTGTTCGCCACCTGTCTGGTGGACCTCATGCGCCCCGAGATCGGGTTCTCGGTGCTGAAGCTGCTGGAATCGGCTGGCTACGAGGTCATGGTGCCCGAGGCGCAGACCTGCTGCGGACAGCCTGCCTACAACTCGGGTGAGCGCGCTGTATCACGTGACCTGGCGGAGAAATTCCTGCGCGAGTTCGAGATGTTCGACTACGTGGTGGTGCCGTCAGGCTCCTGCGGCGGCATGATTCGCCAGCACTATCAGGACCTGTTGCGCGACGATCCGGAACTGCATGGCCGCTACGAGCGCCTGCGGGAGCGCGTCTTCGAACTGACCGATTTCCTCGTCAACGTGGCAAAGATTGACCGGTTCGATTCCACTTTTGCCGGCCGTGTCACCTATCACGATTCCTGTTCCGGCCTGCGCGAGCTGGGCGTCAAGCAGCAGCCACGCGAGCTGCTGGGCAAGCTGCCGGGCGTGACGCTGACCGAAATGAAGGACTGCGAGGCGTGCTGCGGATTCGGTGGCACGTTCTCGGTCAAGTACGGCAACATCTCCACGGCGATCGTCGACGAGAAGTGCGCCAATATTCAGTCCAGCGGGGCCGATGCGGTGGTGCTCGGTGACCTCGGCTGTATCCTCAACATCGAAGGCCGGCTGCGTCGCACGGGCGATACGCGCACACGTGTGCTGCATATCGCCCAGGTGCTGGCTGGTGACGCCTGAAGACCCGCAACGAGCCCCCACGATGCAAGTCCACAGCATGGAATTCAAGGCGCGCGCAGGGCAGAAGCTTGCCGACCAGCGCCTGCAGCAGAACCTCAAGAAGCTCTCGACCAAGTTTGTCACCGCGCGCGCCGATGCGATCCGCGACATCGATTTCGATGCCACGCGCGCCGCGTTGAAGGAGCGGCGCAACCGGGCGCTCGAGAACCTCGATGTCTGGCTGGCCAAGTTCGAGGAGAGCGCGACGAAGCGTGGCGCCACGGTGTTGTTTGCCGAATCGACCGCCGATGCCGCGAGGCTAGTGGGCGAAATCGCGCAAAAGCATGGCGTGAAGAAGGTCATCAAGAGCAAGTCGATGGTGACTGAGGAGATGCGCCTGAACCAGGTGCTTGGCGAGATGGGCGTGCAGAGCATCGAGACCGACCTCGGCGAGTACATCCTGCAGATCAACGATGCCGAGCCGCCGTCGCACATCATTGCGCCGGTGATCCACAAGGATAAGGACGAGATTGCCGACCTGTTCGCCAAGGTCCATAACAAGCCCCGTCTGACTGATATCCCCGAGATGACGCGCGAAGCGCGCGAGGTGCTGCGGCCAGAGTTCCTGTCCGCCGACATGGGCGTCACGGGCGGGAATTTCATCATCGCCGAGACCGGCTCGGTGGCCGTGGTCACCAACGAAGGCAATGAGGGCATGTGCACGATCATGCCGCGCGTGCACGTGGCCGTGACCGGTATCGAGAAAGTCCTGCCGACGCTGGAGGATCTGGCCACCGTGATGCGGCTGCTGCCGCGTTCGGCAACGGGGCAGGCGATCTCGAACTATTTCTCGCTGTTGACCGGGCCGCGTGCCGAGGGCGAGCGGGATGGTCCGGAGCATATGTACTTCGTGCTCGTCGATGGTGGACGCAGCGGCCTGATCGGCGGTGAGTTCCAGGAGATGCTGCGCTGCATCCGCTGCGGCGCCTGCATGAACCACTGCCCCGTGTACCAGAAGATCGGCGGGCACGCCTATGGCTGGGTTTATCCGGGCCCGATGGGCAGCGTGCTGACGCCGAGTTACGTCGGGCTGGCGAATGCCCTGGACCTGCCGCAGGCAGCCACGCTGTGCGGCGAATGCAACCGCGTCTGTCCGGCGTCGATCCCGCTGTCCGATCTGCTGCGCAAGCTGCGCGAGAAACAGATGGAACGACGCCTGCGTCCGTGGCAGGAGCGGGCGGCGCTGCAGGCCTGGGGTTTTATTGCACGACGCCCGGATCTGTACGCGTTTGTCACGCGCATGGGCGCGCGCCTGCTCGCACGCATGGGCGGCCGTGGAAAGCTGATCGCGAGCCTGCCGATGGCGGGCAAGGGATGGACGGACACGCGTGACATGCCGGCCCCGAGCGGCCGGACGTTCCGCGAACTTTACAAGGAAAGGAGGGCGCGTTCATGAGCGCCAATCAGGAGACGCTGGCCGCAATGCGGACTGCGCTGGATGCACACGTCGCCGGCAGCCTGCCGGTGGGGGATCTGATCGAACAGTGGCGTGCCTCGGCATCGTCGCTGACGCTGCCGCCGGTATTCGGTCAGGCCATGGAAGAGTTGCTGCGCAGGATGGAGATGTCGGCCGTGTTCGCGCAGGATAGCTGCTCGTTCTCGAGCACTGCGGTGACCGACCAGCTCAAGAAGTGGCTGGATAAGGCGGGAACGATATAAGGTACTGCCACAGGTTTGCTCCCCTCCCGCAATGCGGGTGAGGGGAGCTTACCTATTTACCCCAGCAGCAGCGCGTCGTCATCGAGCTGCTCATGCCGCGTCTGCTCGAACATCTTGAGCAGATCGGGCACGTCCAGCCCCTTGCGCTGGTCGCCGGACACATCCAGAACGACCTGGCCCTGGTGCAGCATCACCGTGCGCTGGCCATAGTCGAGTGCCTGGCGCATCGAGTGCGTGACCATCATCGTCGTGAGCTTGCTTTCCTCGACGATCCGGGCCGTCAGTTCGAGCACGAATGCCGCCGTCTTCGGGTCCAGCGCCGCGGTGTGCTCATCGAGCAGCAGAATGCGCGACGGCTGCAGCGATGCCATCAGCAGGCTTACTGCCTGGCGTTGGCCCCCGGACAGCAGACCAATCCGGTCCGTCAGCCGGTTTTCGAGGCCCAGGTTCAGCAGGCGCAGCTTGTCGCGAAACAGCTCGCGCGACGACTTGTTCAGCGCCGGGCGGAAGCTGCGACGCGAACCACGTGCCATCGCCAATGCCATGTTTTCCTCGATCGTCAGCGCCTCGCAGGTGCCGGCCATCGGGTCCTGGAACACACGGGCCACCAGATGGGCGCGATCCCAGGCCGGCTTGCGCGTGACGTCGGCGTCATCGATCATGATTCGGCCGGTGTCGATCATCAGGTCGCCGCTGACCGCGTTGAGGAAGGTCGATTTGCCGGCGCCATTCGAGCCGATCACGGCAACGAACTGGCCAGCCGGAATCTCCAGGCTCAGGCCGCGCAGCGCGCGGTTCTCGATCGGGGTGCCCGGGTTGAAGGTGAGCTTCAGGTTTTCGGCGCGCAACATATCAGGCACCTCCGTTCTTGCGGGCGAACAGCTTCTTGCGCGTGGCCGGCAGCACCAGCGCCAGTGTCACGAGGGCAGCCGTCACCAGGTTCAGATCCTGTGCCTTGAGGCCGATGAATTCGCTGTTCAGCGCCAGCGCGATGAAGAAACGATAGAGGATTGCGCCAACCACCACAGCCAGCGTGACGTACACCAGACGTCGTGCCGGAATGATCGTTTCGCCGATGATCACGGCGGCCAGGCCGATCACGATCGTGCCGATACCCATCGAGATGTCGGAGCCGCCTTGCGTCTGCGCGAACAGTGCGCCTGCCAGTGCGACGAGCGCATTCGATAGTGCCATGCCGGCCAGCGTCGCGCGGCCGGTGGGCACGCCCTGGGCGCGGGCCATGCGCGGGTTGGCGCCGGTGGCGCGCATCGCCAAGCCAAGCTGCGACGAGAAGAACCAATCCAGGCCAATCTTGGCGATCACGACCACCACGAACAACACCACAGGGCGCAGCACGTAGTCGGGCATCCATTCCGGCTGCAGGATCGTGAAGATGGTCGGTTCGGTGATCAGAGGCACGTTCGGGCGGCCCATGACGCGCAGGTTGACCGAGTACAGCGCGATCATCATCAGGATACTGGCCAGCAGGTCCATGATCTTGAGTCGCACGTTGAGCCAGCCCGTGATGAAACCGGCCAGCGATCCGGCGATGATGGCGGCCACCGTGGCGGTGAACGGGTCGTGCCCGGCCGAGATCAGCGTGGCAGCCACGGCACCGCCCAACGGGAAGCTGCCGTCGACGGTCAGGTCGGGGAAATTGAGGATGCGGAAGGAAATCAGCACCCCGAGCGCCACGAGACTGAAGATCAGGCCGATCTCGAGGGCGCCCAGAAGGGAAAAGAGGGACATTGGGGAAAATCCTGTTGCTAGCCCGACCGGTTTGGCCCGGGTAGGGCCCTGGGGGCGCTCAAGGCCGCGCTCGTAGGGTAGGCGGCGCGGCCTCGTTGGGTCTTACTTGATGACGGTCTTGGCTTCCTTGATCAGGTCCGGCGACAGGGTGACGCCTTGCTTCTCGGCGGCGCCCGTGTTCACGAACAGCTCAAGGTTGTCGGAGGTTTGCGAAGCAATCGCGCCCGGCTTTTCACCCTTCAGGATGCGCAGCACGACCTTGCCGGTCTGATGGCCCAGGTCGCCGTAGTTGATACCCAGGGCGGCGATGGCGCCACGCTTCACGCTGTCGGTGTCCGAAGCCACCAGCGGGATCTTCGATTCGTTGGCCACCTTGACCAGCGATTCATACGCGGACACGACGTTGTTGTCGGTGTTCGTGTAGATCACGTCCACCTTGCCGATCAGGCTCTTGGCGGCCGGGCCGATGTCCACGGTACGCGGCGCGGCGGCTTCCTTCAGGGTCAGGCCTTCCTTGGCCAGCAGTGCCTTCAGTTCCTTGACCACCACCACCGAGTTGGCTTCACCCGGGTTGTAGACCATGCCCACGTTCTTGGCCTTGGGCACCACGCGCTTGATCAGGGCGACCTGCTTGTCCAGCGGCAGCTTGTCCGACACGCCGGTCACATTGGTGCCGGATGCGCCCCAGCTCTTGACCAGCTGAGCAGCCACAGGATCGGTCACGCCCGAATACACCACGGGGACGGACTTGGTGGCAGCCACCACGGCCTGCGCCGACGGCGTGGCAATGGCCACGATCACGTTCGGCTGGTCACCCACGAACTTGCGGGCGATCTGGGCGGCCGTGCCGGTGTTGCCCTGGGCGCTTTGGTATTCCCACTTCAGGTTCTTGTCGGCGTCGTAGCCGTTGGCCTTCAGTTCGTCGCGCACGCCGTCACGAATGGCGTCGAGTGCCGGGTGATCCACGATCGACAGGACCTTCACAGTCTGGGCCTGCACGGCGCCGCCGTAGAGCAGAGCCAGCGCGACTGCGCTGCCGAGGATGGTTTTGGTGGATGCCTTGAGACGCAGCATGTATTTGTTCTCCCCCGAGGGTTCGGTGCTTTAGATCAGCCGCAAAAACGTGACCGCCGTCCTGACAGTAAGCCTGCTGGCACTGGAAACATGTCAGGCAGGGTGACCCGGTCGGTCCGCGTGCGGGCGCGCTGCGCCCGGCGGCAGGTGCGGGCGCGCGCGCGGTCGCAACGGATACGACGGCGCGAAGGCTCGCAGCATACCATTTTCACCGCCTGGATGGCTCGCTTTTAATGCCGCACCGCGCCATATCCTGCTGAAAAACACCTCTACCGAGGAGGTGCACCGCAAATTATTGCGCCGGATTGTGGATTTCGGCGTGAATGCGCTCAACGGCCGACAGCACCTCGGCTGAAAGTGCGGTATCCAGGGCGTCTACGTTTTCTTTAAGTTGCGCAAGGCCCGTGGCGCCGATGATCGTGCTGGCGATAAACCAGCGCGAATAGCACCATGCCAGTGCCAATGTGGCGCCCGACATCCCGTGCGCGCGGGCGAGTTCCAGGTACCGCGCGGCGGCCGCCATCGTCTCGGCTCGCATGTAGCGCGGGCTCCAGTCAGGGGAGAAGCGCGTCAGCCGGCCAACGGCGTCCGGGTTGAATACGGGGTGGTTTGCATCACCGGTCAGGTACTTGCCGGTCAACTGGCCGAACCCGAGCGGGCTGTACGCCAGCAGGCTGACCTCGGTGCGGAAGCAGGTCTCGTCCAGCCCCTGCTCGAAGCTGCGGTTGACGAGGTTGTACGGGTTCTGGATTGTGGCGATGCGGGGCAGGCCATGCCGCTCGGCCACATTGACGAACTCCGTCACGCCCCACGGCGTTTCGTTCGACACGCCGACGTAGCGGATCTTGCCGGCCCGCACCAGATCGCCCATTGCTTCGAGTTGCGCCTCGATTGTCGCGCACTGGCGCTCAGCTTCGGGGTTGAAGCGCTTCTGGCCGAAAATCGGTGCATTACGCGCCGGCCAATGAATCTGGTAGAGGTCGATGTAGTCGGTCTGCAGCCGCTTGAGGGAGTCCTCCACCGCGGCGCGGATGCTGTCAGGCGTCAGATCCCCGGCATTGCGTATCCACGGGTTGCGCGCCGGGCCGGCCACCTTGCTGGCGAGCACGACGCGATCACGCGGTTGCTTCTTCAGCCAGGTGCCGATGATCCGCTCGGTGCTGCCGTACGTCTCGGCGCGTGGCTTGACCGGGTACATCTCGGCGGTGTCGATGAAATTGATGCCGCGCGAGAATGCGTAGTCAAGCTGGCTATGGCCCTCGGCCTCGGTGTTCTGCTCGCCGAAGGTCATCGTGCCCAGGCAGATGCGCGAGACTTCAAGGTCGCTGCGGCCGAGTCGGATCTTTTTCATGGTGTTTCCCTGGATCGTGTCGGCCGACAGAATGCCTGAAAAGCGCTATCGGCGCAGGGCGCTGGCGCATTCGCGCACCAGCGTCGGCCCGCGATAGATCAGGCCGCTGTAAACCTGCACGAGCTGCGCGCCGGCGTCGATCTTGGCGCGCGCATCGGCGCCGCTGAAGATGCCGCCCACGCCGATGATCGGCAGCGCGTCGCCAATGACTTCGCGCAACGCGCGCACCACCCGCGTGGACGCTTCGAACACCGGCCGGCCGGACAGGCCGCCAGCTTCCTCGGCATGAGGCAGGCCCTTCACGGCGTCGCGCGAGATCGTCGTGTTTGTGGCGATCACGCCGTCAATCTTGTGGCGCACCAGCGCATCGCCGATGTTGCGAACCTGGTCATCGTCGAGATCGGGAGCGATCTTGAGCGCCACGGGCACGTAGCGCTTGTGCTGGTCGGCCAGCCGCTGCTGGGCGGCCTTGAGAGTGGACAGCAGGCTATCGAGTTCGCTGGCGCCCTGGAGCTGGCGCAGGTTCTTGGTGTTAGGCGATGAGATATTCACCGTGACATAGCTTGCGTGCGGATAGACGCGCTCAAGACAGTACAGGTAATCGTCTGCCGCGCGCTCGATCGGCGTATCGGCGTTCTTGCCAATATTGAGCCCCAGCACACCGCCTTCGGCCTTCCAGCGGGATGCCTGGACGTTCCGGATGAATGCATCGACGCCCCCGTTGTTGAAGCCCATGCGGTTGATCAGCGCGTCGGCCTGCGGCAGCCGGAACATGCGCGGGCGCGGGTTGCCCGGCTGCGCCCGAGGTGTGACCGTGCCGACTTCGATGAAGCCGAAGCCGAATGCCGCCAGGCCATCGATATAGGCGCCATCCTTATCCAGGCCGGCCGCCAGGCCGACCGGATTCGGGAAGCGAACGCCCATGACCGTGCGCGGGTCGTCGGCGATGCTGTTGCCGATGCATCCGGCCAGCCCCATGCGCTTGGCGCGCATCAGGTTATTGAGCGTGAAATGGTGGGCGTCCTCCGCATCCATGGAAAACAGGGCGGGGCGCAGCAGGGGGTAAAGCGCGTTGAGCACGAGGGTGGGGCGCGGCCAGGGCCGGCGAGGAGTCTGAACCAAGGCGGCATTGTAGCGCCTCCTGCGTCCGTTCTTACTCCAGGGCTGGGCCGGGTGCAGGTTGCTCGGATGCCTCCGCCGGAGCCTCGAAGGTGTGCCACTGATTGCCGGTGAGTACCTGCAATGGCTGAAAGCGTGCCTTGTAGGCCATCTTGCGGCTGTCGGCGATCCAGTACCCGAGGTACAGGTGGGGCAGGCCAAGCTCGCGGGTCTGGTTGATCTGCCACAGGATGTTGTAGGTCCCGTAGCTCGCGCCCACGATCAGGGGGTCATAGAACGTGTAGACAGACGACAGGCCATCGTCGAGCACGTCGATCATGCTGACCATGCGCAGGCGTCCCGCTTCCGGGGATCCCGGTGGTTCACGAAACTCCACCAGACGGGAGTTCACACGGCTCTGCAGCAGGAACTGCTCGTACTGGTCGCGGCTGTCCTGGTCCATGCCGCCGCCGGCATGGCGCATCGACTGGTAAAGCAGATACAGCGCGTAATGCTCCTCGACGTAGGTGAGCGGCGCCACGAGGGCCTGAAGGCCTTGATGGTCTCGCCATGCGCGGCGCTGGCTGCGATCGGGTCTGAACTGGTCGACCAGCACCCGGCATGGCGTGCAGGCGCGGCATTCGTCGCAATAGGGGCGGTAGGTGAAGATCCCGCTGCGCCGGAAGCCAGCCCGCACCAGCCGCGAGTAGACGTCGGCATTGATCAGGTGCGCCGGCGTGGCCACCTGAGAGCGTGCCATGCGGCCTTCAAGGTAGCTGCAAGCGTAGGGCGCCGTCGCATAAAACTGCAGCGCGGAAAGCGGGAGTTCCTTCAGCTTGCTCATGGCGTCGGAGATGGGCGGGGGCTTGTCTGGCAGTCTATCAGAGCGGGCCGGCGCACGTCTGCAAGGTGATGCCGTGGCCTGCTGGCGAGATGGGGCACCATTTTGAGATTCCTCGCATGGTGTGGCGGATGGCGGACGCCTAGCATGTGAGTCATCTGACACAGCGGAGAATTTGCAATGACAGCCATGGTCATTCAAGCAGAGGCTATCGAGCGCAGCGTCGTAGACGCCAGCACCGACGGGCCGCGTGAATCGCGGCCGTCCAAGATCACGGAGATCGCCGCCTTGATCGCGGCGATCGCTGCGGGCGGCGCGACACTTGTCGCGGTGATGAGCTATCAGAATGCGGTCATGGAGGAAAAGCTCACGGCCGCGGTGAGTCCGCTTGCCACGTCGATCATTGAGATGGATAAGCGTCTCACTACATCGATCGGCGAAATGGACAAGCGTCTCACCAATTCGATCGGTGAGATGGACAAGCGGCTTACCAATTCGATTGGTGAGATGGATAAGCGACTCACGGGGCGGCTGGACCAGGTCGATCGACGCCTGCATCAGATGGATCAGCGAATGGATCGGATCCAGGTGGGCAGACGAAATGTCCCGTAGCCGCGCATACGTGGGGTGGGCTGCAGTGAGCGCAATCCGCGGGGTACGCGTCGAGGGAGCGCTGATACCAGTGTGGGCACGTGACGCCGACGCTTGTCCCCAATGATCCGTGCAATCAGAGTTCGGTACTTGCCTGTGATGTCCAGCGCGTCAGTTCAGATTTGTCAAAACGCCAGGGAGAGATATTGGCTTCGGCAGCCGTATGGCGAACGTGTGCAATGAACTGCTCGCGAGGGATTGGTTCGGCGCCGAGCGAGGCGAGGTGATCGGTCTCCTGCTGGCAGTCGATCATGGTCACGCCGTGGCGTTCCAGGAATCCGCATAGCGCCGCTAGGGCGATCTTCGACGCATCCGTGCGGTGGGCGAACATCGACTCACCGTAGAACATGCGCCCCAGGGCCACGCCGTAGAGGCCGCCAACGCGTTCGCCGCGATACCAGGTCTCGACAGAGTGCGCGAGTCCGAGGCGATGCAGGCTGCCGTACGCTGCGACGATCTCGTCCGTAATCCAGGTGCCGAGCTGGCCATCACGTGGGGTCATTGCGCAAGCCTGCATCACGGCGACGAAATCGTCATCGACGCGGATTTCCCAGTCGGGGTCCCGCAGGATGCGACGCAGGGTCTTCCGCAGGGACACCGAAATCTTCAGCCGATGCGGGGCCAGCACCATTCGCGGGTCGGTGCTCCACCATAGAACGGGCTGGCCTTCCGAGTACCAGGGAAAGATGCCTTGTCGATAGGCTAGAAGCAGGCGCTGCGGTGAAAGATCGCGGCTGGCCGCAAGGAGTCCCGGCGCGTCACTTGCTGGTCCGAGCGCGCGCTCGACCGGTGGAAACGGGTCCTGCGGGTCGAGCCAGGTGATCATGCTCTGAGGCTGGAGTTGCGGCTGGAATTGCGGGAAATCTGCGGGTTGGACGTCGCCTGTTACGGCGTGACCGTGGCGCGGCTGGTCAGCGGGCGCATCGGCTTGTCGATGTCGAGCGTATGCAACCGGAAGCTACTATCGGCGATCCTGCCCGCAGCGCGGTCGGCGAAGAAGCAGCGCAGCGTGTGGATGACCGTGGGGAATGCCAGATCGTCCCAAGGCACGTCGGCTTCGTCGACGAGCTTGACCTCGAGGCTTTCTTCGCCCGGGGCTACATCCAGGTCCAGCAGGCGGGCCAGATAGAAAAGATGCACTTGATGCACGTGCGGCACGTTCAGCATCGAGAACAGTTCACCCACTTCGACGCGGGCGCCGGCTTCCTCCAGCGTTTCGCGCGAAGCGGCTTGTGCGGTGGTCTCGCCAATTTCCATAAACCCCGCCGGCAGCGTCCAGAAGCCATAGCGCGGCTCGATTGCGCGTTTGCAGATCAGGATCTTGTCTTCCCACACCGGGATCGTGCCCACGACATTGCGCGGATTCACATAGTGGATGGTGCCGCAGCTATCGCACACGCTGCGCGGGCGGTTGTCGCCTTCAGGCACGCGCAAAACTACCGCATGGCCACAGTTCGAGCAGAATTTCATGAGGGAAGCATTCGGGAGGAATGGCGCCAAGTGTATCACCGCGCCGGGGCGCTTCTGTATGGCCCCTGCCGTCCGGCGCGTCATGCAAAGCGTGCGTGCCAAGGCAAACAAAAAACCCGCCAGTAGGCGGGTTTGCTGTGCGACGGTCGGTTGGTTGCGGGGGCAGGACTTGAACCTGCGACCTTCGGGTTATGAGCCCGACGAGCTGCCAACTGCTCCACCCCGCGTCCGTCGAAGCTGTGATTATAGGTGAGTCGTTGACGCAATGCAACAGAAACATCCGAATAATTGCGGAGATACGCTGGATGACCTGCTGACAAGGGTTAGATCGTTGCGCGTGGCAGTTGGTTCAGGGCGTGGAAGGGCTTTCGCTTGTGCGCTGCCGTAGGGCATCCCACCAGGCACCTTCGAACTCGAAACTGTCGCGTTGCTGCAGGTCGTCGCGTTGCCACATCACGCGGTCGCGGCGTACGGTGAGCATCCAGGTGGTGGTGGCGAGCGGCTCGGGCACGTCGAAGGCGCGGGGGGTGAGGATAGCGGCGCAAGCGCCGTGCACGGGGTCACGCGCCGATGTGTACCGGATCAGGCCGATGGCTGCCTCGCGCGCGGTGCGTCCGAACGCCTGACATTCATCATGCTGGTTGGGGTCGGTCCAGCGCGCGCCGTCGTCCACAAACGGCGGCGTATCGAGTGCCACCCCGTCGGTCTTCACGCTGACCTGGAACAGGGTCTGCGCGCGTGCATCGATGCGCGGCAGCGCCGGGCTGTCCTGCAGGAACCGCCAGCGCCAGAATCCCAGCTCTGCGCAGGCTGTGCGAATGGCTTCAGCGCCATAGAACACACCGATGTCCTGGGGGCCGCGAAAACGTGAGCCCTCGGCGGCGGGCGGGTAGCGGAACGGTGTGTAGATCAAATAGTGCAGATGCCGCGCATCGAGTGGCACGACGGGCTTGCCGGCGTCGAGGACGGCCTCCAGCACGGCCTGCTCCTCGAGCGTATCGACCAGCGGCATGGTCGATACCACGTGTTGCGCTTCTACCGCCCGCCAGAGCCTGAGCGCGAACGGCTTGCGCTCAGATGCGACCGCGGGTGGCGTCCAGGTAGTGAACGACACGTACGATGCCCTCCGTTGTGCGGATCAGTTCGAGCGGCTTGCCGCCGAGTGCGAGATTGTCGTGGGTCAGCCAGAGCCGTGCCTGTTCCTCGTGGCCAAGGATGGCATCGAGTGAGCGGAACAGGCGCACGAACAGGACGGCGAACTCCCATTCCTTGCGATGGACATCGAGCACGTAGCCGCCCGAGGCCATGCGCGAAACTGAAGCGGTGCTGATCCCCAGCACGCTGGCCACGATGGCCTGGCTGATGCCGAGAAAGCCAGCCGCGCGCATCACGGCCTTGGTGAGCGTCACGCCAGGATCGGGGGCACTTCCGGGGTCCGGCGTCGGAATCTGACCAGATTGCATCGCCTATGCTCCTGTTTCTTGAGAAACATTATAGGCACCCGGTTTCAGAAGGGAAGCTGCAAATGGTGGTGATTCCTGTGGCGATTCCGTTTCCCGATCCTGTTCCTAATACGTTTCGATATGCAGGCGACCTTCGGCACGCAGACGCGGTTCGATGTCCTGCCACGACTGACCCGACGTGGCGCAGACCTCGGCGAATGCATCCAGCACGCCTTCCTCCATCCCCTTGAGTCCGCAGATGTAGATATGGCCATGTGGGTCCGCCAGCAACGCGGCCACCTGGGCCGAGGCCTCGCGAATGGCGTCCTGCACGTACCGGCGTGGCACCTCCGGATCGCGCGAGAACGCGAAGTGGATGTCCAGGAAGTCCTTGGGTAGCTTCAGCAGCGGGCCAAAGTAGGGCAGTTCGCGCCGATTGCGGGCGCCGAAGAACAGGAGCCGGCGACCGCTGAAGTGGTCCATGTTGCGGCGCATACGCTCGGTCATTGCCCGCATCGGCGCGGATCCGGTACCGGTGCAGATCATCATCACGCTCGCTTCGCGGTGGTTCGGCATCAGGAACGTGCTTCCGAATGGCCCGACCACCTGCACCGGGTCACCCTTGGCCAGGTCGCACAGGAAGTTCGACGCCACGCCGCGCACTGGGTTGCCATCGTGATCGGTGTCCACGCGCTTCACAGTCAGAGCGAGGTTGTTGTAACCCGGCCGTTCGCCGTCGCGCGGGCTGGCCACCGAATACATGCGGATGTAGTGCGGCTTTCCGGATGCATCGGTGCCGGGCGGGACGATCCCGATTGCCTGACCTTCCAGCACCGGAAAGAAGTGATTGCCGAAGTCGAGCACGATGTGATGGATGTCGCTCGAAGCATCCTCGGCGGTCAGCCGGTAGTTGCCGGCCACCGTGGCGGTCACCGGCTCGCGCACGCCGTGCAGGTTGACGTACGGGTGCGCGGCCGACCACGGCGCCCTGGATGATGTATGCCGACTGGCCTCCACCTCCTGAACGGCCACGGATTTGCTGCCGCGCGACGCTTCCTCGATGACCTGCCCGGCCGCAGCCGCTGCCTCGATCTCCGCTTCCGGCAACGGCACCTCTTCCGGCAGTTCGTCCCAGGTCAACTGGGCTTCGATGGTGTAGGCCTGGCCCTTGAGCATCGTGCGCCAGTTGTCGATGGCGCCGGTGGGGCAGGGCGACAGGCATGCATTGCAGGCATTGCAGACGTCAGCCTTGACCACGTAATTGCGGTCGTCGTGAGTGATGGCATCTATCGGGCACGTGTCTTCGCAGGTGTTGCAGCGAATGCAGATTTCCGGGTCGATCAGATGTTGCTTGATGATGTCGGCGGCGCCCATGATCGTCAGCCTCGATGGATAGGTCGTCAGTTGAAACGAACGTACTCGAAATCAATCGGCTGGCGGTTGATGCCAACAGCCGGCGGCGCGATCCAGTTGGCGTACTTGCCGGGTTCTACCACCCTCCCCATCAGCGAAGCCACGTACTTGCGATCTTGTTCGGTCGCCAGCCATTTGTCCTTGTTGGCTTCCCATTCGGCGGTCGTCAGTATTTCGCCGGTGGGTGACACGTGCAGGTTCGCGAAGGTGCCGATCTTGCGGTTGAACGCCTTGTGCGGCACGGTCAGGCGGAACGGGATGCCTGCCTTCTCGATGACCTTGTTCCAGCGCGCCACGCCGCCCATGGAGTCTTTAATGTAGTCGTCGCGCAGCACTTCGTTCAGCGCATTCAGCATCGGCACTTCACGCTCGGTCAGCTTGCCATCCCGCACGTCGAGGATGCGGTACACGTCGCCCTTGAGCAAGTGGTCATCGTCGCGCTTGCCTTCGTCGAAGCGACCCTTGAGGCCGGCGCTGTAGAACGTGGCGGCGTTGGAGGACTGGTCCGCCCCGAACAGGTCGATCGTGACGCTGTAGTGGAAGTTCAGGTAGCGCTGGATCGTTTCCAGGTCGATCACGCCAGCGGCGCGCACGTCCGCCGGGTCCTGGATGTCGCGCTCGCGCATGACCTCGCAGGTACGCTGGATCACTCGCGAGACGCCGGACTCACCCACAAACATATGGTGTGCTTCCTCGGTCAGCATGAAGCGCGTGGTGCGCGCAAGCGGGTCGAAGCCAGATTCAGCCAGCGCGCAGAGCTGGAACTTGCCGTCGCGATCGGTGAAGTAGGTAAACATGAAGAACGACAGCCAGTCCGGGGTCCGCTCGTTGAACGCGCCCAGGATGCGCGGATTGTCCTCATCACCCGAGCGGCGGCCCAGCAGCGCTTCCGCTTCCTCACGGCCGTCGCGACCGAAATGGCGGTGCAGCAGGTAGACCATGGCCCACAGGTGTCGGCCTTCTTCCACGTTGACCTGGAACAGGTTGCGCAGGTCATAGAGCGACGGCGCGGTCAGGCCCAGATGGCGTTGCTGCTCCACCGATGCCGGTTCCGTGTCACCCTGCGTGACGATGATGCGGCGCAGATTGGCGCGGTGTTCGCCCGGTACTTCCTGCCAGGCCGCTTCACCCTTGTGCTCGCCGAAGTGAATCCGGCGATTGGGGTCCGCCGGCTGCAGGAAGATGCCCCAGCGATAGTCGGGCATCTTCACGTGCTCGAAGTGCGCCCAGCCTGACGGATCGACGGAGACCGCAGTGCGCAGGTAGACATCGAAGTTGTGCGAGCCGTCCGGCCCCATGTCGCGCCACCAGTCCAGGAACGCCGGCTGCCAGTGTTCGAGCGCGCGCTGCAGCGTGCGGTCCTCGGAGAGGTTCACGTTGTTCGGAATCTTCTGGCTGTAGTCGATGCTCATTGCGGGTCTCCTTTTATATTTGCCGTCAGATCGGACAGTCGTCAGACCCGATCCCAGTCGAAGCGTGCCTTGTTACCGGTGCCGAATACCTTGAGCGCGCCGTGTTCACCGACCGCGTTGGGCCGGTTGAAGATCCAGTTCTGCCAGGCCGTCAGGCGGCCGAAAATGCGCGTTTCCATCGTTTCTCGGCCACCGAAGCGCAGGTTGGCTTCCAGGCCGGTCAGGGCGTCGGGCGACAGGCTCGCGCGTTCCTCGGTGGCGATACGGATTTCGTCCTCCCAGTCGATGTCGTCGAGCGCGGCCGTGATCAGGCCAAGTGCTTCGGCGGCGGGACCGTCTAGCGGCTTTCCGGCTTGTTCGCGCACGGCGGCGATGGCGTTGGCATCTTCATAGAAGCGTGCGGCCAGGCGCGTCAGGCTGTTCGGCATCGGATAGCGGCCGAAGTTGGCGACGTCGGCATGAACGCGGGGAGCTTCGTCTGGCGTGTCGGGCAGTTGCAGCATGTAGGCGCGGTCCGCGGCCAGCACCAGTTCCAGCAGCGTGCCGGCAAAGCAGGAGCCCGGTTCCACCAGCGCGAACAGACTGCGCGACGACACATCCAGGCGCGCCAGCGTGCGGCGCAGCATGCCGATCGTCTCGCGCACGAACCAGTGGCTGGCGTGCGCATCCATCAGTGCATCGGCCGCCAGCACCTGTGCGGCATCGCCGGTGGTCTTGAGGATCCACATGCCGATATCGAGATGATTGGTGCGCAGCGTCAGGATGGCGTCGTCTAGCTCGCGCGCCATCTTGAGCGGCCACCACTGGGCGCCGGCGGCGAGGATGCCAGCCAGATCCCGGGGTTGACCGGCGTCGGGCGTCGACACGGTGATCGTTGCGCGGCGTGACTCATGGTCGATGTCGACGCGAACGGTTTCGTACCGATAGCCTTCGGGCGTCACGGTGCGCGTCAGTGGCGTCAGTCTCACGCCCTGTGCATCGGCGGGGCGGTCGCTCTGGGCGGCCAGCGCCTGCGCGCGCTCGCGCACGAATTCGGCAAAGCGTGCGGGTTTGACCACCTCATCGACAAGCTTCCAGTCCTTGGCGCGTTGCCCGCGCACCCCTTCGGTGGTCAGGCAGAAGATGTCGGCGTGGTCGCGGCGCACATGGCGCTTGTCGGTGACGCGCGTCAGGCCGCCGGTGCCCGGCAGCACGCCCAGCAGCGGCACTTCGGGCAGGCTCACGGCCGAGGAGCGGTCGTCGACCAGCACGATCTCGTCGCAGGCCAGCGCCAGCTCGTAGCCGCCGCCCGCCGTGGTGCCGTTGCAGGCGGCGATGAATTTGATGCCCGAGTGGAGGCTGGCGTCCTCGATGCCGTTGCGGGTCTCGTTCGTGAACTTGCAGAAGTTGACCTTCCACGCGTGGCTGGACTTGCCGAGCATGAAGATGTTGGCGCCCGAGCAGAAGATGCGATCTTTCGTGCTCGTCATCACGACGGTGCGCACTTCCGGATGTTCGAAGCGAATGCGCTGCAGGGCATCGTGCAGTTCGATGTCGACGCCCAGGTCATAGGAGTTCAGCTTCAGCGCATAGCCAGGGCGCAGTCCGCCTTCCTCGTCGACGTTCATCGCCAGCGTGGCGACGGAGCCCTCGAACGTAAGTTGCCAGTGACGGTATTGCTCGGGATCGCGCTCGAACGTGACGGGGGCGCTGGATGCGATGGGGGCGGTGTCCGACATGAGGGCTGTCTCCTTGATGCACTATAGTGCCTTATCTTCTGGCATGAAATATAGTGCATCAATCGGTGCGATGCAAGATCGCGCAAGCCCGTTGCGAAGAAAAAACTGAGGGGAGGGGTGTCAGGCCCGTGTGTGCAGGATCTGCGCCTGCAGCGTGTGCAGTGACGTGGCGGCATCCTGGCCGCTCGTGTCGATCGAGGCGTCCGCGCGCGAATAGAGTGGCGTGCGGGCTTGCAGGATGCGCCGCAGGTCGGTCATCGCCTCGCGGTTGCCTTCCATCGGCCGCATGTCGCCTTGCGCTACCACGCGGGCCATGTGTTCCTCGGGTGACGTGCGTACCCAGATCGTGAAGCACCGCGACAGCAGCAGGTTGAACGTGGCGGGTTCGGAGACCAGGCTGCCCGGCGTGGCCAGCACCATGGTGTCGTTCTCGCGCAGCACGCGCTCCAGTGCGCGCATTTCGTAGCGGCGATACGCGGCCTGGCCGTACAGCGAATGGATCTCGGACAGGCTGGCGCCGGCCTCCTTTTCGATGGCGGCGTTCAGTTCGACGAACGGCATGTCCTCCGCGGCCGCGAGCGCGCGGCCCAGCGTCGATTTGCCCGCACCGCGCAGGCCGATCAGCGCGATACGGCGATGGCGGGCGTCACGGGATTCCGTTGGCGACAGCGCGTGCCGCGCGGCTTCCCGCACGCGGGCCAGATCGCTTGCCGGCAGTTGTGCAAGCCACTGAATCAGTTGCGAGAACTCTGTGGCGCGAGGGTTGCCAGCGCCGCCCGCATCGGCATGGCCGTCGACCTCCGCCAGCACCACGGGCAGTGGCACGTCCAGCGCGTTGGCCACCTGCCGCAGCAGCAGCACCGATGCGTTGCCGGTGCCGGTTTCGAGATTGGCGAGATAGCGTTCCGATACGTCCGCGCCGCGCGCCAGATCCTTGCGCGACATGCCGCGTGCCGCGCGCAGTGAGCGGATGCGCTCGCCCAGGTGCGTGAGATACGGGTCCCGTTCACCGGTCGCGCGGTTGTCCGGGCGGCCTTCGGCGGTCATAAGCGGATCAGGGTCGCGGCGCATGGTTCAGGGCGGTTGGGGTTCCACAATCGGAGCGGCGGCATTATACGTGCAGGAAAGTGCGCGGCGGATCCGTGCCTCTGCGGTCATATAGTGCATACCCTTGCTTGCATAATAGTCGATATGCAATAAAATGCATCGCACATCGTCGGCGACCTCTCTTGGCTGTCGGCACAAAAAGACAAACCTGCTGGATGCCATGCCGCGCGCAGTGTTGTTCGAGAACGCCGGATGGCCAGAGGAGTGGAGACATGACGCCCCCGATCTCGAGCGTTGGCCAGGCCGGCTGCGCCGCCGCATCGACCGACCCCCATGCCGAAACGGCGATTGCCGCGTTGCCGCCGCGCTATAACGCCGCCGAGGATTTGCTGACACGCAACCTTGTCGCAGGACGGGGCGTCAGGACGGCATACATTGATGACGCGAGCAGTCTGACCTTCGCCGAACTCGACGACCGCTGCCGCCGTTTCGCCGGCGCGCTGTTGCGGGCGGGCTTCCGCCGCGAGGAGCGTGTACTGCTCTGCGCGTTCGATACGATCGACTTTCCCACCGTGTTTCTTGGCTGCCTGCTTGCCGGCGTGGTGCCGGTGGCGGTCAATACGCTGCTGACGACCGAGGACTACGCCTACATGCTGGAGCACAGCGGGGCGCGGGCGGTGGTGGTCTCGGCGCAATTGCTGCCGACGATGCGCGCGGCAATGACCAAGGCGGGTGTCACACCGGATCTGATCGTGGCCGCGCCGCATACCGAGGATTCGGCCAAGGCGGCCAATACGGTCAGCGCCATGGCGGCGAGTGCGCCGCCGTTGGCGCAATCCGTCGCAACCGGGCCCGACGATATGGCGTTCTGGTTGTACTCCTCCGGGTCGACCGGTCGGCCCAAAGGCACGGTCCACACGCATGGCAACCTGTTTCACACCGCCGATCTCTACGCGCGTCGCGTGCTGGGCATCCGCGAGGACGACACCGTGTTCTCGGCGGCCAAGCTGTTCTTTGCCTATGGGCTCGGCAACGCGCTGACGTTTCCGCTGGCGGTGGGCGCCACGACGATCCTGATGGCCGAACGGCCAACCCCGCAGGCCGTGTTCCAGCGGCTGACCACCCATCGCCCCACCGTGTTTTGTGGGGTGCCTACGCTGTTCGCCGGTATGCTCGCCTCGCCAGATTTGCCGCCGCGCGCCGATGTGGCGATGCGTGTGTGCACGTCAGCAGGTGAGGCGCTGCCCCAGGACATCGGCAACCGCTTCCTCGCGCATTTCGGGTGCGACATCCTCGACGGCATTGGTTCCACCGAGATGCTGCACATCTTCTTGTCGAACCGGCCAGGTGAGGTGCGCTATGGCACCACGGGCAAGCCGGTGCCGGGCTACGAATTGAAACTGCTCGACGAGCGAGGCGAGCCCTGCGCGCCCGGAGAAGTCGGAGACCTCTATATCAAAGGCCCTTCGGCCGCGCTGATGTACTGGTGCAATCGCGAAAAGAGCCGCGACACGTTCGTTGGCGCCTGGACTCGCAGCGGTGACAAGTACGTGTGCGACGCCGACGGCTATTTCACCTACGCGGGCCGCAGCGATGACATGCTCAAGGTCGGCGGCATCTACGTTTCGCCATTCGAGGTGGAGGCCGCGCTGGCCCTGCACCCGGCGGTGCTTGAGGCCGCGGTGATCGGCGTGGCCGATGCGGACGACCTGATCAAACCGAAGGCGTTCGTGGTGATGCGGCCGGGCCAGCAATGGCACGAAGGCATGGCCGCGGAACTGCAGGCGTTCGTGAAGTCGCGTCTCGCGCCGTACAAGTATCCGCGGCAGATCGAATGTGTCGAAGAATTGCCCAAGACCGCCACTGGCAAAATCCAGCGTTTCCGGCTGCGCCAGCGCGAGGAAGCCGCACGGCAGCGCTGACATGGATACCGACATCGTTCAGATTCCGTTCGACGGACGCAGTATCGACATCGAGTACCAATGGCTGCGCGCGGAACGGATGACGCGGCCGCTCGTGGTCTTTCTGCATGAGGGGCTGGGCTCGATCAGCATGTGGCGGGACTTTCCGCGCCAGTTCTGCGAAGCCGGTGATTTCCGTGGGCTTGTATTTTCGCGCTATGGCTACGGCGGCTCCACGCCGCGCCCGCACGCAGAGAAATGGGGCGTCGATTTCATGCACCGGCAGGCGCGGGAGGCGGTGCCGGCCTTGTTCGAGGCGCTGGATATCGGGCCGGGTCGCCGCCATGGCAAGCCGTGGCTGCTCGGACACAGCGACGGCGGGTCGATCGCGCTGATTCATGCGGCGAGCTTTCCGGACGCGGTGGATGGCCTGACGGTGCTGGCGCCGCACATCATCGTGGAAGACCTGTCCGTGCGCAGCATCGCCGTCACGCGCGAGACCTATCTGCAGACAGACCTGCGCGACAGGCTCGCGCGTCACCACCATGATGTCGATTCGGCGTTCTGGGGGTGGAACGACATCTGGCTCAACCCCGATTTCCGCCGCTTTGACCTACGCCCGCTGTTGCACGACATCCGCTGCCCGGCGCTGGCGGTACAGGGCGAGGACGACGAGTACGGCACGATGGAGCAAATCGAGGGTATCCAGCGATATGCGCCGCAAACGGTGCTGCTTAAACTCGCGCGGTGTGGACATTCGCCGCACCGGGACCAGTCCGGCGCATTGACGGCGGCAGCCGTGGCGTTTATAAACACACATACTTCAAATATAAAATAATTGGCCCGGACGGCAGGAACGCTGCCGTACCGCGGGCCAAATGGCTTGAAACCAAAGGCTTCAGACCACCAGGGAGGAGACCCCCATGCATCGCAATGCATCGCGCAGGCTGTTGCCAGCCTGCCTCGCCGTCGCCACGCTGCTCGCCACGGGGTCCGTGGCACTGGCCCAGAGTGCGCCGGCCACATCCAGCAAGATCAAGGTCGGCTTCATGCTGCCGTACACGGGCACTTATGCCGCCCTCGGCGGGGCCATCGAGAATGGCTTCCGGATGTACGTGCAGGAGCAGGGCGGCAAGCTGGGCGGCCGCGAGGTTGAATACTTCAAGGTCGATGACGAGTCTGATCCGGCCAAGGCGCCGGAGAATGCCACCAAGCTGATCAAGCGCGACCAGGTCGACGTGGTGGTCGGCACGGTTCATTCGGGCGTGCAAATGGGCATCGTCAAGGTGGCCAAGGAAAACAATACGCTGCTGATCATTCCCAATGCCGGCGTGGACGAAGCCACCGGGCCGCTGTGCGGCGCCAACATCTTCCGTTCGTCGTTCTCGAACTGGCAGCCGGGCTATGCCATGGGCCATGTGCTGGCGGATCGCGGCCTGAAGAAGGTGGTCACGCTGACGTGGAAATACGCAGCGGGCGAGCAGTCGGTCAAGGGCTTCAAGGAAGCGTTCGAAGCCAAGGGCGGCAAGGTGGTGAAGGAGTTGAGCCTGCCGTTCCCGAACGTCGAATTCCAGGCGCTGATTACCGAAGTGGCTTCGATCAAGCCCGACGCCGTGTTCG
Source organism: Cupriavidus sp. SHE (assembly GCF_000812445.1). Lineage (NCBI taxonomy): Bacteria > Pseudomonadati > Pseudomonadota > Betaproteobacteria > Burkholderiales > Burkholderiaceae > Cupriavidus > Cupriavidus sp. SHE. The sequence goes on along the minus strand of NZ_JWMB01000047.1, from coordinate 112,496 downwards.
TGTTCTTCGCCGGCGGCGGCGCGGTCAAGTTCGTCAAGGACTGGCAGGCCGCCGGTCTCAAGGACAAGATTCCGCTGTACGCATCAGGCTTCCTGACCGACGGCACGCTCGAGGCGCAGGGCGTCGCGGCGCAGGGTCTGGAGACCACGCTGCACTATGCCGATGGCCTGACCAATCCGCGCGACAAGAGCTTCCGGCTCGACTACGCCAAGCTGTACAAGCTGCAGCCCGACGTCTACGCGGTACAAGGCTACGACGCCGCGCAACTGCTGGCCGCTGGCGCCAATGCGGTAAAGGGCGACATGTCGCGCAAGCCGGAGGTCATCAAGGCGATGGAAGCCGCGAAGGTGGATAGCCCGCGTGGCGCCTTCACGCTGTCGAAGGCGCACAACCCGGTGCAGGACTTCTATCTGCGCAAGGTCGATGGCCGCGACAACAAGGTCAGCAGCGTCGCCGTGAAGGCGCTGGCCGATCCGGCGCGCGGCTGCCGCCTGTAATCGCACGTTGGAAAGCGGCATCGCGATGGACCTTGTCTCGTTTCTGATCCAGTGCCTGAACAGCGTGCAGTACGGGCTGCTGCTGTTCCTCGTGGCCAGCGGCTTGACGCTGATCTTCGGCATCATGGGCGTGATCAATCTCGCACATGGCAGCTTCTACATGCTGGGGGCCTATCTGGCATTCACGCTGGCCAGCCTGACGGGCAACCTGTTCATTGCGCTGCCGCTCGGCATCGTGCTGGCCGTGCTGTTCGGGTACGTGCTGGAGTGGGCCTTCTTCAGCTACCTGTATCAGCGAGACCATCTGCAACAGGTGCTGATGACATACGGGCTAATCCTGGTCTTCGAGGAGTTGCGCAGCATCCTGGTGGGCGACGACGTGCACGGTGTGCAAGTGCCGTCGCTGCTCGACTGGTCGCTGCCGGTGGGCAACGACATGACCTATCCGGTGTATCGCCTGTTCATCTCCGCCATCTGCCTGTTGGTGGCCGGCGCGATGTACTACGTGATTCGCCGCACGCGTGTGGGCATGATGATCCGCGCCGGTGCCACGAACCGCGAGATGGTGCAGTCGCTTGGCGTCAACGTGACCGTGCTCTATCGTTTCGTGTTCGCGCTCGGCGTGGCCCTGGCCGTGCTGGCAGGCATGATCGCCGCGCCGGTTTCCTCGGTCTACCCGGGCATGGGCGGGCAGGTGCTGATCATCTGCTTCGTCGTGGTCGTGATCGGCGGTATCGGCTCGGTCAAGGGTGCGCTGGTGGCGTCGCTGCTGATCGGCTTCGTCGATACGTTCGGCAAGGTGTTCTGGCAGGATGCGGCTGGCGTGCTGGTCTACCTGCTGATGGCCGTGATCCTGCTGTGGAAGCCCCAGGGGCTGTTCCGCGCGGGCTGAGCAGGAAATCCTGACATGCATTCCGATTCCTTGACACCGCCACCGCAGGACATCCGCCGCCCGGCCTGGATGGCGGCCGCTGGCTGGCTGGTGGCACTGGCCGTGCTCTGCGCCATGCCGATGCTGCTGACCGCCGACAGCCACAAGTACTACATCGAGCTGCTCAGCAAGGTCATGATCATGGCGATCTTCGCGCTGTCGCTGCAGCTGCTGATTGGCTACACGGGGCTGGTGAGCCTGGGCCACGCCGCCTACTTCGCGATGGCCGCCTATGCCACGGCGATGCTGGCGCCCGAGAGCGGGCCGGGCAATGGCTGGCTGCTGCTGTTCGGCGCCGTGGGCGCGGCGGCCGCGCTGGCGCTGGTGGTTGGCGCGCTCGTGCTGCGCACGCGCGGCATCTATTTCATCATGGTCACGCTGGCCTTCGCGCAGATGGTGTACTTCGTGTTCCACGATACGAAGATCGCCGGTGGCAGCGACGGCACCTACATCTACTTCCGTCCCGAGTTCGGGCTGTTTTCGGCGCGACCGGTGACCGTTAACGACCCCGTGCAGTTCTATTGGCTGGTGCTCGTTGCGCTGGCGCTGACCGTGGCCGCGCTGACCTTGCTGCTGCGTTCCCGCTTTGGCCACGCGCTGGTGGGGATCCGGCACAACGAGCAGCGGATGCGGGCGGCCGGGTTCGGCACGTATCGCTATCAGCTCGGGGCGTTCGTCGTGGGCGGTGCGTTCGCGGGGCTGGCTGGGTACCTCTATGCGATCCAGTTCGGTTTCGTGAATCCCGAGATTGCTTCCTGGCATCAGTCGGGCAACGCGATGCTGATGGTGATTCTTGGCGGCGTCGGCAGCCTGGCTGGCGCCGTGCTGGGTGCATTCTCGTTTGTGCTGCTGGCCGAATGGTTTGGCACGTTGACCAAGCACTGGCAGTTGCTGATGGGCGGTTTCATCATCCTGGCGGTGGCGTTGCTGCCGCGTGGGCTGGTCAGCGTGCCGGCGGTGCTGCGGCATCGTTCTCCGCGTCGCGCGCGGCGGGCCGGCGCGGCCACCGAATCGAACACACGCAGCCGGGAGGCCGTATGAACACGATCCCATCGGTTCCGGTACTCGATGCGCAAAGCCTCACGCGGCGATTTGGCGGGCTGACGGCGGTCAACAGCGTGGACCTGGCCCTGCATCTGCACGAGATCCATGCGGTGATCGGCACCAACGGCGCCGGCAAGTCGACACTGATCAACCTGTTGTCGGGCGAACTGCCGCCATCGGAAGGCCGGCTGCAACTGCAAGGGCGCGATGTCACGGGCTGGGCGCAGCCCAAGCTGGCGCGCCACGGCATTGGCCGCAGCTACCAGCGCAACAACATCTTCCTGCCGCTGACCGTGCGCGAGAATTGCCGGCTTGCGGCGCAATCGCGCGCGCAGCGGGCCTGGCGGCTCTGGGAGCCGGCGCAGGGCTGCCGCACGAGCCGCGCGCTGGCCGACGAGGCGCTCGAACGGGCAGGGCTGATGCAGCACGCCGGTCGGCTTGCCAGTGATCTCGCGCATGGCCAGAAGCGCCAGCTCGAGGTGGCCATGTGCCTCGCGACCGAGCCCGTGGCACTGCTGCTCGACGAACCGCTGGCTGGCATGGGGGCGGAGGAGTCGGAGCGGATGCTTGACCTGCTACGCGGCCTGAAGGAGGGCCACGCGATCCTGCTGGTCGAGCACGACATGGAGGCCGTGTTCGCCGTGGCCGATCGCATCACGGTGATGGTGAACGGCACGGTGATCGCCACCGGCGATCCGGCCAGCATCCGGGCCAATCGGGAAGTGCAACTGGCCTACCTCGGCGAAGAGGAGGCCGCATGAGCCATGCCGCGATCATTGACGCAGATAGCGTCAACGCCTGGTATGGGTCGAGCCACGTGCTGCGCGGCATCGACTTTCGCGTCGGCGCCGGCGAGTCGGTTGGCCTGCTTGGCCGCAACGGCATGGGCAAGAGCACGCTGCTGCGGACGCTGCTGGGCCACGTGCGCGAACGTGAAGGCGGGATCCGCGTGGTGGGGCGCGATATGTCGCGGGCGCGGCCGCATGAGGTCGCCAGGCTCGGCATCGCCTATGTCCCGGAGGGGCGGGGGATATTTCCTAATCTGAGCGTCCGCGAAAACCTGCTGATGGCTGCGCGCGCCGGGAGCCAAGGCCGCAAGGACTGGGACGAGGCCCGCGTGCTGGACCTGTTCCCACGCCTGAAAGAGCGGTTGTCGCACGGCGGGCAGCAGTTGTCGGGCGGCGAACAGCAGATGCTGTCGATCGGCCGCGCGCTGATGACCAACCCGGATTGCCTGATCCTGGACGAGGCCACCGAAGGGCTGGCGCCCAAAATCGTCCACGAAATCTGGAATGTGATCGCCACGATACGGGCGACGGGGATCGCGTCAGTCGTTGTCGACCGAAACTACCGGGCCGTGCTGGCCCATGTGGACCGGGTGGTCGTGCTGGAAAAGGGGCTGGTAGTCATGTCCGGGCCCGCCGCCGATCTGGCCGCCGCGCCAGCCGCGCTGGACCGTTACCTCGGCGTTTGATTTCTGGATTCGGCGGCCCGCCATGGGGCGCTGGTGTGGCTTGTCCGCAACGCTCGTTTGGTGGGGCAACCCACCGCGAAGGGTGACCAGGGCTTGACCATGGCCCGGTTCGCTTCCATGCTTGTTCGGTCGCATTGGCAACACGGGCATCTTCCACAGTGGTCGTCTTACAGCACTTCATCTAGAATGCGCGCGTTTGTGCAATGCAATAGAGGTAGAGACGGCCATACCGCCCCATCGGGGACCGGAGCCGCTTGCGCGAGAGAATTTGTGCCTGAATCACCACATCGGTAGATGTTATGTCCGGCAGCCCGCCGGGTGAGCCGAAGTCAGGCCGGAGAGGCGCGAGCCGGTCCACCAGACCCAAATCCATGACTCAATCCACAACCAGTCACTACTACGTCGAAAGCCCGAGCTCCCGTGCGCTCGTGGTCGGCGCGATCGGTGTCGTCTTCGGCGATATCGGCACCAGTCCCCTTTACTCGCTCAAGGAATGCTTCAGCCCGGAACATGGCATTCCGTTCAGTCCCGATGCGGTACTCGGCATCATCTCGATGCTGTTCTGGGCCTTTGTTATCGTCGTGTCGCTGAAGTACGTGATGTTCGTGATGCGCGCCGACAACAACGGCGAGGGCGGCATTCTGGCGCTGATGGCGCTGGCCCTGCGCACAGCGGCGCCACGGTCACGCATGGCCAAGCTGATCATGATGTTCGGCATCTTCGGCGCGTGCATGTTCTACGGCGACGCGGTGATCACGCCGGCCATCTCGGTGCTGTCTGCCGTCGAAGGCCTGGAGATTGCCGCGCCGGGGCTTTCCCACTTCGTGATTCCGATCACGCTGCTGATCCTGGCCTTGCTGTTCTTTATCCAGCGCAGCGGCACGCATGTGGTGGGCAAGCTGTTCGGGCCGATCATGGTGGTGTGGTTCCTGGCGCTCGGCGCGCTGGGCCTGATCCATTTGGTGCAGGCACCCGGGATCGTCAAGGCCATCAACCCGATCTATGCGGTGTCATTCCTGCATGACCACTCGCTCCAGGCGTTCATCGTGCTGGGTAGCGTGTTCCTGGTGCTGACTGGCGCGGAGGCGCTCTACGCCGATATGGGCCACTTCGGCGCGAAGCCGATCCGCACGGCCTGGTTCGTGCTGGTCATGCCGTGCCTGATCCTGAACTACTTTGGCCAGGGGGCGATGCTGCTGGGCAACCCCGACGCGATCGAGAATCCTTTCTACCTGATGGTGCCGTCGGCGCTGCAATTGCCGATGGTGTTGCTGGCCACCGCGGCCACGGTGATTGCGTCGCAGGCCGTGATCTCGGGAGCGTTCTCGCTGACGAGCCAGGCCATCCAGCTTGGTTTCATGCCGCGGATGCGTATCCGCTATACGTCGGCGGCGGAGATCGGCCAGATCTACATGCCCGTGATCAACTGGATCCTGCTGGTACTTGTGATCTGCGTGGTGCTGGCCTTCAAGAAGTCCGATAACCTGGCGGCCGCGTACGGGATCGCCGTGACCACGACGATGGTGATCACCACGTTCCTGGCCGCGCTGGTGATGCGCAACGTCTGGAAGTGGAACCCTGCACTGGTGACGCTGATCAGCCTGACGTTCCTGGTGGTCGACATGTCGTTCTTCGCGGCCAACCTGCTCAAGATCGCCGAGGGCGGCTGGTTCCCGCTGCTGATGGGCGGTAGCGCGTTCTTCCTGTTGATGACTTGGCACAGTGGCCGCAAGCTGCTGCGCGCGCGTAGCCTGGAGGATGGCATTCCGCTGGAGCCGTTTATCGCCGGCCTGCTGGCGCACCCGCCGCATCGCGTGGAAGGTACGGCCGTGTTCCTGACCGGCAACACCGAATCGGTGCCGGTGTCGCTGCTGCACAACCTCAAGCACAACCGCGTGCTGCACGAGCGGGTGGTTTTCCTGCAGTTCGTGACGCGTGACATTCCGTACGTGGACGACGACGAGCGCCTGAGCTGCAAGGATCTGGGGGGCGGCGTCTACATCCTCAAGTCCGAATACGGCTTCAAGGAAACGCCGGATGTGCAGCGGGTTCTGGATCTGGCCCAGCGCAAGCTCGGCATGCAGTTCGAGCTGATGGAAACCTCATTCTTCATCGCGCGTGAATCGGTGATTCCGTCGAAGCTACCGGGTATGTCGATGTGGCGCGAAAGCCTGTTCGCGTGGATGCATCAGAACGGCGCCAAACCGTCTGACTTCTTCTCGATTCCGGCTAACCGCGTAGTGGAGCTTGGGACGAAGGTAGAAATCTGATTCCCGAGGTCCAGATGTGACAACGCCCCGCAATTGCGGGGCGTTTTGTTTTCTCCCCCTCTCCTGCGAGCGGGAGAGGAGAACTGCCGGACTTAGCGTTTCAGCTTGGCGAATGCCGCTGCCATCGCGCCTTGCGGCACCGCTTCACGACGGTTGCCGCCGTTGGAGCCCTTGCCACTGCCGTTACGCTGGCCACCGCGATCATTCGAGCGATCGGCGCCGCCTGCGCGTGCCGTAGCCTGGCCCGGCTCGTCATCGAGGCGCATCGTCAAGCCGATGCGATTGCGCTTGACGTCCACTTCCATCACCTTGACCTTGACGATCTGGCCGGCCTTGACCACCTCGTGCGCATCCTTGACGAACTTCGTCGAAAGCGCCGAGATATGGACCAGGCCGTCCTGATGCACGCCGATGTCGACGAACGCGCCGAAGGCCGCCACATTCGTCACCACGCCTTCGAGCACCATGCCGGGTTGCAGATCCTTGACGTCTTCCACGCCATCCTGGAACGTCGCGGTCTTGAACTCGGGGCGCGGGTCGCGGCCCGGCTTTTCGAGTTCGGACAGGATGTCGCGCACGGTCGGCAGGCCGAACGTGTCATCGGCAAACTGCTGGGCCGACAGGCCGCGCAGAGCGTCGCGGTTGCCCATCACATCGGGCAGACCCTTCTTGATGTGATCCAGGATGCGCTGCACCACCGGATAGGCTTCCGGGTGCACCGACGAACGGTCGAGCGGGTTATCCCCGTCGTTGACGCGCAGGAAGCCGGCGGCCTGTTCGAACGTCTTGTCGCCCAGGCGCGGCACCTTCTTCAGCGCATCGCGATTCGAGAACGCGCCATTGGCGTCGCGGTATTCGACGATATTGCGCGCCAGTACCGAGTTCAGGCCCGAGACACGCGCCAGCAGCGGGGCGGAGGCCGTGTTGACGTCCACACCCACCGCGTTTACGCAGTCTTCCACCACGGCGTCCAGCGCACGCGCGAGTTCGCGCTGGTTCACATCATGCTGATACTGGCCCACGCCGATCGATTTCGGGTCGATCTTGACCAGTTCGGCGAGCGGGTCCTGCAACCGGCGGGCGATCGACACCGCGCCGCGCAGCGACACGTCGAGTTCCGGAAACTCCTTGGCCGCCAGTTCCGAGGCCGAGTAGACCGATGCGCCAGCCTCGCTGACCACGATCTTGGTGAGCTTCAGCTCGGGCGCGCCCTTCATCAGGTCCTGCACCAGCTTGTCCGTTTCGCGGCTGGCCGTGCCGTTGCCGATCGAGCACAGCGCGACGTTGTGTTGCTTGGCCAGACGTGCCAGCGTGGCCAGCGAGCCGTTCCAGTCGCGGCGCGGCTCGTGCGGGTAGATCGTTGCCGTTTCCAGCAGCTTGCCCGTGGTGTCCACCACGGCGATCTTGCAGCCCGTGCGGATGCCCGGGTCGACACCCATCACCGATTTCGGGCCGGCCGGCGCGGCCAGCAGCAGCTCGTGCAGGTTGCGGCCGAACACCTTGATGGCCTCGCCCTCGGCGGTCTCGCGCAGTTGCGTGAGCAGTTCGGTTTCCAGATGCGGCTGCACCTTGACGCGCCAGCTCCAGCGGCAGACATCGGCCAGCCACTTGTCGGCGGGGCGATTCTGGTTCTGGATGCCGACGTGGCGCGCGATCATGCCTTCGCACGGATGCGGCACCATCGCGTCCTGTTCCTCGCCAAGGCCCAGCTTGACCATCAGCACGCCCGCGTTGCGGCCGCGGAACAGCGCCAGCGCGCGGTGCGACGGCACGGTGCGGATCGTCTCGCTGTACTGGTAGTAGTCGCGGAATTTCTCTTCCTCGGCGGTTTCCTTGCCCTCCACGACGGAGGACGTCACCACGCCGTTGCTCCAGAGATGCTCGCGCAGCTTGCCGAGCAGTTCCGCCGTTTCGCCGAACTGCTCCGACAGGATGTCGCGCGCGCCGTCCAGCGCGGCCTTGACGTCGGGCACGCCGCCGTCGGCGGTGGGGTTGCCGTTGACGTACTTGGCGGCCTCGGCTTGGGGATCGAGCGTCGGGTCGGCCAGCAGTGCCTGCGCAAGTGGTTCCAGGCCGCATTCACGGGCGATCTGGGCGCGCGTGCGACGGCGCGGCTTGTAGGGCAGGTACAGGTCTTCCAGCGTCTGCTTGGTCTCGGCCGCTTCAATGGCCGCGCGCAGTTCGTCGGTGAGCTTGCCCTGTTCCTCGATCGACGCCAGGATCGTGGCGCGACGATCTTCCATGTCGCGCAGGTAAAGCAGGCGCCCCTCAAGCGTGCGAAGCTGCGTGTCGTCCAGATTGCCCGTGACTTCCTTACGATAGCGGGCGATGAATGGCACCGTGGCGCCTTCGTCCAGAAGGTTGACGGCAGCCGCTACCTGGCGGGGTTGCACGGACAGTTCGGCCGCGATCAGCGACACAATCTTTTGCAGAACGGAAGCAGGCAGATTGGACATCGAGAATACGTGTCAGTCGAAAGCGGGGCATTGTGCCACAAGCGCGATGCGCGCCTGGTGACGGGGAGACACCTTTTGTGCCCGCTGTTTTCCGACGTGGTGGCGCATCCACGGGCAGACACAAGTTGCAACGTTCGCCCAGGGGGCCGAAGTGGCCCCGGATGTTAGAATTCCGCCATGATCGTCAAGCCCCATCCGGCCACCATGGCTGCCCCGGTTTCCCAAGTGCCCACAGTGTCTTCCACGGCTCTCACCATCGCGCTCGCGGCGCTACTGCTGGCTGCGCCGTTTCGGCCCGCCATGGCGCAGGCGTCCACGCCGGCTGCAGCGGCTGTGCCGCCGGCCCCAGGCGTCGCGCGCGATTTCGATGCCGAGCGCAAGGCGATCGACGACTCGCGGGCCTGGACCAAGTATCGCTACGCGGTGGCGGAACACGCGTGCTACAGCAAGTTCCTGGTGAACAACTGCATCGACAAGGCCAAGGAAGTCCAACGCGGCGAGCTGCAGGTGCTGCGCGAGCGCGATCTGGAGGTGGGCGATGCCGAGCGTGCCTACCGTGCGGCCCAGCGCGATCACGATCAGGCCCTGCGGCGTGCGGAGTACGAGGCCAGCCTGCCCAAGCGGGCCGCCGACGAACAGGCCAGCCGCGAAGCCTTCGAACGCAAGCAGCAGGACCAGGCGCTGCGTGATGCGCAGCACAATGCTGGCGCGCCGCAGCGGGCGGCCAATGCCGAGGCTTACCAGAAGAAGCAGGACGATTTCGCCACCAAGATGCAGGAGGCACAGCAGAAGGGTGCCGAGCAGGCCCGTCAGCACGAGGAGAACGCGAAGGCATACCAGCAAAAACAGGTCGATGCCGCGCAACGCCAGAAGGAACTGGAAGAACGCCGCGCCCGCGCCGCGGAAAAGCAGAATCAGGGGCAGTCGTCGAAGCCCAGCCCATTCGGATTCTGATCTGGCTCGAACAACACCCGGGCAATGGCCGCAAGGCAGGGCAGGGGAAGGCGCAACATGGACGAGAACCTCAATACGCTGGCGCGACAGATCATCGAACTGCAGATCGAGCATCGTGATCTGGATTTCATGATCGACCGCCTTGCGTCCGATCCGTCGCACGACGAATTGCAACTGCGCCGGCTCAAGAAGCGCCGGCTCAAGCTCAAGGACGCCATCACCCTGTTGCAAGTGCAGGTCGAGCCCGACGTACCCGCATAGCATAGATATCCACCGGTCCCTCCGGCGTCATGACAAAAGCGTGCGCGACCAATCGCGCCACGCCTCAGGAAGTTCCAACTTGTCCGAACCGATCGAAGACACATCCTTATCCGACGGCCCCGATGTGGCCGGAGCCGCCGACATGCCGGAGTCGCTCGCGAACGCCGTTGCCGCGGCGGCAGCCGACCAGGCCGCGCTAAGGTCTTCGCAACTCGCTACGATCTTTGCCGAAACCGGCACGCTGGCCAGTGCGATCCCCGGCTACCGGCCGCGCGCGGCGCAGGAGAAGATGTCCGAGGCCGTGGCCAATGCGATCGCCGACAACGACACGGTGATCGTCGAGGCTGGCACGGGTACGGGCAAGACGTACGCCTATCTGGTGCCGGCCATGCTCTGGGGCGGGAAGGTCATCCTTTCGACCGGTACCAAGAACCTGCAGGACCAGCTTTACCTCCGCGACATTCCGACGGTACGCCATGCGCTGAACGTGCCGATCTCGGTCTCCCTGCTCAAGGGGCGGGCCAACTACGTTTGCCACTATCACCTGGAGCGGGCACAGGCCAACGGCCGGCTGGCGTCGAAGCAGGATGCGGCCTGGTTGCGCGAGATCAGCCGATTCGCCAAGACCACGACGTCCGGGGACAAGGCCGAGCTGGCCGAAGTGCCCGAGAACGCGCCAGTGTGGCAACTCGTGACCTCCACGCGGGACAACTGCCTGGGCAGCGAATGTCCGAACTACAAGGAATGCTTCGTGATGCGCGCCCGCAAGGAGGCGCAGCAGGCCGACCTCGTGGTCGTCAACCATCACTTGTTCTTTGCCGACGTTGTGCTGCGCGATACCGGCATGGCCGAATTGCTACCCGCCGCCAACACCGTGATCTTCGACGAAGCGCACCAGTTGCCCGAGACGGCGACATTGTTCTTCGGCGAAACGTTGTCGACGAGCCAACTGCTCGAGTTGGCCCGCGATACCGTGGCCGAAGGGCTGTCGCACGCGCGCGATGCGGTGGACTGGGTCGCGCTTGGGGCACCGCTCGAGCGGGCTGCCCGCGATCTGCGCCTGGCCTTCGGCAGGGAGAACGCCCGCCTTGCGCTGGGGCAGATCGACGCCGACCCGCGCATTCGCGAGCCGTTTCACGAAACGCTCGACGCGCTCGACACGGCGCTGTCCGACTTTGTCGAGGCACTGGAATCGCAGGCCGAGCGTGCCGAGGAGCTTGAACAGTGCCATCGCCGCGCGCTCGAACTCGCCCAGCGGCTGGCGGCATGGCGCGACGACCGGATTGCCGCATCCCCCGTGCCTGCGGCCGAGCCGGCCGACGATGCGGAAGGCGACCAGACTTCCCAGTCCTTCCAGACTTCCCAGCCTGTCCAACCTGCCCAGCTTGGCCCCGAAACCGTACGCTGGGTGGAAGTGTTCTCGCACACGGTGCAGTTGCATCGGACGCCGTTGTCGATCGCGCCGATCTTCAGCCGGCAACGCGCAGGCCAACCACGCGCGTGGGTCTTCACCTCTGCCACGCTGTCCGTGAAGGGCAACTTCACCCATTACGCCGCGCAGCTTGGGCTGGATCGCGACCGATCTTTGACACTGCCTAGCCCGTTCGACTATGCGAAACAGGGGCTGCTGTATGTGCCCCGGGATATGCCACCGCCGCAATCGCCTCAATTTACCGAGGCGGTGGTGGAGCGGGCGCTGCCGTTGATCGAGGCGGCAGGTGGCCGCACGTTCCTGCTTTGCACCACGTTGCGGGCGGTGCAGAAGGCGTCGGACATGCTCTATGACCTGTTCGCGGAGCGCGGTATCAACCTGCCGCTGCTCGTGCAGGGCCAGGCGAGCCGTACCGAATTGCTCGACCGCTTCCGCGAGCTTGGCAACGCCGTACTGGTGGGCAGCCAGAGTTTCTGGGAAGGCGTTGATGTCCGTGGCGAGGCGCTGTCGCTGGTCATCATCGACAAGCTGCCGTTCGCACCACCCGATGATCCAGTGCTGGCAGCGCGCATGGAGGTACTGCAGAAGAAGGGGCTCAGCCCGTTCGCGGTTCACCAGCTTCCGCATGCGGTGATCACGCTGAAGCAGGGTGCCGGCCGACTGATCCGGTCTGAGACCGATCGGGGCGTGCTGGCGATTTGCGATACCCGGCTCGTGGAAAAGCCATATGGCCGGCAGATCTGGCAGAGTCTTCCGCCGTTCACGCGCACGCGTGAAGCCGACACCGTCATTCGGTTCCTGGAAGGGTTGGGGCGAGGTGAGGCGCCGGCGTCCGAGTCCGACACGGATTCGGAGTAGCTGTCCCAGTTTGTACCGGGCAACCACGAGTTCGTAGCGTCAGCCCGCCGGGGCTGGTCTTTCCGCACCAGACTTACTCGATCGGCAGCGGCTATGAGATTCCGAGTGACCGCAGCCAGCGCATCCAAGCGGCTTGGTCGCCATGACGCGGCCTACGGCACGTACGATGGTTATCGTGCCGAGAAGGGGGGCGTGTTCATGAGCCCAAGGTCTGGCGTCAGGTCAAAAAAAACCGCACGGATCGCGTGCGGTTTTTTTGTTGCTTGCATCGAAATGTCCAATGCGGACAGGTTCGGCAACCTCAGAACACTTCCCACCAGGACTTGTCCTTGCGGCGCTGCCCATACTTGATGTAGTCGCTGTTCGGATAGTTGCGTTCCATCACGCGGGCGGCATCGTCGCGCAGATCCTTCATGCCCAGCGCATCATACGAGCGGACCATGATATACAGCGCTTCCTCGTTGGCCGGCGCGCCGTCGTAGTCCTTCAGCGCCTGCTGCGCGCGGTTGACCGCAGCCAGGTAGGCGCCCCGGCGATAGTAGTAGCGCGCCGCGTGAACTTCGTGCTGGGCCAGCGAGTTGACGATGTACTGCATGCGCAGCGTCGCGTCGGGCGTGTACTTGCTGTCCGGGTAGCGGGTGATCAGGATCTGGAACGCGTCATAGGCTGCTCGCGCCGCCTTCGGATCACGTTCGCTCAGATCCTGGCCGGAGAACCGGCCCAGCCAGCCCAGGTTGTCGTTGAAGTTGATCAGCCCCTTGAGGTAGTAGGCGTAATCGATATTCGGGTGACTCGGGTGCAACTGGATGAAGCGGTCGACGGCAGCCAGCGCGGCAGCGGTCTCGCCATCCTTGTAGTTGGCGTAGGCCGTATCGATCTGCGCCTGCTGGGCGTAACGGCCAAATGGATAGCGGCCCTCGAGCTTCTCGTAGAGCTTGACGGCGCGCGTGTAGTCGCCGCCATCCAGGGCATCCTTGGCTTCAGAATATAATTTGTTCGCTGACCAGCCAGCCGTTTCGTCCGGCTGGTCGCCCAGCAGGCCGCACGCGGACAGCATGACGCAGCCGCCTGCAAGCAAAATCGCTCCAAATCTCGCGCGCCAATTAGCGCGTCTCATGCTCTGCAATTGCATGGGCAACCTGTTCCCGGATGAAAAATAGCGCCAAGCATTATAGCCGAAGCCCCAAGCCCGAAACCGGGCCGGAGCGCCACACCGAATCCACCGCCGTAGCGGACGTCGATACGGAGGAGTTTGGCGACCTCGGTGAGTTCAACGACGATGTGCCGGTCTCGCCGCCGGCCGCGTCGGATTTTGTGCCACTGTACATGGAAGTCGATAGCGCGTCTCACGGCGAGCGCCTCGACAAGCTGCTCGCGCGGCACTTCAGCGAGTTTTCGCGTAGCCGTATCCAGCAATGGATCGAGGATGGCGCCGTACGGGTCGATGGCGAGCCAAGCCGTGCCAAGGCATCGGTCCAGATGGGCCAGAAGATCGAGGTCCAGCCGCAGGCCGCCCCGGAGTCCATGGCATTCACGGCGGAAGACGTGCCCCTCGACGTCGTGTACGAGGATGATGCCATGTTGGTCATCAACAAGCCCGCCGGACTTGTCGTCCACCCCGCCGCCGGCAACTGGAGCGGCACCGTGCTGAACGGGCTGCTGCATCGCGACCCGTCTGCGGCAAGGCTGCCCCGCGCGGGGATTGTCCACCGGCTGGACAAGGAAACCTCCGGCCTGATGGTGGTGGCACGGACGCTGGTCGCCCAGACGGATCTGGTGCGACAGCTCGCCGCGCGCACGGTCAAGCGGACCTATCTCGCGCTGGTCTGGGGCGAGACCCCCGATGACGGCACGATCGATGCACCGATCGGCCGGGACCCTCGCGAGCGCACGCGCATGGCGATCGTGCATACGAACAGCGGCAAACCGTCGCGCACGCACTTCGAGACCCTTGGCACGGTGCCGCTGGGCCGGGGTAAGGTGTCGATGGTGATGTGCCAGCTCGAGACCGGTCGGACGCACCAGATCCGCGTGCATTTCGAGTCGATCGGCCATCCGCTGGTGGGCGATCCCGTCTATCACAAGGCCACGCAACGCGGGCAGCGCCCCGCGATCCGTGTGCCGCTGCCTGTCCCGTTCACGCGCCAGGCGCTCCATGCCTACCGGCTGGGGCTCGTGCATCCGGCCACTGGCCGCAAGATGTCGTGGGAAGCCGAGCCGCCCGAAGACCTCCAGGCCTTGATCGATGCCCTCGACTTCGAGGGGCATGCGCAGGACGATGAAGAGGAAGACGACTGGTACGAAGGGGACGACGATGACCAAGGCGACCACGACGACCACGACGACCATGACGACGAATGATCGCCCGGCCTGGATCGTGCCCGACTGGCCCGCGCCAGCGTGGGTGCGCGCATTGTCGACCACGCGCCATGGTGGTGTCAGTGAAAGCCCCTACGGCCTGGCCGATGGATCGACCGGTGGTCTGAATCTCGGCACGCATGTCGGTGATGACCCGGTCGCCGTGTCCGAGAATCGGCAGCGCTTGGCGGAACATCTGCCGGCTATGCCGCGCTGGCTCGACCAGGTGCATGGCTGTGGCGTGGTCACGGCCGACGGCGTCACGGATGGTGTGCCGCAGGCGGACGCGAGCATCGCCACCGAGTCAGGCCACGTCTGCGCGATCATGACGGCCGATTGCCTGCCAGTGCTGCTCTGCGATGCGGCGGGCACGGTCGTTGGCGCGGCACATGCGGGCTGGAGAGGGCTCTGTGATGGGGTCATCGAGGCCACGCTGGCACGCATGGCACCACATGCCGGCCCCGATCCAACCTGGCTTGCATGGCTTGGCCCGGCCATCGGGCCGACGGCATTCGAGGTAGGTGCCGAGGTCCGTGCCGCCTTCATCGAGCGCGCGCGCGACGACGAGCGCGCAGGGGTCGAGGCAGCGTTTCTCCCGGGCGCGCCGGGCAAGTACTGGGCCGATATTTATGCGTTGGCCCGCATCCGGTTGGCACGCGCGGGTTGCGTGCGGATTCATGGCGGGGATGTCTGTACCGTTACCGACGCCGATCGCTTTTTCTCCTACCGCAGGGATCGCACGACTGGCCGCATGGCCACGCTCGTCTGGCTGGAACGCTGACAGCCGCCGCCGGCCGTGGCACCGTCTACTGGCCGGCTTTCGACTCGGATTCCGCCGTCTTTGCCGCGGCGGCTTCGCCGGCTTCACGCGCTTTTCGCCGCCTGCGCCGGCCCGGCGTCCCCATGATGTACATCACGATCGAGACCGGAGCCAGTCCGTAAAACAGAAAGGTGGCCACGCCAGCCACCGCGTTGGTCTCGGTAATCGACATCATCAGGACGACGTAGAGCCAGCCAATTGCCACGATATACATCAGACTTTCATCTCTTTCGTGTATGAGTTCATGCTGCCTGGCACGCCGCGCCAGGCCTACCGTCCGGTAGGTCGGGATTTTGCGGCCAGGGAGTTACCTGTCGTGCGGATTTCCGCATTGACAGCGTCTACATTGCGAGGCAACAATGCCTTTAAATGTATCGAAACCGAGGAATTACTCTAGGGTTTCGCCGGCTAGCATAGCGTATGACGCAGGGCATCCGAGGTCGTTCTGCAGCAGTGTCAGACGCAACCCGGATCAGGGGCGGGTCGGGAGACAGTCACCCCGAGCCCGTCAACCAATACGACGGCAGAGAGACGAATACATTATGGCGACCGGCAAAGGTGCGGCAGCTTCCGATAAGGAAGGCAAGTCCCAACCGTTTCAGTTCGTGCCGGGGCCATTTGATCCAGCCACCTGGCTGGAGTGGTCCCGTCAATGGGTACCCGAGGCCAACGGCGATATGCCGTCTGGTTTCCCGGCCGGCATGGCCGGCGCGTTTCCGGGTGGATTCCCGGGCGGCGAGGCATTCGTCCAGGCCTTCCAGAACGCTTTCCAGGGTGCCGCCACGCAAGGTGCGAACGGCGTAAATGGCGCCGGCGGCGTGAAGATCGCGCCCGCGCAGCTTGCCCGTATCCAGGAACGCTTTTTCAGGGATTTCGCCGAACTCTGGCGCGAAATGGGCGAGGGCGCCGTGGCAGCCAGCGCGCCTGCGCCCAACGGCGCGGCCAATGCCGATTCAGCCAGCCAGCGCTTGTCCGACAAGCGTTTCGCCAGCCCGGCATGGCGCAACAATGCCCCGTATCGCTATACCGCAGCCTTTTACCTGCTGACGGCCCGCGCCATGACCGAACTGGCCGAGGCGGTCGAGGCGGATCCCAAGGTTCGTCAGCGCATCCGCTTCGCGGTATCGCAATGGGTGGATGCCATGTCGCCGGCCAACTTCCTGGCGACAAACCCTGACGCGCAACAGCGCCTGATCGAATCCGGTGGTGAGTCACTGCGCAAGGGCGTGCGCAATATGCTGGAGGATCTGGCCAGGGGCAAGATCTCGCAGACCGATGAAACAGCGTTCGAGGTCGGCCGCAATATGGCTGTGACCGAAGGCGCTGTGGTCTACGAGAACGAGTATTTCCAGCTTCTGCAGTACAAGCCTCTGACCGACAAGGTCTACGAGCGGCCGCTGCTGATGGTGCCGCCGTGCATCAACAAGTTCTACATTCTGGATCTGCAACCCGAGAGCTCGCTTGTGCGACATGCCGTGGAGCAGGGGAATACTGTCTTCCTGGTGTCGTGGCGAAACCCCGATGCGTCGATGGCCGAGCGCACCTGGGATGAGTACATCGAGCACGCGGCGATCCGCGCGATCGAAGTGACGCGCGATATCAGCGGACAGGACAAGATCAACGTGCTGGGCTTCTGCGTCGGCGGCACGATCGTCTCGACGGCGCTTTCCGTGCTGGCCGCGCGTGGCGAGCGTCCGGCAGCCAGCCTGACGTTGCTGACCACGCTGCTGGATTTCGCCGATACGGGCATCCTCGACGTCTTCGTCGACGAAGCGCACGTGCAACTGCGCGAGGCCACGCTGGGCGGGGCCGGCGGCGCGCCGTGCGGGCTGCTGCGCGGCGTGGAACTGGCCAATACGTTCTCGTTCCTTCGTCCGAACGACCTGGTCTGGAACTACGTGGTCGACAACTATCTCAAGGGCAACACGCCGGTTCCGTTCGACCTGTTGTTCTGGAATGGCGACGCCACCAATCTTCCGGGCCCGTGGTACTGCTGGTACCTGCGCCATACGTATCTGCAGGACGAGCTGAAGGTGCCGGGCAAGCTCACGGTATGCAATGCGCCGGTGGACTTCGGAGCGATCGACGTGCCAACGTACATCTACGGGTCGCGCGAAGACCACATCGTGCCCTGGGCCGCGGCCTACGCTTCCACGGCGCTGCTGCGGAACAAGTTGCGTTTCGTGCTGGGTGCCTCCGGCCATATCGCGGGCGTCATCAACCCGCCGGTCAAGAAGAAGCGCAGTCATTGGACCAATGACAAACTGTCGGAATCGGCCCATGATTGGCTGGCCGGCGCGCAGGAGCATCCGGGAAGCTGGTGGCCGGACTGGGTGACATGGCTGGGCAAGCAGGCGGGTCAGAAGCGTGCCGCGCCAGCCGATTACGGCAATGACCACTACCGGGCGATTGAACCCGCGCCAGGGCGCTACGTCAAACAGCGCGCCTGAGCTTCATGAGGGCCGGCCCGCGACGCCGGCCCGGATTTCGAACCGTTCCGCATTCGTTTTCTCGAAAGGACATCAAATGACCGATATCGTCATCGTTTCCGCAGCCCGTACCGCAGTCGGCAAGTTCGGCGGTTCGCTCGCGAAGATTCCCGCGCCGGAGTTGGGCGCCATCGTGATCAAGGCCGCGCTGGAGCGTGCCGGCGTGAAGCCGGACCAGGTGAGCGAAGTGATCATGGGCCAGGTGCTGACGGCCGCCTCGGGCCAGAACCCGGCACGCCAGGCTTCGCGCAAGGCGGGCCTGCCCGACATGGTGCCGGCCATGACCATCAACAAGGTGTGCGGTTCGGGCCTGAAGGCCGTGATGCTGGCCGCCAACGCGATTGTGGCTGGCGAGGCCGAGATCGTCGTGGCCGGCGGCATGGAGAACATGAGCGCCGCACCGCACGTGCTGCCGGGTTCGCGCGATGGCTTCCGCATGGGCGACACCAAGCTGGTCGATTCGATGATCGTTGACGGCCTGTGGGATGTGTACAACCAGTACCACATGGGTATCACGGCCGAGAACGTGGCCAAGGAATACGGCATCACCCGCCAGGCCCAGGACGAGTTCGCCGTGGGCTCCCAGAACAAGGCCGAAGCTGCCCAGAAAGCCGGCAAGTTCGACGAGGAAATCGTTCCGGTCCTGATTCCGCAACGCAAGGGCGATCCGGTTGCGTTCAAGACCGACGAGTACGTGCGTCAGGGCGCCACGCTGGAAAGCATGGCTAGCCTGAAACCGGCCTTCGACAAGAGCGGCACGGTGACGGCCGCAAACGCATCGGGCCTGAATGACGGCGCCGCCGCTGTGGTCGTGATGTCGGCTGCCAAGGCGCGCGAACTGGGCCTGACCCCGCTGGCGACCATCAAGGCGTACGCCAACGCCGGCGTGGACCCGGCCGTGATGGGCATGGGCCCGGTGCCTGCCAGCAAGCGCTGCCTGTCGCGTGCCGGCTGGGAGGTCAAGGACCTGGACCTGATGGAAATCAACGAGGCCTTTGCCGCTCAGGCACTGGCCGTGCATCAGCAAATGGGCTGGGATCAGTCGAAGATCAACGTGAACGGCGGCGCGATCGCCATCGGCCACCCGATCGGCGCGTCAGGCTGCCGCATCCTGGTCACGCTGCTGCACGAAATGAAGCGCCGCGATGCCAAGAAGGGCCTGGCCTCGCTGTGCATCGGTGGTGGCATGGGCGTGGCGCTCGCAGTCGAGCGGAATTAAGCATCGCAATTGCATTGAGGGGTGTGCCGGCCGTGTGCGTCCAGGACGGATGCGGCCGGCGTGAATAAGAAAGACCAAAGCTTCGACACGATCGGGCGAGCCAACTAGGAGTGGATATGACTCAGCGCATTGCATATGTGACCGGCGGCATGGGCGGCATCGGGACCGCGATTTGCCAGCGACTGGCGCGGGATGGTTACAAGGTGGTGGCGGGCTGCGGCCCGAATTCGCCGCGTCGTGAGAAGTGGCTCGAACAGCAACGCGCGCTCGGGTTTGAATTCGTGGCGTCCGAAGGCAACGTCGCCGACTGGGACTCCACCAAGGCAGCCTTCGACAAGGTCAAGTCCGAAGTGGGCGAGGTCGATGTGCTGATCAACAACGCCGGCATCACGCGCGACGTGGTGTTCCGCAAGATGACCCGCGCGGACTGGGATGCGGTGATCGACACGAATCTGACGTCGCTGTTTAACGTGACCAAGCAGGTCATCGACGGCATGGCTGACCGCGGCTGGGGTCGCATCGTCAATATCTCGTCGGTGAACGGCCAGAAGGGTCAGTTCGGTCAGACCAACTACTCGACCGCCAAGGCAGGCCTGCACGGCTTCACGATGGCGCTGGCGCAGGAAGTGGCCACCAAGGGCGTGACCGTGAACACGGTGTCGCCGGGCTACATCGCCACGGACATGGTCAAGTCGATTCGCCAGGATGTGCTCGACAAGATCGTCGGCACGATTCCGGTCAAGCGTCTGGGCACGCCCGAAGAAATCGCCTCGATCTGCGCGTGGCTGTCGTCGGACGAGTCGGGTTTCTCCACCGGTGCCGACTTCTCGCTGAATGGCGGCCTGCACATGGGCTGACCGGCGCGCGCGCCGGATGTCGCCGTTGATGCGGCGCATCCAGCGCAGTGCACAAGCATGACCCGGCCGGGCTCCGGCTGGCGTTTCTGGCGGGCGATGCCGCGCATTCGTGCGCGTTCATTGCCCGTTTGTCATCTTTCCACGCTGTTTTGCTGCGGGTTTTCCTTAAACCTTGCCGTCTTTTCTTAGTGCCTTGTTGAGCATAGAATCAGGGCAATAGCGCAACCGGCACCACTGTGGAGCCTTTCGGCTGTGTCCGGTCCGGTTGTTCTTGCGCACTGCATCGCACGCGGTGCAGCAGTACCGAGCGATGGCGCAGCAGCGATGCCGGACAACGGCATCAGCGACGACACAAGGATAGAGCACCGATGGCCACGAGCAAAAAAGGCGCAGAGCGACTGATCAAGAAGTATCCCAATCGCCGGCTCTACGACACGCAGACCAGTACCTACATCACGCTCGCGGATGTGAAACAGCTGGTCATGGACAGCGAGGAGTTCAAGGTCGTCGACGCCAAGTCGGGCGAAGAACTCACGCGCAGCATCCTGCTGCAAATCATCCTGGAAGAGGAAACCGGCGGCGTGCCAATGTTCTCGAGCGCGATGCTCTCGCAGATCATCCGCTTCTACGGCCATGCGATGCAGGGCATGATGGGCACCTACCTGGAAAAGAACATCCAGGCCTTCATCGACATCCAGAGCAAGCTGGCCGAGAATTCCAAGGGTCTTTACTCGGGTGAGCCATTCAGCCCGGACATGTGGTCGCAGTTCATGAACCTGCAGGGGCCGATGATGCAGGGCATGATGAGCAACTACATCGAACAGAGCAAAAACCTGTTCGTGCAGATGCAGGAGCAGATGCAGAACCAGGCCAAGTCGATGTTCGGCACGTTCCCGTTCAACCAGCCGGACAAGAAGTAAGCAGGTTCGGTTTTCGCCGCGCAACAGCCGTGCAGTGGTGTCACCACCACGGACTGTTGTGAAAGCGTGGCAAATTCCCATATCCGTGCGTCATTCTCTTTGACGCGTCGAATCGGGCGAGAGGGCATGGTGCAATTGGCCATGCCCTGTTTGTTCAGGGGTCCTGTTCAGGCATCCTCTCCTCGTCGCCCGATGGAAATCGACAAATTTCAACCGTTCGTACTCGACCTCTACACCCAGCTCGGCCAGGTACAGCGCGACATTGGTTCGCTCACGGCAGGCCAGCAGGCCATGGCGGAACAGCTTCGGCAACAAGAAACCCAGATGCGGGAGTCCGAATCGCGGATCATTCATGCGATGGACCAGTTCGAGGCTCGTCTCACTGCGAAGGTCGATAAAGTGGAGTCAGATCTATCCGTGCGCATCCAGTCGACCGAGGACAAGCTCTCCGTTATGAAAGACCGCGTCAAACGGGTGTTCTGGGCAACCGGTGGCGGCGGGGTCGTGTTGGGCCTGGCGCTCGGCTGGAGGCCGATTCTTGCCCGGGCCGTCAGTCTTCTTGGAACGTGATGCGCCCCGGGCACAGAACGAAGCCCGCCAAGGGCAGGCGCGCCAATATCGCTTGCTCAGGGTAAAATCACGGCCTTTCATGGCAATGACGGCGCCCGGCAGGCTCGCCGGATGCCCTTGGCCCAGAGCGGCGCGCCACCGGGGACGGTCGGATGCGCCCCGAATCCCCCTATTTGCGGTGCCCCATGTCGTCTGATACCAACTTGTCCAATCCGCCCAAAGTCGGCTTTGTTTCACTCGGCTGCCCCAAGGCCCTGGTGGACTCCGAGCAGATCATTACCCAGCTACGTGCCGAGGGATACTCGATCAGCGGCACCTATGACGGCGCCGACCTTGTGGTCGTCAATACGTGCGGCTTCATTGACGAGGCCGTGCAGGAGAGCCTGGACGCGATCGGCGAGGCACTGACGGAGAACGGCAAGGTGATCGTGACCGGCTGCCTGGGTGCCAAGAAGGATGCCGCCGGGCACGACATCGTGAGTGCCGTGCACCCGAAGGTGTTGGCTGTGACCGGCCCGCACGCGCTGGGCGAGGTGATGCAGGCGGTGCATACGCACCTGCCGAAGCCGCATGACCCGTTCACGGACCTGGTGCCGGCGGCCGGTATCAAGCTGACGCCGAAGCACTATGCCTACCTGAAGATTTCGGAAGGCTGCAACCATCGCTGCTCGTTCTGCATCATCCCGTCGATGCGTGGCGACCTCGTCTCGCGCCCCGTGGCTGAAGTCATGCTCGAGGCCGAAAACCTGTTCAAGGCGGGCGTCAAGGAACTGCTGGTCATCTCGCAGGACACCAGCGCTTATGGCGTGGACGTCAAATATCGCACCGGTTTCTGGAATGGGCGCCCGCTCAAGACTCGCATGACGGAGCTGGTGGCCGCGCTCGGCGAGCTGGCGAGCCAGTATGGCGCATGGGTTCGCCTGCACTACGTCTACCCGTATCCGCACGTCGACGAGATCATCCCGCTGATGAACCAGGGCAACGTGCTGCCATACCTCGATGTGCCGCTGCAGCACGCGCATCCGGATGTGCTCAAGCGCATGAAGCGCCCGGCGAATGCCGAGAAGACACTCGACCGCATCCGCGCGTGGCGCGAAGTCTGCCCGGACCTGACGATTCGTAGCACGTTCATCGCCGGTTTCCCCGGTGAGACCGAGGAAGAATTCCAGACGCTGCTCGATTTCATCGCCGAAGCCGAGCTTGACCGGGTGGGCTGCTTTGCCTATTCCCCGGTGGAAGGCGCCACGGCCAACGACCTGCCCGGTGCGTTGCCGGACGAAGTGCGCGAAGAGCGACGTGCCCGCTTTATGGAAGTAGCCGAGGAGGTCTCCGCCCGCCGTCTGCAGCGCAAGGTCGGCCAGACGCTGCGCGTGCTGGTGGACGAGGTCAATCAGGATGGTGGTATCGGCCGGTCGTCGGCGGATGCGCCGGAAATCGACGGTCTGGTCTATATCGATCCGGCGGCCAAGGCTTCGCAGCGCTACAAGACGGGCGACTTCGTCAATGTGAAGATTACCGGCGCCGATGGTCACGATCTTTGGGGTGAGGTGGCGTAAGCCGTACTTGTGCATACAATTAGGTAAAAGTACGGTCGTTCGTTTTCCCGGGGTCGGGTCTATACTGTGCGGCGCAACATGAACGCATGGAGACAAGACATGGCACGTGAAGTGGTGGTTGTCAGCGGTGTGCGCACCGCAATCGGTACCTTCGGCGGCAGCCTGAAGGATCAGGCCCCGACGGATATGGGCGCTCTGGTCGTGCGCGAAGCACTGGCCCGCGCCGGCGTTTCGGGCGATGACGTGGGTCATGTGGTGTTCGGCAACGTGATCCAGACCGAGCCGAAGGACATGTATCTGGGCCGCGTGGCGGCTGTGAATGGTGGTGTGTCGACCAACGCGCCGGCACTGACCGTCAATCGCCTGTGCGGCTCCGGCCTACAGGCAATCGTCAGCGCAGCCCAGACGATTCTGCTGGGCGATGCCGACGTGGCAATCGGCGGCGGCGCGGAAAGCATGAGCCGCGCGCCGTACCTGGCGCCGATGGCCCGCTGGGGTGCGCGCATGGGCGATGCCAAGCTGGTCGACATGATGCTTGGTGCACTGCACGATCCGTTCCACACGATCCACATGGGCGTGACGGCGGAAAACGTCGCCAAGGAATATGACATTTCGCGCCAGCAGCAGGACGAAGCCGCGCTCGAATCGCATCGTCGTGCTTCCGCCGCCATCAAGGCAGGCTACTTCAAGGATCAGATCGTTCCGGTTACGCTGAAATCGCGCAAGGGCGACGTAGTATTCGATACCGATGAGCACGTGCGTCACGACGCGACGATGGACGACATGACCAAGCTCAAGCCGGTGTTCGTCAAGGAGAATGGCACGGTCACGGCCGGCAACGCCTCGGGCCTGAACGACGCCGCCGCCGCCGTGGTGCTGATGGAGCGTGCCGAGGCCGAGCGCCGCGGCCTGAAGCCGCTGGCTCGCCTGGTGTCCTACGGCCACGCCGGTGTCGATCCCAAGACGATGGGCATCGGTCCGGTGCCGGCTACGAAGATCGCGCTGGAACGTGCCGGCCTGACGGTCAAGGATCTCGATGTGATCGAGGCCAACGAGGCATTCGCGGCGCAGGCCTGCGCGGTGACCAAGGCTTTGGGTCTCGACCCGGCGAAGGTCAACCCCAATGGCTCCGGTATCTCGCTCGGCCACCCGATCGGCGCCACCGGTGCGCTCATCACGGTCAAGGCGTTGTACGAGCTGCAACGTGTACAGGGTCGCTACGCGCTGGTGACGATGTGCATCGGTGGTGGCCAGGGCATTGCCGCGATCTTCGAGCGCGTTTAAAGTCGCGGGCAGTCAATCTGCCCGAGGAAGACCGTCTTGTCCCGCCCCGTTTTGCTTTGCCTGTTGGCCGTCGCGATGCTGTCTCTCCCAATTGCGGCGCGCGCGGCCGACGGAACCGCTGTATCGACGGGGCAGGCGACGGACGAGCGGGGCGGTGGGCTCGGTATCAATGACGCCATTCGTGCCGGTGAGGCCAAGCGGGGCAACTCGCTGTCCACCGGCTCGGCGGGCCCATTGTCACCGCGCCCCGAGTACGCGAAGTATCCGGTCTATACCGGCACGCTCGGCGACAAGCCGGTGCGGTTGCGGGTAGCCCCGAAGACCGACACACGGGACAGCCTCCAAGGCGAATATTCGATCGGGGATGGCAAGAGCGTGCGGCTGCTCTCCGGCGAATGGGAGGATGGCAGCTTCCTGATGGAAGAGTCGGACGACGGCACGCGCGTATCCGGCAATTGGGAAGGGCAGATCGACCAGCAGGGCGTGGTGCGCGGTACCTGGACCGATGCGTTCAACCCCGCGATCATCCTGCCGTTTGTTATCCGGCCGCTTGGCGGCTCCCAGGTGATCCCACCATTCGATAGCCGCCAGGGCAGCGGCGCGACGTACGCCCCACCTCCGCCCAAGTCATCGATCTCGACCGAGAAGCCTCGCTGAATCCCCATCGGGCTCGGCTAGTCCGTCCCTCCTGACCTGACGTGTTTTCGCCGGCCTCGCACGTGGCCTGACTGGCATTTGCTGGTAAGCTCGAACGCCTGATTCGACTCCTCCAGGGAAATCGCCGTGTCCGCTTCCGACTCGTCCCGTTACATCAAGACCATTGCCGTCCAGCCAGAACTGGACATCGCGCCGGGCTTCGATTCGTTCTCCACGCCGACCTACCGCGGCTCCACTGTCGTCTTCCGCAACCTTGCCGAACTGCGCGCCTATGGCGACCGCAGCAAGACCTACTGGCGCTATGGCCTGCACGCCACGCCGACCAGCGAGGCGCTTTGCCAGCAACTGGCGCAGATCGAAGGTGGCCGTCACACGCTGCTGTTCCCGTCGGGCCTGGGCGCCATTTCGCTGGTCTATTTCGGCCTGCTGCGTACCGGTGACGATGTCCTCGTTCCGGAAAACGTCTACGGGCCCAATCGCGATCATGGCGACTGGATGGCGCGGGAGTTCGGCATCACCGTGCGCCCGTATCATCCGTCGGTCGGCGCTGGAATCGCCTCGATGATCCAGCCGAACACGCGTCTGATCTGGATGGAATCGCCGGGCTCGGTCACGATGGAAGTGCCCGACACCGAGGCGATCGTGGCCGCCGCGAAGGCACGTGGTGTGCTGACCGCGATCGACAACACCTGGTCTGCCGGCGTCTACTATCGGCCGTTCGAGAAGGGCATCGATATCTCCGTGCAGGCGCTGACCAAGTACCAATCCGGTGGCAGCGATGTACTGATGGGCGCCGTGATCACGCGGGATGACCATCTCCACGACCGCCTCAAGCGCACCCGCATGCTGATGGGCTGGGGTGTCTCCGCCGACGATTGCTACCTGGTCCTGCGCGGGCTGGCGAGCATGCCGGTGCGCCTGGCCGCTCACGACCGCGCAGCGCGCGAGGTGGCCGAATGGCTGACGAAACGTCCGGAGGTCGCGCGCGTGCTGCATCCGGCATTGCCCGATTGCCCCGGCCATGCCGAATGGCTACGGGATTTCAGCGGCGCGAGTGGTCTGTTCTCGATCATTCTGCACAGCCGCTATACGCGCGAGCAGGTCGATGCGTTCGTCGAGGCGCTAAAGCTGTTCGCGATTGGCTGGTCGTGGGGCGGTGCGCACAGTCTGGCTGTGCCCTATCACGTCGACACAATGCGGCCGGCTGGCACGTGGCCGCCGGCTGGATGGGAGAACGCCGGCGAACTGGTGCGGCTGTATATCGGTCTGGAAGACACCCGCGACCTGATCGCCGATCTGAAGCAGGCGCTGGAGTCTCAGCTGCGCTGACGAGCCAGGACGCGCCCGGACGCGCTAGACGCGTTCGAGCGCCGCGGGTTCTTCTGTCTGTTGGGTATTGGGCGATGCGCTACGCAGCGCCCATACCGATTCCGCCGGCCCGCCACGGGCGCGGCGTAGTGTGGCGCGGGCCAGCGCGACATATCCGGCTGCCAGCGCGATCGCGCCAATGTCGAAGCCCGCCACGGCCCAGCGGCCGTTGAGTGCCGCAACGATAAAGTGATCGCCGGTCAGGATGGCATTCGACAGCGGCACACCGAGCGTGGCGATCGCCGCGATCCACAGCAGTTCCACGGCCGCGCGTGCGGGATGGCGAATCAGAGCCCAGCCCACGGATGCGATGAATGTGGGCCAGAACACGTGGCTAACGGCCTGCTCCGGCCAAAGCAGCGCAGCGGTGAAGCACAGCGCAACGCCGATACAGGTGCCGATGCACACCCCAACCGTCGCCTGGGCGAGCAGTCGATGCACGCGAGGCTGTTCGGCCTGCCGCGTTTTGCGGCGTGTTTCGATCCACAGCAGATTGCCCGAGTAGAACAGGAACGCACCCGCCAGCCCCGCCAGCAGATAGACGATCCGCATGGCCAGGTCGCCATACGTGCCGTAGTGCAGCGCGAACATCGCGCTGTAGACCATATGGTTCGTGTCGCGCGCGCCGGCGGTCTGGTTGGCGATCAGCTTGCCCGCCTCGGGCTCGGCTGCCGCGGCGTGAATGCCCACCGATCCGCCGTTGCCGAGCGCCCGGGTGCTGTCCCCGCGGACTTCGGCCAGCGCGTTCGCGTCACCGTAGTGCTGGAAGCGGATGGCTTCCGGCGTGAACCGGTCGCCACCGTGTTCGCGCGCAATTGCCAGCAGTTGCGCCGCCGGCATCGTGGGGGAGGGGCGGCCTGCGGCGGTCACCTCGGGCGTGGCGCCCGTGACGCGTGGTACTACCTCCATCAGCTTGCCGTCGAACGTCAGCACGTTGAAGACCATCACCATAATCAGTGACAGGCAGAAGAATGCGCCGGTGATTGCGAATATCAGGTGGAACGGCAGGCTGAACAGCCCGAGCACATTGTGCGTGTCCATCCAGAAGCGCTTGAGGTTGCGTCCCGGGCGCACCGCGAAGAGATCCTTCTTCAGACGCGGCAGATGTAACAGCACACCGGATACCAGCGCCAGGCCGTACAGGATCGAGATCACGCCCATGAAGTACATGCCGTTCATGCCCAGGCCGAGCGAGTAATGCAGGGCGTTCAGGAATGCCGAGAGTTCGCCGGTTGCATGGTCGAGCGAGGTATCGTTCCGCGCGGTGGCATCGCCGTTCAGGCGCGTGCCGTTCATCGTCTGCCAGGCGCCGGTCTTGTCCTGCCAGTACGCGTTGAAGTCTGGCTCCTCCTTGCTCGGCAGGCCAACATAGACACTGTTGGCGGCATCAGGGTGCGCGGCGATGAGTTGCTGCACGAAGGCATCAACGGCAGGGCCGTCGACCTGGACCTCCGTGGTGTGTCGGCCTTCCAGCCGGGCAGGGTTCTGCCACACGTGCAGTTCATGGTGGAAGACTGTGATCGCCCCGGCGAAGAACGCTATGAACAGCGCCCAGCCTGCCATCAGGCCGACCCAGGTATGGAGCGTGTTGAATACACGCAGGGTGTTGGGTTTCATGCGGATGTCCCGGAGAGTCTCAGGCGCCCGAAAGCGGGGAGGCAGGCGGCATGAGGTGCATCACCCGCACGCCCCAGAGCACGCCGTAGCAGATCAGGTTGGCGCCAAGCAGCCAGAGCCACGCCGAGCGGCTCGATGCGAACAGCAGGCTCAGGCAGATGATCGCCACCCAGAGCACGAAACCGAGCATGATGGCCACCACCACGCCGCTTTCCCAGCCACCGGGCAGCCAGAGAATGCCAAGCGTGCACAGTGCGATTGCCAGCGGCAGGCCCAGCAGCGACCCTGCAAGCCATCGGGTTCCCATCATGGCGTGTTCCTTTCCGCGACGGTGAGGCGCGTGGCGGAGCGCCGCTTCTGCATCCACGTGCCGATGAACGGCCAGACGGACAGGCAGCAAGTCATGGTGACCAGTGTGCTGGCGATGGCTACCGGCCAGCCTTCCGGCACGCTCATCGTCCACGCGCTGGCGAGCGTCAGCCCCAGGCCGAGCCAGCAGGACAGGTGCGGGCGGATCGGCGCAGCGCGGGTGAGAACCTGGTTGGGCGCGGCCAGATAGAGGCAGGCGGCGCCTGCCAAAGCGAGAAGTACGGCCAACACCTGCATGAATTGAGCTTTTGCGGATCGACAGAGAACGAAATAATAATGATTCGTATTTAATTGATCAAGCGTGGCAATGCGTGGATGGGTTGGCGGGGTGGCTGAAGAGGCGCTCGACGCCAGCGATGCGGCGAGGCTTGGGGACGACAGGGAGTGGTGCTGCGGATGGTGTCCGGCACCAGCAGCCGGACACCGGAAGGCGGGGACTTAGAAGCCGTTTCAAAAAGATTCTGGCGTCGTTGCGGGGCCTTGCCGTACTACTTGTACTGTCTGCGGCCCCGCGTCTAGCCAGAACCGCTTCGCTTCATTTTGAAACGGCCTCTTAATGCGGGAACAGATTCAGCAGGCCATCCAAGCCGACATGGTTGAACGCCACGCTGGCCTGCGCGCGCACCACGGGCTTGGCGCGGAATGCCACGGAAAGGCCGGCTACGGCCATCATCTTCAGGTCGTTCGAGCCGTCACCCATCACGATCGCCTGCGACGGATCGGCGCCGATCTGTTCGCACACCTCGCGCACCGTGCGCGCCTTGACGTCGGCGTTCACGATCTCGCCCACCACGTTGCCCGTCAGCTTGCCGTCGACGATCTCGAGCGTGTTGGCGCGGGTGAAGTCCAGCTTCAGGCGCGGCTTGAGCTTGTCGGTGAAGTGGACGAAGCCCCCGGAAACCAGCAGCGTGCGCAAGCCCAGCGCCTGGATGGTCTGCAGCATGTTCTCGGCGCCGGGTGACAGGCGCAGCCGTTCGTCGTACACGCGATCCAGCACGCTGGCGTCCAGGCCCTTGAGCAGCGCCACGCGGCGGCGCAGGCTTTCGTTGAAATCGGTGATCTCACCGCGCATCGCGGCTTCAGTGATGGCCGATACCTCGGCCTTGAGGCCGCAGAAATCGGCGATCTCGTCGATGCACTCGATCGTGATCAGCGTCGAGTCCATGTCCATCGCCACCAGGCGGAAGTCCGACAGCTTGCGTCCACCCGGCACCACGGCCCAGTCGATGCCACGTGGCGCGCACGCCGCGTCGAGTGCTTCGCGCAGCGCGGGCGTCAGCGGCGCGCAATCGTCCGCGGCGGCCACGTTGTCGGCGCGGCGCTCGAAGGCGGAGGCGCCGGCAACGGTGCGAAGGGTGTCGAGGTCGGCATTGGCGAGCGGGGACAGGCTCTGGAGAATCAGCGGCATGGCGGGGTAGGCAGGCGATGCGGGCGTCGCAGGGGTCGCAGGAGTTGAGAGGGCGAGCGGAAGCGCGCGGGAAAGGCGGTATTGTAACCAAGCCTTCCTTCCTGCTTCCGCCTTGCGCGGATATGTCGATATTGCCGTCCGATCTTATGCGGATTTCGTGCATGGATCGGCGAAACCATTCGTTCCGTTCAGATAGGCGCGTCGGTAGCCTTTCTCCCTGACACAAGCCCCGTGCTGCCGCGTGGGGCCCAAAACAGCAGGGCGCAAGATTGCCAACGCGCCACTTCACGACACCTGACGGGAGCAATACAGATGATTCGCAAACTGGCCATCGGCCTCGCCGTTCTTTCGGTACTCGGCGCCGCACAGACCGCCTCGGCCAACACCAACCTGCTCAATGTCTCGTACGACCCCACGCGGGAACTCTACGTGGATGTGAACGCCGCGTTCGCCAAGGCCTACAAGGCGCAGTCCGGTGACGCCGTGACGATCCGCCAGTCGCATGGTGGCTCGGGCAAGCAGGCCCGCTCCGTGATTGATGGGCTGGATGCCGACGTGGTCACGCTGGCGCTCGGCTACGACATCGACGCCATTGCCGACAAGGGCCTGATCAAGCCCGACTGGCAGAAACGCCTGCCGCACAACGCATCGCCGTACACGTCGACGATCGTGTTTCTGGTGCGCAAGGGCAATCCGAAGCAGATCAAGGACTGGAACGACCTGATCAAGCCCGGCGTGCAGGTGATCACGCCGAACCCGAAGACGTCGGGCGGCGCGCGCTGGAATTACCTGGCCGCGTGGGGCTATGCGCTGCGCCAGCCGGGCGGCAATGAGGCCAAGGCCAAGGAATTCGTCGGCGCGCTGCTCAAGAATGTGCCGGTGCTCGATTCGGGCGCACGTGGCGCCACCACGACCTTCGTCGAACGCGGTCTCGGCGATGTGCTGATTGCCTGGGAAAACGAGGCGATCCTGGCCATCAAGGAACTGGGTCCGGACAAGTTCGACATCGTCGCACCATCGGTCTCGATCCTGGCCGAACCGCCGGTGGCCGTGGTCGACAAGGTCGTCGACAAGAAGGGCACCCGCAAGGCCGCCGAAGCCTACCTGCAGTTCCTCTACACCGAGGAAGGTCAGGAAATCGCCGCCAAGAACTACTACCGTCCGATCTCGGAGAAGGTGGCCGCCAAGTACGCGGCGAATTTTCCGAAGGTGAAGCTGTTCACGATCGACGAAGTGTTTGGTGGCTGGGCCAAGGCTCAGAAAGCCCACTTTGCCGATGGCGGTTCATTCGACCAGGTCTATCAGCCTGGCAAGCGGTAACACGCGCGGCCGGGGCAGCCACGCTGCCCCGGCGTGCCAGTTGAAGGAGCCCGAAGATGTCCGCAGTTCTCAAGATTTCATCCCGCATCGCCACGCGGCGATGTCCCGCCTGACCTGATTCCCGATCCATCCCGTCTGCCTTGCCGCTCGTGAAGCCGGCAGGGAGGGGTGTTGCCCGCCGATTCGGGCAACAACGACAGGACCCAAGAACTTCAGAAATCAGAACGCAGAACTCAGAACGCAAGGACACCCGTATGTCATCGCCCATCCGCATCTCTCTTTTCCACAACTCGCTGCGCCGCCGTCTGCTGACCGGTGCGCTGGTGGTTGCCACCGGCCTTTCCTATGTGCTGTTTGCCGGGCCGGTCAAGGCCCAGTCCCAGACCGTCAATCCCAAACTGCTGCGCATCGGCTATCAGAAGTACGGCACGCTGACGCTGCTCAAGGCGCGCGGTACGTTGGAAAAGCGCCTGGCGCCGCAAGGTATCACGGTCAAATGGACCGAGTTCCCGGCTGGCCCACAGTTGCTGGAGGGGCTCAACGTGGGCGCGATCGATTTCGGCACGGTCGGCGAAGCGCCGCCCATCTTTGCCCAGGCCGCCGGCGCGCAACTGGCCTACATCGGCAATGAGCCGCCCGCGCCCACGGCGGAGGCCATCGTCGTGCCGAAGAACTCCACGATCAAGAGCGTGGCCGATCTGCGTGGCAAGCGCGTGGCGCTGAACAAGGGCTCGAACGTGCACTACCTGCTGGTGCGCCAGTTGGAGAAAGCCGGGGTGGCCTATGGCGAGATCCAGCCCGTTTACCTGCCGCCCGCCGATGCGCGTGCCGCCTTCGAGCGAGGCGCCGTCGATGCCTGGGTGATCTGGGACCCGTTTCTCGCCGCTGCCCAGAAGCAGCTCGATGCCCGTGTGCTGGTCGATGGCCGTGGCGCGGATGGCAAGAACGTGGTCAGCAACCACCAGTTCTATCTGGCGTCGCGCCCTTACGCGCAAGCGCGTCCCGAGGTGGTGACCGCGATCCTCGATGAACTCGCGCAACTGGGCCAATGGGCCGAGAAGCATCCGAAGGACGCTGCCGCTGTGCTGGTCAAGGAGACTGCGCTCGACCCCGGCGTGCTCGATCTGGCCGTGTCGCGATTCTCGTACGGGGCGAAGCCGGTCTCGCCCGAGGTCCTGGCAGAGCAGCAGCGCATTGCAGATGTGTTCCAGACACTCAAGCTGATTCCCAAACCGATCAGAGTTGCAGACGCTGCGTGGCAAGCCCCCACCACGCAACAGGCGCAGCGCTGATTCTCATTGACCTGCAGGAGGCACGACATGCAAGTTCTCTGGTTCATTCCCACCCACGGTGACAGCCGCTACCTCGGCACGTCCGAAGGCGCACGCGAGGTCAGCTTCGACTATCTGAAGCAAGTCGCCGTGGCTGCCGACACGCTTGGCTATGACGGTGTGCTGATTCCCACAGGCCGCTCCTGCGAAGACCCGTGGGTGGTGGCATCGGCTTTGGCCGCCGTCACCCGCAAGCTGCGGTTCCTGGTGGCGTTGCGTCCGGGTTTGATGACACCGACGCTGGCCGCGCGCATGGCCGCCACGTTCGATCGTGTGTCCAACGGCCGCTTGCTCGTCAATCTGGTCACTGGCGGCGATGTGGCCGAACTGGAAGGCGACGGCCTGTTCCTGAACCACGCCGAACGCTACGAGGCATCGGCGGAGTTCATCCGCGTGTGGCGCGACCTGCTGGCCGCCAGCCACGAGAACGGCGAGATCAGCTTCGAGGGCAAGCACGTCACGGTCAAGGGCGCGCGCGTGCTGTATCCGCCGATTCAGCGTCCGCATCCGCCGGTGTACTTCGGCGGGTCCTCCGAGGCTGCGCACGACCTCGCCGCCGAGCAGGTGGAGACGTACCTGACCTGGGGCGAGCCGCCCGCCGACGTCGCGAAGAAGATCGCCGACGTGCGCGCCCGCGCCGCGAAGCACGGCCGCACGGTGCGCTTCGGCATCCGCCTGCACGTGATCGTGCGCGAGACCGACGCCGCAGCATGGGCGGCTGCCGACGAACTGATCAGCAAGCTCGACGACCAGACCGTGGCACGCGCGCAGGCCGTGTTCGCGAAGATGGATTCGGAAGGGCAGCGGCGCATGGCGGCGCTGCACGCGGGTGGCAGCCGTCGCACGCGTGAGGCGCTTGAGATCAGCCCGAATCTGTGGGCGGGTGTCGGACTCGTGCGTGGCGGGGCTGGCACCGCACTGGTCGGTGATCCGAAGACCGTGGCGGCACGCATCGAGGAGTACGCGGCGCTGGGTATCGATACTTTCGTGTTCTCCGGCTATCCGCACCTGGAGGAGGCTTATCGTTTTGCCGAACTCGTGTTCCCGCTGCTGCCGCGCAAGGTGCGCGACAAGTTGCCGGGGCAGGTGCTGTCCGGTCCGTTTGGTGAAGTCATGGCCACCGGCATCGTGCCGATCGCCTCGCAAAGCTGAGGGAGGCTGACCATGAGCGCGCCCCATTCCATTGCGCCACGCCGGATCGACTGGCGCCAGGCCGCCCGCGCGATCGCGCCGTGGATCGTCCCGATCCTGCTGATCGTCGTCTGGCAGGTTGCCTCGCAGGCGGGCTGGCTATCCAACCGCGTGCTGCCAGCGCCGTTGGCCGTGGTCGAAGCGGCCTGGACGCTGGCCGCATCCGGCGAACTCTGGAAGCACGTGTGGATCAGCACATGGCGCGCGCTGGTCGGTCTGGCCATCGGCGGCGGCCTGGGTCTCGTACTCGGGCTGCTGACCGGCACGTTTCGCACGGCTGCCACGCTGCTCGACAGCACGCTGCAGATGGTGCGCAACATCCCGCCGCTGGCGCTGATTCCGCTGGTGATTCTCTGGTTCGGCATTGACGAGACGGCCAAGTTATTCCTGGTGGCGCTCGGCGTGTTCTTTCCGGTGTACCTGAATACGTACCACGGCATCCGCGCGGTCGACCCGGCGCTGGTCGAAATGGCGCGCAGCTATGGCCTGTCGGGCTGGCGCCTGTATCGCGAGGTGATCCTGCCCGGCGCGCTGCCCGGCATCCTCGTCGGCGTGCGGTTCTCGCTCGGGTTGATGTGGGTGATCCTGATCGTTGCGGAAACCATCTCCGCTCAATCGGGCATCGGCTATATGACGATGAACGCGCGCGAGTTCCTGCAGACCGATGTGGTGCTGGTGGGCATCCTGCTCTACGCGCTGCTAGGCAAGCTGGCCGACGTGCTGTCACGGGCACTGGAGCGCCACTGGCTGCGTTGGCACCCCGGTTACCTGTCGGCCTGAACACTGCCTGAGATCTGCTTGAGATCTGTTTGAAGGATGAAGGAGCTTGCGATGATGCATACGCATCCGGTGGAACAGGCTGCGCTGGCCTGGCTTGACGCGAATCTTGCCCGACGTGATGCGTCGCGCCCGGCCGCGCGTGCTTCGCACGGTGTCGGCGGCATCGCGCTGCATGTGGAGCAGGTTGTGAAGCGCTACAACGGGCGCGAGGTGCTGCACGGCGTGAACCTGCGAGCGGCGCCAGGCGAGTTCGTGGCGATTGTTGGTCGTAGCGGGTGCGGCAAGAGCACGCTGCTGCGCCTGGTGGCCGGGCTGGAGTCCGCGGACGCGGGCGCCGTGGCGCTCGACGGTCAGCCGGGCGGCACGCCATCGAGTGTCCGCGTGATGTTCCAGGATGCGCGTCTGTTGCCGTGGAAGCGTGTACTCGACAACGTCGCGATCGGCCTGCCGCGCGAACGCCATGCCGATGCGGCGGCGTTGCTCGATCAGGTGGGCCTGGCGGATCGCGCCAACGAATGGCCGGCGCGGTTGTCTGGCGGCCAGCGTCAGCGCGTGGCACTGGCCCGCGCACTGGTTCACCATCCGCGCCTGCTGTTGCTCGACGAACCGCTCGGCGCGCTCGACGCGC
The DNA here is from genome assembly GCF_000812445.1 of Cupriavidus sp. SHE. Taxonomy (NCBI): domain Bacteria; kingdom Pseudomonadati; phylum Pseudomonadota; class Betaproteobacteria; order Burkholderiales; family Burkholderiaceae; genus Cupriavidus; species Cupriavidus sp. SHE. Next base: position 77,577 of record NZ_JWMB01000047.1, on the reverse strand, counting down.
TCACGCGGATTGAGATGCAGGCGCTGATCGAATCGTTGTGGCGCCGGCTCGGCTTCACTGCGCTGCTGGTGACCCATGACGTATCCGAGGCCATCGCGCTGGCGGACCGTGTGGTGCTGATCGAAGACGGACGCATCACGCTGGATCAGCAGGTGACGCTGGCACGACCGCGCCAGCGTGGCACAGCGGATTTCGCGCAAATCGAGGACGCAGTGCTGCGTCGTGTGATGCGGCAGGAGTCTCCGGCCGCCTCCGATGCAGAACTTCACTTTCGCTCCGCCGAGGAGTTCCTATCATGAGCTTTCAGGCGATCCGCTCGCATCGAAAGCTGTCTTGAAGTCGAATCCATCATGACCATCGATTCCGCACTTGAACGCTATCTTCAAACGTTGCCCCGTGAACCCGTGCCTGGCCGCGAGCTGTGGCGTGACGTGAACGGGCAGGTGCAGGGCCAATATTTCCAATGTTCGCTGACCAGCGCCTTCGAACCGCTGGTCACACTGGCTGATCGCGGCGTAGTGGCGCACGAAGGGTCGATCCGTACCTATGCCGAGGATGGCGTGGGGCTGGCGGCGTGGAAGCTGTTTGCGATGGCCGCCGACGACACATCGCTGGTGTCGCTGGATCGCCTGACGCGGCTGGTCCATGCGATCAACTACTTCGCGGCCGATGGCGAGCACAAGCTCGTGCTCAATGTGCACAACCGTTTGCTGGCCGCGGTTGCGGACGATCATGGAGCGGCCTTCCGTCGCGCGCTGGAGTCGCTGGGTTTGCCGATCGGGCGCTTTGTGATCCAGGTGCCTGCCAGCGCGAACGACGACCTGCCTCTGCTGCTGCACGTGGTAGGCAACTACCGGCGCAATGGTTTCGCGGTGAGCCTGCAGGCATCCGACCCCGCCGAGGCCGGCGCCCTGATGGCGCACGCCATGCCGGACTGGCTCAAGCTGGACATGCGCCGCACGTGGACCGACCGTCAACTGAGCGGGCTACGCGCCAGCGCCGAGGGTGCCGGCGTGACGTTGATCGGCCGGCGCCTGCAGGACGACGAGGCCGTCGAGCGCTTGCAGAACGCGGGCATCGTGCTCGGGCAGGGCAGAGTGATCGCCGATGAACCGGTGCCGGCACGCGGATTGCATGTCCGGGCGGTACCGGAACAACACAAACTGGAGAGGGCATGACGATATCGAAGCTGCCGGGCGGGGTGTCCCGGCTGGAAGTGCCACGCGGCTTGCAGATCCTCACCGTGCCGGGCTTGCATGGCAGTGGGCCCGCGCATTGGCAAAGCCGTTGGGAATCGCGCTATCCAGACTGGCAACGCATCGAACAGCACGACTGGAGCCGGCCGAGCCTGCCGCTCTGGGCGGAGCGGGTGTCCGAGGGCGTCTCGCGCGCGTCGCGCGTGGCGCGGCACGGCGCGGTGCTGGTGGCGCATAGCTTCGGTTGCCTGGCGACGCTGCGCCAGGCGGTGCTCGATCCGGTCGGCATCGCCGGGGCGCTGCTTGTGGCGCCTGCCGATCCGGACAAGTTCGGCGTGGCAGCGCTGCTGCCCACATGGCGGCTGCCATTCCCGACCATCGTCGTCGCCAGCACCAACGACCCATGGATGTCGCAACGCACCGCCTTCAGTTGGGGCACGCTGTGGGGCAGTGAACTGGTTGATGCCGGTGCAGCCGGTCATATCAATGCGGACTCCGGCCTGAACGATTGGCCGCAGGGACAGGCCTTGCTCGCCACTTTGCTGCAGCGGATCGAGTCGGACGGCCGGGTTCTGTCCCTGGGTGATGGCTCGACCACCTGGGATATGTCGACCGAAGTGACGCAGGCAGCGCCATATATCTAAAACGTCTAAAGAAATTCGTAAAGATTCGTTCTGTTTATAAGGGCGCATCTGCAAAATTTGTCTCGTAGGCCGGCGCGATATGCGCCGGTTTCATAAGGAAGCGTCGGATGCGGCACAAATGCCCGCCGGCACAAGACCAGACGAGACACGCATGCCTTCCACGATTTCCCTGGCGGACGCGCCCCCGCCGGCCGCCGAAGCACCAAGGCGGCCCGTATCCGCGAGCCAGCGCTTCACGGTGTTGCCGGGCTTTGGCCTGTCGCTCGGCTTCACGATCTTCTATCTGACGCTTATCGTCCTGATCCCGCTGTCGGCCACGTTCCTGAAGACGTTCACGATGACGTGGGACGCGTTCTGGACCACGGTTTCGAACCCGCGCGTGGTGGCGTCGCTGGAACTCAGCTTTGGTGCGTCGCTGGTAGCCGCGATCATCAACACGGTGTTTGGCCTGGTCGTGGCATGGGTGCTGGTGCGCTACCGGTTCTTCGGCAAACGGGTGATCGACGCGCTGGTGGACCTGCCATTCGCGCTGCCCACTGCCGTGGCTGGTATCGCGCTGACCGCGCTGTTCGCGGGCAACGGCTGGATTGGCCGCTGGCTGGAACCGCTTGGCATCAAGGTGGCCTTCACGCCGTTGGGCGTGGTGGTGGCCCTGACCTTCATCGGCCTGCCGTTCGTGGTGCGCACGGTGCAACCGGTGCTCGAGGATGTCGAGCGCGAACTGGAGGAGGCCGCCGCGAGCCTGGGCGCTTCCCGGCTGCAGACGTTCTCGAGGGTGATCCTGCCCGCCATCCTGCCGGCGCTGCTGACGGGCTTTGCGCTGTCGTTCGCCCGTGCCACGGGCGAGTACGGATCGGTCGTGTTCATCTCCGGCAACATGCCGATGGTCTCCGAGATCGCGCCGCTGATGATTTATTCGAAGCTCGAGCAGTACGACTACGCCGGTGCCACGGCCGTGGCCGTGGTGATGCTGGTGATCTCCTTCGTGCTGCTGTTGCTGATCAACCTGTTGCAAGCCTGGACGCGCCGTCACCAGAGCGGTGTCCGAGCCGCCGCGCTGCCCGATGGCAATCCGGAGGTGAACTGAGATGGCTGGTGCAATTTCCCGACTGGGTGGCCCAGGTGCCCCAGGTGCCCCAAGTGCCCGCGTACAGGCCGCGCAGTTCCCGCACGACGCCACTGGCGAATCGCGCTGGGTGCGGTATGGGCTGATCACGGTCGCGGTGCTGTTCCTGGGGCTGTTCCTGTTCATCCCGTTGGCGTCAGTGTTCTATGAGGCGCTGCGCAAGGGCGTCGATACCTATCTGGCTGCATTGACCGAGCCGGATGCCGTGTCGGCCATCAAGCTGACGCTGACGGTAGCCGCAATCGCGGTGCCGCTCAACGTGGTGTTCGGCGTGGCCGCCGCGTGGGCCATTGCCAAGTTCGATTTCCGGGGCAAGAACCTGCTGATCACGCTGATCGACCTGCCGTTCTCGGTGTCGCCTGTGATCTCGGGCCTGATCTACGTGCTGATGTTCGGCGCGCAGGGTTGGTTCGGACCGTGGCTGGAGGCGCACGACATCAAGATCATGTTCGCCGTGCCCGGGATCGTGCTGGCGACGATCTTCGTGACGTTCCCGTTCGTGGCGCGCGAGCTGATTCCGCTGATGCAGGCGCAGGGCAGCGAGGAGGAAGAAGCCGCCATCGTGCTGGGCGCTTCCGGCTGGCAGACGTTCTGGCACGTGACGCTGCCGAACATCCGCTGGGGCCTGCTATACGGCGTGATTCTCTGCAACGCGCGGGCGATGGGCGAGTTCGGCGCCGTGTCGGTGGTATCGGGTCATATCCGCGGCCTGACCAACACCATGCCGCTGCATGTCGAGATTCTCTACAACGAATACAACTTCGCGGCCGCGTTCGCGGTGGCGTCCCTGCTGACGCTGCTGGCGCTGGTCACGCTCGGTATCAAGACGCTGGTCGAAATCCGCGCCAGCCGGGAACAACTGGAAGGGCAGCCATCATGAGCATTCAGGTCAGGAACGTACACAAGCGCTTTGGCGATTTTGTCGCGCTCGACGACGTCTCGCTGGACTTCGCCGAAGGCGAACTCACGGCGCTGCTGGGGCCGTCGGGCTGCGGCAAGACCACGCTGCTGCGAATCATCGCGGGCCTGGAACGCGCCGACGCGGGACAGGTGGTGCTGGCGGGGCAGGATGCCTCGACCCAGCACGTGCGCCAGCGCAACGTGGGTTTCGTGTTCCAGCACTACGCGCTGTTCAAGCACATGACCGTATTCGAGAACGTGGCTTTTGGCCTGCGCGTGAAGCCGCGCGGCGAGCGTCCGTCCGAGGCGAAGATCCGCGAGAAGGTGAAGTCGCTGCTCGAACTCGTGCAGCTCGACTGGCTTGCTGATCGCTTCCCCGCGCAGTTGTCGGGCGGTCAGCGCCAGCGCATCGCACTGGCTCGCGCATTGGCCGTGGAACCACGCGTGCTGCTGCTCGACGAGCCGTTCGGCGCGCTGGACGCCAAGGTGCGCAAGGAGCTGCGCCGCTGGCTGCGCCGCCTGCACGACGATCTGCACGTGACCAGCGTGTTCGTCACGCATGACCAGGAGGAGGCGCTTGAAGTGGCCGACCAGGTGGTGCTGATGAACCGTGGCAGCGTGGAGCAGTTCGGCACGCCCGAGGCCGTGTACAACCACCCGGCCACGCCGTTTGTGTTCGGCTTCCTCGGCAACGTGAACCTGTTTCACGGCCGGCTGGAGGTGGGCGACAGCGGCGGCCTGCTGCACACCGGCGAGGCCGTGCTGCCCGTGGTCGGTAGCGGCCATGAGACCGAGGGCGATGCGGTGGCCTATGTCCGTCCGCATGATCTCGACCTTGAACGCTATGCGCCGGGCACCGACGGCATCGCGGTAACGCTGCGTCGCGCGCTGACGCTGGGCCCGGTGGCCCAGCTCGAACTCGAACGCGAAGACAACCAGGACGTGATCGAGGTGGCGCTGCCGCTCGAGCGCTTCCGCCATCATGGTTTCAAGGAAGGCGAACTGCTGGCGGTACGGCCGCGGCAGTTGCGTGTCTTCAATCAGGGCCGGACAACACAAGAACAGGGAGCGGCACGATGAATTTCCAGCAACTGCGATCGATTCGCGAGGCGGTGCGCCGCCAGTTCAACCTCACCGAAGTGGCCAACGCGCTGTACACGTCGCAGCCCGGTGTGTCCCGCCAGATTCGCGAGCTCGAGGAAGAGCTGGGTGTGGAGATCTTCGAACGCTATGGCAAGCGGCTGACCGGCCTGACCGAGCCCGGCCGGGAGATCGTCCGCATCGTCGAGCGCCTGCTGCTCGAAGCGGAGAACCTGCGCCAGGCGGGCGACGAGTTCGCCGGCCGCCATACGGGCCGACTGACTGTCGCCACCACCCACACGCAGGCGCGCTACGCGCTGCCCAAGGTGGTGCAGAGCTTCCGGCGCGAGTATCCGCATGTGACGCTGGCGCTGCAGGAAGCGTCTCCGGCGCATATCGTCGAACTGCTGCTGACGGGGCAGGCCGATATCGGCATCGCCACCGAGGCCGTGGCCAGCGAAGCCGGTCTGACTTCGTTCGAGGCCTATAGCTGGCAGCACGTGCTCGTGGTGTCGCCCGACCATCCGCTGACGCGGCTGCCCGAGCCGACGCTGGAGGACATCGCCAACTTCCCGCTCATTACCTACGACGCGGGCTTCACAGGCCGCCGCAAGATCGACGGTGCGTTCGCCGAGGCCGGCCTTCAGCCGGAGATCGTGCTGACCGCGATGGACGCCGACGTCATCAAGACCTATGCCGAACTGGAACTGGGCGTGGGCATCATCGCGTCGATGGCCTATGACGCGCGCAAGGATGAAGGGCTGGTGCGGATATCGGCCGACCATCTGTTCGAACCGAACGTCACCAGCGTGGCCGTACGGCGCGGCGCCTATCTGCGTGGCTACGCCCATGCGTTCATCAACATGTTCGCGCCGCACCTGTCGCGCGACACGGTCTCCACGGCCCTGGCCGAATCCGCGCATCGCCCGGCGCTGGCAGCCGCCTGAGTTGGCGGCCCCGGCAGGCGCCGGGGTCAGCGCCACGTTTGGCGCTTTCCGCTCGCCTGTCGGGCTCCACTACCTTTCGCGCCATCTGTCGCCGGTTCGTCGCACGGCGCTTCCGTCCCGGGCCGGTCCGGCGTAAAGTGCCTCCATCGCGGCCCGGCGGCGTTTTCTTGCCCGGTCTTGCGCGATGCCGCAGTGCATCAAAGATTTGCACGCGGTACCTGTAGCGAGAGGAGGGAGAGAACATGCGCCTATCGTGCGCGGGCCCGTCGCGGCTCAATATTCTTTGGCGCGACCTGCTGTTCGTGCTCTGCATGAACACGGTGATCGCCGTCAGCCTCAACTACGGCTTCCGTACCGCCGGAACGCTGCTCCAGAATTTTGCCTACAGCCAGCTGATCGGCCTCTCGATCTGGGTGCTGATCGATATCCCCCGCGTCCTGATCTGGTGGAACGATCGTCCGCGTCGATGGCCGTTCATGTGCCTGGCCGTGGTGGCGGTGCCGTTGGGCGTGGTGATGGGTAGTTGGGCGACGCGCGAATTGCTGGGCCTGCCGGAAAAGTCCGCGGCGGAGACCGGCGACATGCTGCGCATGTGCCTGATCGTCGGGATGCTGGCGTCGGCGAGCATGATCTACTTCTACTGGTCGCGCGAGAAGCTGGCGTACCTGGAGCGGCAGGCCGCGCTCGACGCTTTGCAGCGCGAGGAAGCCGAAAAGCAGCTCGTGCGCGCCCAGTTGATGGCGCTGCAGGCACAGATCGAGCCGCATTTCCTGTTTAACTCGCTGGCCAATCTCGACGGCCTGATCGCCACCGACCCCCGCGCGGCGCGCCAGTTGCTGCAGCGGCTGATCGGTTTCCTGCGCATGTCGTTGTCCCACACCCGCGCCGAGCATTGCACGCTGGCGCAGGAGTTCGAGTTGCTGCGCAGCTACCTCGATATCCAGGGCATGCGATTCGGCGCGCGGCTCGATTACGAGATCGACCTGCCGCCAGCGCTGGCCGAGGCCGAGATTCCGCCGATGCTGGTGCAGCCGCTGGTCGAGAACGCGGTGACTCACGGTATCGAGCCGTGCATGCGCGGCGGGAAGATCGTGCTGTCCGCGCGCGAGACTGGGGACGGCAGCCTGCAGGTGGTCATCGCCGACACCGGCGTGGGATTCAGCCAAGGCAATAAGGGCAGCAAGGGCGGTTCCGGGCTTGGCCTGACCCACGTGCGCGAGCGCCTGGCACGGATCTTCGGCGCGGCGGCCACGATGCAAATGGAAGAGAACACGCCGCGTGGTGTGGTGGTGCGCCTGACGTTGCCGCTCCAGCGCGGTTTCGAACCAATGTCCGTACCGGTTCGCGCCGCTGCAGGCGCCGCCGATCTGCAACATGCGCCTGCCGGTGTGGCCCCGGCGGTTTCCCGATCCTGATTGCACAGCCTGACCATCCATCCCCATGTCTCCGACGCTGCTGATCGCCGACGACGAACCGTTGCTCGCGCGCGTGCTGGAATCCGAACTGAAGGCGCTGTGGCCAGAGGCCCAGATCGTCGCCGTGGTGCATGACGGCGTGGCGGCGCTGGAGGCCACGCGCGATCAGCAACCCGATGTGGCCTTCCTTGATATCCGGATGCCGGGAATGAGTGGCATGGACGTGGCTCGCGAGTTGATCGAATTCGACCGGCCGCCGCTGGTGGTGTTCGTCACCGCCTATGACCAGTTCGCACTAGAAGCCTTCGAGCGCGCGGCGGTCGATTACGTGCTCAAGCCCGTGCAGCATGAGCGGCTGGAAGCCACAGTGGGCCGCCTGAAGGCGCGCATGGCCGCCCGGACCGAAGCAGAAGAAGAGGGCGATGCCGATACTGACATCGGCTCGATGGTCGACACGGACCGGCTGGGGCAATTGCTGCAGCGGCTGGAGATGCTGGAGAGACCCACGCAGGCACGGGGCCAGTATCTGCGATTCATCAAGGCGTTGGTGGGGCAGGAGGTGCGCATCATCCCGGTGGACGAAGTGGTCTATCTGGAAGCCACCGACAAGTATGTGAACGTGGTGTCCAGCAATGGCGAGGCGCTGATCCGCACGAGCCTGAGGGAGTTGATGCAGCAACTCGACCCCGACCGTTTCTGGCAGATCCACCGCGGCACGGTGGTCAATATCGACTGCGTGGCCAGCGCGGCGACGCAATCGCTTGGGCGCCTGTCGCTCAAGCTGCGCAATCGCCCGGAATCGCTGGCGGTCGCCAGGCAGTACGCTCATCTGTTCAAGCAGATGTAGCGCGGCCGAGTGTCTCCAAATTCCTCTAAGATGACTGCCTCGTCAGTTCCCATCCAGAGGAGTCAGAGATGAAGCCTGTTATGAAGCCCGTAACCACCGATATTTGCGACGCCAATGAAGACCGCCTGGCCGATGGCTCCCTGCGCGTTCTGACCCCGGGGTTCCTCCATTTCGGCAAGCGCATGGCCTTTTCGGGGCCTGCCGCGACGCTCAAAGTGTTCGAGGACAACTCGATGGTGCGCGCCACGCTGGAAACGCCGGGGGCGGGTCGGGTGCTGGTAGTGGATGGGGGCGGTTCGATGCGTTGCGCGCTGGTTGGCGGGATGCTGGGCGTGCTGGCCGAGAAGAATGGCTGGGCTGGGATCATCGTGAACGGCTGCGTGCGGGATTCGGAAGAGCTCAAGGTGTGCGACGTCGGCATCCGCGCGCTGGGCGTGCATCCGCAGAAAAGCCAGAAGCGCAATGTCGGTCAGGAGGACGTGACCGTGCAGATGCCGGGTGCGGTCGTGCGGCCGGGCAACTGGATCTACGCGGACGCCGATGGCGTGCTGGTCTCCGACGAGAAGCTGGACGGGGCCTGAGCCATGCCGCGAGTGTTTGTCTATGGCACGCTGCGTGCCGGCGAGGTCAATGATCTCAATCGTGCCGCCACGCGCCATGGCATCGAGGCACCCACGCTCGTGGGTACCGGGACGATTGCCGGTCGGCTCTACGATTTTGGTACCTATCCCGGGCTGGTGCTCGATGCCGCCGCTGGCCCGGTTGCCGGGGACATCTACGACATCCCCGATGCGCTGCTGCCGGTGCTGGACGAGATCGAAGAGGTCTACCCCGGGCAGGCCACCTTGTTCGTGCGCGAAACCCAACCTGTGGCGCTGGCCGGAGCGGCGACCGACTGCCTGCTGTATCCGGTTGCCGATAGCGCGGTGACGGGCCTGGTGTGCATCGATAGCGGTGACTGGGTTGCCTATCGGCGCGCGCGGGACGCGGCGGCTGCCTGACGGCAGAAGAATCGCGTTTCAAACGCCGTTGCCCGGTGCGCGACGGCGTTAGCATGGCCGACGATGACATCCTTCACTGTCAACGGACGCCATGACCCCTGTAGATTCCGCACATCCTGAGTTGCCTCCGCCCGCTCCGACACACTTCGCCGTGCAGTCCGGCCCCGTGAGGCTGGCTGCCACGGCCTGGGGCGATCCGGCCCATCCGGTGGTCGTGCTCGTGCATGGCTATCCGGACAACAGCCATGTCTGGCATGGCGTGGCGCAAGCCTTGGCCGGCCGCTTCCGTGTGGTGGCCTACGATGTGCGCGGTGCTGGGGCATCCGATGTGCCGGCTGGCGTGGCGGATTACCGGCTCGAACGCCTGGCCGACGACTTCATCGCTGTCATCGACGCGGTGTCGCCGGATCGGCCGGTGCATCTGGTGGGCCACGACTGGGGTTCGATCCAGGGATGGGAGTTCGTGACTGATCCGCGTCTCTACGGTCGCATCGCCTCGTTCACCTCCTGTTCCGGACCTTGCCTCGATCACGCCGCCCGCGCGTTGCGTGAGCCGCCCCGGCACTGGGGCGCCACGCTGCGCCAGGCGCTGGCATCGTGGTACATCGTGTTCTTCCATATTCCCGGCTTGCCAGAGTGGAACTGGAAACTCTGGCTGGGACGTAGCTGGACGTTCTGGCTGCGCCGGACGGAAGGGCTCCATACCGCCGCCAACCCGACGCAGACCGCCGATGGCGTCCATGGCCTGCGCCTGTACCGCGCCAACATCAGAACCCGATTGCGTCATCCGCACAACCGTCACGCGCACGCGCCGGTGCAGGTGATCGTGCCGACACGCGACCGCTACGTGCGCCCCGCCGTGACGGAGGGCGTGGGACGCTGGGCCGCTCAGGCGTGGCGGCGTCCCGTGGATGCCCACCACTGGTTTCCACTTGCCGCCCCCCAACTCATGGCGGCAATGGTTTGCGAATTTGTCGACCATCTTCAGGGCGCGCCAGCGTCCCCCGCACTGCAATCCGCCCGTGTTACGTCGGAGGCTGTCGAAATTTCATAATGCGGAAAGATGTTTTGTTTCGCAAAAATACGAGCGTGCGGGGCACAAGACGGTTTCTCATGATGAAAGATTGCTTGCCGCATCGTGGGAAGATTGATCCAAGCCATTGTTTGTAAAGAGATAAAAAACGAGGTGATCACCACATAAGTCGCTTGTTGCAACGCGGGAGTCTTCTCTACACTCTTATATAAGACACATGACTTGAGGCGCGAAATGCACAGCGTCCGGGTCGCTCGGCAGATGAGTACGGTGGGTGTCACGGAATCCAACGCCAATCGCCTAGTTGTTATCAGGAGAGTGAACATGACGTCGCGCCAACAACAGATTGAAGCCCTGCAGAAGGATTGGGACACCAATCCACGGTGGAAGGGTGTGAAGCGCAACTTCACCGCCGAAGACGTGGTTCGTCTGCGCGGCTCGGTCCAGATCGAGCACACGCTGGCCCGCCGCGGCGCGGAAAAACTCTGGCACCTGCTGAACACCGAGCCGTTCGTCAACACGCTCGGCGCGCTGACCGGCAATCAGGCCATGCAGCAGGTCAAGGCCGGTCTGAAGGCCATCTACCTGTCGGGCTGGCAGGTCGCTGGCGACGCCAATCTGGCCGGCGAAATGTACCCCGACCAGTCGCTGTACCCGGCCAACTCGGTGCCAATGGTCGTGAAGCGCATCAACAACACGTTCCAGCGTGCCGACCAGATCCAGTGGAGCGAAGGCAAGGGCGATATCGACTACTTCGCACCGATCGTGGCTGACGCGGAAGCCGGTTTTGGTGGCGTGCTGAATGCCTTCGAACTGATGAAGTCGATGATCGACGCGGGCGCCGCCGGCGTTCACTTCGAAGACCAGCTCGCTTCGGTGAAGAAGTGCGGCCACATGGGTGGCAAGGTGCTGGTGCCGACCCGCGAGGCTGTTGCCAAGCTGACCGCAGCGCGTCTCGCCGCCGACGTCTCGGGCGTGCCGACCCTGGTGATTGCCCGGACCGACGCGGAAGCCGCTGACCTTGTGACTTCCGACGTGGACGAGCGCGACCAGCCGTTCCTGACCGGCGAGCGTACCGTGGAAGGTTTCTTCCGCTCGAAACCCGGCATCGAGCAGTCGATCGCCCGGGCCCTGGCCTACGCCGAGGTGGCTGATCTGGTGTGGTGCGAAACCGGCAAGCCGGACCTCGAGTTCGCCAAGCGCTTCGCACAAGCCGTGCACGCGAAGTTCCCGGGCAAGCTGCTGGCCTACAACTGCTCGCCATCGTTCAACTGGAAGAAGAACCTCGACGACGCAACGATCGCCAAGTTCCAGAAGGAACTCGGTGCGATGGGTTACAAGTTCCAGTTCATCACGCTGGCGGGCTTCCATTCGCTGAACTATTCGATGTTCAACCTGGCCCACGGCTACGCCCGCAACCAGATGTCGGCATTCGTGGAGTTGCAGGAAGCGGAGTTCGCCGCCGCGGAGAAGGGCTTTACCGCTGTGAAGCACCAGCGCGAAGTGGGTACGGGTTACTTCGACGCCGTGACGCAGACCATCGAAGGCGGCCAATCGTCGACGACGGCGCTCAAGGGATCGACCGAAGACGAACAGTTCTTCGAAAAGAAGGTGGCCTGATCCTGGTTTGAGACAGTAGAAACCTGAGGTTGCAGTACGCAACGCCGCGTCGTCCGGTAGGGGACGGCGCGGCGTTGTCTTTGGTGCGGGCTGGCCGGCTTACGTGTTCGCCGGGAAGTAGAACTCTTCGAGTTCGAGCAGCGGCTGGAGCGCGTGGCCCCACTCCTTATCCACATAGCCGCGCAGCTTGCCATCGGTAAGGAAGTTGGTCACGGCGCCGAGCGCCCACGTGGTGTTGGCATGCAGGATACATTTGGCGACCGTGCCGTCTTGCACGGCGACGCTGTCCATCATGCCGTAGACCGGATGATTCAGCGTCGGGAAGTTCTTGAGCAGGCGTTCCATGTTGGCCATGGTGGCCTCCGGTTGCTCCTCGATTAGCAGCAGCACGGAATAGATCGACACAACCGGCCCGGCGCGTGTGGATTCACGGTTCCCGTCTGGGCGGTAGCCGCCCACCGACAACGGCGGCGCGCCGAACTCCGTGTACCCGCTGGTGGACGGGATGGTGGCGGGCGAGAAGCCCCAGTAGCCATCGAAATTGTCCTTGCCGTACTGGATGTGTGCCTTGGCCAGGTTGGGATGCGAACGGCCCCAGTTGTTGACACCCCACTTGGCCTCGGAAATCACGACCGGCACCGTAAAGGTCTCGAATACGGAACCGCCGTTGGTCGGCATGAAGCGCAGTCCGCCGTACTGCCATGTGTCTTCATAGACGCGCACGCCTTCGTAGGTCCGGTATTTCGATTCGTCGATCTTTCCGGCGGCCCTGAGCGGCACCCGGCCGATGTGGAAGTACTGGCTGCGCGGCACCTGCCCGAGCGCGATGCCGGCGTAGGCCAGCAGCCGCGTTTCGCCCAGCAGCCCGTACGTGCCGCCCTGGTGCGCCTGGGTCTTGGGGTTGTACGAAATGAAGTATCGCTGGTTGGCGGGGTTCAGCATCGAGTCGAACCGCATCTGGCCGAGTATGGTCTGCGCTTGCCCGGCGAGCGCGGGGTACGCCTGTTTGGCTAAGGCAAGGCTGACGGCCAGCCACGCGTTCTCGATCGACCCGACATCGCCGCTCGGCTCGGCCGTGTTGCTGTCCGTCGCGCCAAGCAGCAAGCCGCCGATGGCGCCTTTTCGCCCGGCTTTCTGCTGGAGTGTGGCGATGGTGGTCAGCAGGTGGGCAACGCGCTGCTCGGCCTCGTCGGGCGGAATGAAGCCGAGATCCCGTGCCGCCGTGAGGTTCTGGATGTGCTGGCCGATGTTGCCGGTGAAGATCCACGGATAGGCCGACGCCACGCCATTGGCGTTCAGGCATGCACGGTTGGAAGGCAGGGCGCGGCCCTTCGGGTCCAGCGTCTCGGACGCTTTCCATAGCGCCAGCGCGTACTCGCGCGCCTGGACCTTGAGCGCAGCGTGAGGGGGCCCATGCTCGCCCGTGGGCTCCGGGTCAGGTTCGGGAGCCGGCGGCACTGGCACAGGCTCCGGCACAGGCTCCGGCACAGGCTCCGGTACAGGCTCCGGTACAGGCGTCGTCGCCGTATCGCCTTGCTTTGGGTCGGGCTGGGGAGCGGGTGCGGGATTGGGAACATCTCCCGTGCTGGACGGGGCGGCTGGGGTGTCCGTCGTGACGGCCGCCGTGTCGCCGCCGCCGCAGGCCATCAGCAGCGCGCTGATGCCGATGCAGAACGCCCGGCGCGCAAAGGAGAGTCCCCAATCAAAGGAGAGTCCCGGGACATGGTATGCCATGATCTAGCCAAGAATGAGTCGAATGACGCATTCTTGGCGGGATCGCGCACAATTAGAATCGTACTATGCCGAATTCTTGGCGTGTTATTGCGGTGAAATGCAACATCGGGACCGTGTCATCGATAGACAATCACCGGGATGTCAGTGTGGGTCAGCACCTTCTGCGTTTCACTGCCGAGCAGCAGGCCCGACAGGCCGCGCCGGCCGTGGGATGCCATGAAGATGACATCGCAGCCATGGCGTTCCGCCGCGTCGATGATGCCGAGATAGGGCACCGCGAATGTGGTCATGTCGGCATCGAACGGCAGGCCGTCCGCCACGGCGGCGTTCTCGATTTCCTTCAGGTAGAGCCTGGCCTGGTTCTCGATGCGTTCCTTGAACGCTTGCGGAGCCTCGACCACGATCTCGCTGAAGGGTGTGTACGGATATTCCTCGAGACAGACGTAGGCGGTCACGCGGGCACCGATGGCCTTGGCCAGTTCAAGACCGCCGTCGATGGCTTTCTTGGACAGCTCCGAGCCGTCGGTGGGCAGCAGAATGTGCTTGAACATACCGGACCTCCTTTTGTGAGTAGATGGGGGACCAGGCCGTGCAGCGCCTGTCTGACTTGATTGTAGTCAGAGTGCGCTGTGCGCCATTGCGAAATATCAATGCGTGAGGGAAAGCACTAGACGCATCGTGACAGCGGCGCAGGCGGTAGCCATCGATCTAGGCAGGTGCGGTGATATCGACGCCGGCGTTTGTGCTGGGTTGCGCCATTTCGGCGCGGCGCCAGTAGGCGGGGTTGCCGTAGGTGTTCTTGAGGTGGTCGATAAACAGGCGGACGCGCAGCGGCAGGTGCTTGCGTTGCGGAAAGACGGCGTGGATGCCGATCGGCGGCGCCTGGAATTCGTCGAGCACGGTCACAAGTCGGCCACTGGCGATTTCCTGGCCGACTTCCCACCAGGAACGCCAGGCGAGTCCGTAGCCGCCGAGGCACCACTCGTGGAGCACAGCGCCGTCCGTGCATTCCATATTGCCGCCTACCTTGACGGTAGTGGCCCGGCCGTCCTGCTGGAAGACCCAGCCGCGTTGAACGTTGGCGCTGGCGCCGAAGGCCAGACAATTGTGACGTGCCAGTTCCTCGGGCTGTGTCGGCGTGCCGGCACGCGCCAGGTATTCGGGGGAGGCGACGACGACGCGGCGGTTTTCCGCCAGCCGGATGGAGACCAGGCTCGAATCGGGCAGGTCGCCAAGCCGGATCGCGCAGTCGAAGCCTTCGTTGACCAGATCGACAACGCGGTCGGAGAGATCTAGCGTGAGTGTGACGTCAGGATGCGATTCGATGAACAGGGGGACCAGCGGTGCCACGTGCTTGCGGCCGAAGCCAGCCGGCGCGGTGATGCGCAGGTGGCCGCTGGCCTTGACGCCGCCGGCGGAGACGCTGGCTTCGGCGTTGTGAAGGTCATTGAGGATGCGCTGGCAATCCTCCAGGAACGCCGAGCCTTCAAAGGTCAGGGTGATCTTGCGCGTGGTGCGTACCAGCAACTTCACGCCGAGCCGTTCTTCGAGCGCATCGATGCGGCGCCCAATGATCGCGGGCGCGACGCCCTCAGCGGCTGCGGCGGCAGACAGGCTGCCACGTGATGCGACCGATACAAAGGTCTCCAACTGCTTGAATTGAGCCACGGATGTTCGCCGGTTGATACATAAGTCGAGGTCAAGTTGGGCAAGATTAGTGGTGCAAAAGTAAAAGATCAAGTGACCAGCCTTGGCTTTGCCGCACTGCAACGTCTCACTACAATTCGATGCATTCAATCGTGTACAGGTCCATTCAGTCGATCCGGTCGTTAGATGAGCAAGATTCGCGCGGTAGTTTTCGATGCTTACGGCACGCTGTTCGACGTGTATTCGGTCACGGCGCGCGCGGAGCAACTGTTCCCCGGCAAGGGCGAGGCGCTGGCCCTGCTGTGGCGCGAGCGGCAGATCGACTACTCGCGGCTGCGTTCGCTCGCCGCGCCAGACGGATCGCGCTACAAGCCGTTCTGGGACATCACGATCGATGCGCTGCGCTACGCGGCCGAACGGCTCGGACTGCCGCTCGACGAAGCGGCGGAAGCGCAGCTGCTGAAGGAATACGCGTGCCTGTCGGCGTTTCCGGAGAACCTTGGCGCGCTCAAGCGGCTGCGCCGGGCGAATTTGCCGCTCGGCATCCTGTCCAACGGCAATCCGGAGATGCTCGACATCGCTGTGAAGAGCGCGGGGATGCACGGACTGTTCGACCACGTGCTGTCGGTCGATCCGGTGCGCCAGTACAAGACTTCGCCGGCTGCGTACGCGCTGGGGCCGCAAGCGTTCAACCTGCCTGCTGGCGAGATCCTTTTTGTCTCGTCCAACTGCTGGGATGCCTGTGGCGCCACCTGGTTTGGCTACACCACTTTCTGGATCAATCGTGCCGGTCATCCGGCGGAGCGCCTCGACGTGGCGCCCACCGGTACCGGGCATGACATGAACGACCTGCTTGCTTTCGCTTCGCCACTGGTTGCCGCCACTGGCGTTGCGCTCTGACGAGCCAGGCCAACCCTTAACACACCATCGCACCTACAGGAGATGACTGATGGCTATCACGCTGCCCGCGGGCATGAAGATTACCGGCGAGATTCTGCCGGCTTATGAAGACATCCTGACGCCGGAAGCCCTGGCCCTGGTCGACAAGCTGCACCGTGCCTTCGAGGCCCGCCGTCAGGAACTGCTGGCCGCGCGCGTGGCGCGCACCAAGCGCCTCGACGCCGGCGAACTGCCCGACTTCCTGCCGGAAACCAAGAGCATCCGCGAAGGTGACTGGAAGGTTGCGCCGGTGCCGAAGGCGCTGGAATGCCGCCGCGTGGAAATCACCGGTCCGGTCGAAGCCAAGATGGTGATCAACGCCTTCAACTCGGGCGCTGACAGCTACATGACCGACTTCGAGGACTCCAACACCCCGAACTGGCACAACCAGATGCAGGGTCAGGTGAACCTGAAGTCCGCCGTGCGCCGCACGCTGACGCTGGACAGCAACGGCAAGCACTACAAGCTCAACGACAAGATCGCCACGCTGCAGGTGCGTCCGCGCGGCTGGCACCTGGACGAGAAGCACGTCACGATCGACGGCAAGCGCGTCTCGGGCGGCATCTTCGACTTCGCGCTGTTCCTGTTCCACAACGCCAAGGAGCAGATTGCCCGCGGCGCCGGCCCGTTCTTCTACCTGCCGAAGATGGAAAGCCATCTGGAAGCGCGTCTGTGGAACGACATCTTCGTGATGGCGCAGAACGAAATCGGTCTGCCGCAAGGCACGGTCAAGGCCACTGTGCTGATCGAGACGATCCTGGCCGCGTTCGAGATGGAAGAAATCCTGTACGAACTGCGCGACCACAGCGCTGGCCTGAACGCCGGCCGTTGGGACTACATCTTCTCGTGCATCAAGAAGTTCAAGGTCGACAAGAACTTCTGCCTGGCTGATCGCGCCAAGGTGACGATGACCTCGCCGTTCATGCGCGCCTACGCGCTGCTGCTGCTGAAGACCTGCCACAAGCGCGGCGCGCCTGCAATCGGCGGCATGAGCGCGCTGATCCCGATCAAGAACGATCCGGAGAAGAACGCCATCGCCATGCAGGGCATCATCGGCGACAAGCGCCGTGACGCCACCGACGGCTACGACGGCGGCTGGGTGGCCCACCCGGGTCTGGTCGAGCCGGCAATGAAGGAATTCGTGGACGTGCTGGGCGACCGCCCGAACCAGTTCGACAAGCAACGTCCGGACGTCGAAGTGAAGGGTGCCGACCTGCTGAACTTCCAGCCGGAAGCGCCGATCACCGAAGCCGGCCTGCGCATGAACATCAACGTCGGCATCCACTACCTGGGCGCCTGGCTGGCTGGCAATGGCTGCGTGCCGATCCACAACCTGATGGAAGACGCCGCCACCGCCGAGATCTCGCGCTCGCAGGTGTGGCAGTGGATCCGCTCGCCGAAGGGCAAGCTGGAAGACGGCCGCAAGGTGACCGCCGAGATGGTGCGCGCGCTGATTCCGGAAGAGCTGGCCAAGGTCCGCGAAGTGGTGGGCGCAGGCGCCACGTACGACCGTGCCGCGCAGATCTTCGAGCAGATGTCGACTTCGGAAGACTTTGCCGAATTCCTGACGCTGCCGCTGTACGAAGAAGTCTGAGTCCGGGCGTCAGCCTGAAAAAAATCCCACGGTGATGAGCCGTGGGATTTTTTTTGCCGCCGTGACTGGATAAGAGCATCGCGGTGGGGGCGTGGCCATGGCCAGCGCCCGCTCAGCGCTCCGCGTTGGCGCCATAGCCATCGCCTTTCCACTCGATGAAGCAGAGTCCGTGTCCGAATGGGTCGGACAGCATGGCCTGCCGGCCCCAGTCGAAATCACGCGGCCAGTCTTCCAGTTCCGCTCCTGCGCCGAGCGCGCGCTCGATCGCCGGTTCCAGCGATTCGACCACGAAATCCAGATGCACCGGCGTCCAGTGGCGGGCGTAGTCGCGCCGGCTGTCGCTTCGCGTGGTGGCGAATGTGCCGGGCGGTTTTGCCAGCAGAAAGACCGGCGCGCAGGCGCCGTGCATTTCCGCCACCGTGCCGTCGAAGAGGGTGCGGGCGAGCCGCATCCCCAGTCCTGTCTCATAGAAGCCGATGCCGCGTTCGAGGTCATCGACGTCGATGTTGATCAACAACTCCATGCCTGCCTCCTGAGCGCCTTCTGGGCGATGTTTCCGGTGCCGGGGCCATGTCGGCGGCCGCTCCTGACGGCTCCTGACTCCATGCCGGTACCGGGCGAGCATTGTGCGCCCAGGCTCCTGACAAAAGCTGTCAGGAGTGATGCGCGAATGCCCACCCGCGATCGACCCGATCCGGGTCAAAAGCCACCGACGTTGGCACGCGAGAGGCCTCATAATACGGACATTCACGATTGGGAGAATAAAGTTGCGTTTCGAGCACCTGGTGGAGATCAATGACCCGGCCAACCCCACGCTGGAGCCGCTGACCGCGGACCAACTCTGGCAGGGACTGGTGTTGCGCGCGGAGTCGCCAGAGTTGTTCATGCTCGGGCTGGACCGGGCAGAGATCGTGGAACGGGGTGACGGCTGGATCGAGCGCGTGCTGCATTTCGGTCAGGCCAACATACGCGACCGGGTCGTATTCGAGCCGCGCCGCGCCGTGCGGTACGAATCGGCAGCCACAGTCGAGCATGCGGGCGGCACGCTGACCATGATCATCGAGACCCCGGGGCCGGGCGCGTTGCTGGTGCGTTTCATCTACGAGACCACGATGCCGAACGTCGACGCTAGCGGCGATGACCGCTACGCCGAGATCGTCAAATCCGCCTACCACGAGGCCGACCTCGACACCGTGCGCAAGATCCGGGAGATCGCCGCGACGGGGCAGCTCGGGTGAAGCGCGAATCCACCGCGCCGGCAGGTACTGGCAGCGGGGAATCCGGAGGCGGCAACCACGGCGGTGGCGGCGGAGGGCCGCGCCGCGGTGGGCCCACGCGCGCGCAACTGCGCGCGCGCTATGGCGATCGCCTGCGCTGGCTGATCCTGTTGACGTTGATGCTTGGCACGGTGTCCTCCATCGTGTCGTCGACCATCGTCAATGTCGCCATTCCAGACCTGAGCCGGCATTTCCTGCTCGGCCAGGAGCGCGCCCAATGGGTGGCGGCCAGCTTCATGATCGCCATGACGCTGTCGATGCTGCTCACCCCTTGGCTGCTGAATCGATATGGCCTGCGCAGGACCTTCATCGGCGCGCTCGCGCTGCTTGGTGCGGGCGGCCTGATAGGTGGTGTCGCGCCCACCTTCGGCGTGATGCTGGCGATGCGTGTGGCCGAAGGCGTCGCGGCGGGCATCATGCAGCCGCTGCCCAATATCTTCATCCTGCGTGTGTTCGACGAACGCGAGCAGGGCAAAGCACTGTCGCTGTTCGGCTTCGGTGTGGTGCTGGCGCCGGCCGTCGGGCCCAGCGTGGGCGGCTTTCTCGTCGAGACATTCGGCTGGCGCTCGATCTTCTTCGTGGTGGTGCCGCTGACGCTGATCGCCCTGGCGATGGCGCGCCGCTTCATGGCGGTGGACTCCGCGATGATGGGTGAGCGCAAGCCGCTGGACTGGCGCGGCCTGATGCTGGTCGGCGTGGCGACTGTCAGCCTGCTCAACGGGCTGGTGGAGATGCGCGGCGACGTGCATTCCGGGATTGGACTGGTCGCCCTGGGCGTGGTCATGCTTGCTGGATTCGTGTTCTGGCAACTGCGCGCGCCGTATCCGCTGATGAACATGCGGCTGTACAGCTACCGGCAGTTCTCGGCCGGCGCCATCGTGGCGTTCATTTACGGGGCGGGGCTGTTTGGCTCCACGTACCTGCTGCCGGTCTACATGCAGATGGCGCTGTCCTATACGCCGTCGGCCGCGGGCATCGTGCTGATGCCGGCTGGCGTTGCGCTGGCGGTGACGATTGCCGTGGCCGGGCGCCTGACCAGCCGGGTCCCGCCGCACCGGCAGGTGTCGTTCGGGCTGGCGCTGCTTGCGGGGTCGTTCCTGCTCATGGCCACCGGGTCGACGGCTACGCCATACCTGCTGCTGGTCTTATATGCGGTGATCGGCCGGATCGGCCTGGGCTGCGTCCTGCCCTCGCTGACGATGGGCTCGATGCGCGGGGTGGATTTCTCCATGATCGCGCAGGGCTCGAGCTGCATCAACTTCGTGCGGCAACTGGGCGGGGCGATCGGCGTGAGTCTGGCTGGAGTGGGGCTGCAATGGCGCCTTGCCGAACACGGTGCCGTGCTTGGCAAGGGTGGTGACGTGGCGGCACAAGCCGCGCGCATCCAGGCTTTCGATGAGACTTTCCTGGCCGTGGGCGTGGTGATTGCCACGGCCATCCTGGCCGCCTGGCGCATCCGCCCGCGGCCAGTGCCGGCTGATTGATCAGCTTGATCAGCTGGCCTTGCCTTCGAGCAGGTCGGTCACGAGTTCGATGTACTTCTGCATCGCTTCCTCGCGGCCGGTGCCCTTGAGGGCTTCCCAGGCCTCGAACTTGTAGCGGCCCACGAAGTCGGTCATGCCCGGCTTGTCGCCGTGGGCATCGCCTTCGGCGCCTTGCTTGTACAGCGCGTACAGACGCAGCAGCGTCATGTTGTTGGGACGCTCGCTCAGCGTCTTGACGTCGATCTGGGCCTGGTCGAAACGGGTCTGCAGGTCGCTCATGAATATCTCCGGTAGGGCGGTGGATCAGTACAGTCTGCGATGATAAGCGGCGGCGTCGGCTGTATCAGCGCAAAAAAACCGAGGAACCGCTCGGTTGCGCCGGTTGGCGGATGGCCGAAGCGATGCTGTTCGCAAGGCTGCCACCGGGCGTCGGCGCCTTACAGCTTTGGCCCGGCAACGGATACAATCGCGCCATGTCCTGGATTCTTGCTGTCGAAACCTCCACTGAGTGGTGTTCCGTCGCACTCGGACGCGCCGGAGCAGACGGTGCTATCGAGTGTTTCTCCCGTCATGAGCATACCGGCGCGCGGTCGTCGTCGCGCGTGCTGCCGGCCGTGGGCGAAGTGCTGGCCGAGGCCGGTATCCGCCTGGCCGATTGCGCCGCTATTGCCTTTGGTGCCGGCCCCGGTTCGTTCACGGGCCTGCGCACGGCCTGCGGTGTCACGCAAGGCCTGGCGTTTGGCGCCGGGCTGCCGGTCATTCCCGTCAATGTGTTGATGGCCTGCGCGGAAAGTGCGCGTGCGGGCACGCCGTTGTTGCCCGCCGGCACGGCGGTGCTAGTCGCGCTGGATGCGCGCATGGACGAAGCCTATGCCGCCGCGTTCCGCTGGGAAGATGCTGCCAACGAATGGCGCATGGACGGCGACATGCAGGTTGTCGCGCCGGAGGCCGTGACGCGGCCCGACGGCGATTTCTGGATCGCGGGCAACGCGGCGCAGGTGTTCGGCGAGCGGCTGGCCGTCGCGGCCCAGGCAGGGCGCGTGGTGCCGGAGGCCATGCCTGACGCACGCGCCATGGTAACGATCGGCCTGCGCGCGCTGGCGCGCGGCGAGACCATCGACGCCGCGGATGCCATGCCGTTCTACGTACGCGACAAGGTCGCCCAGACCATCGCCGAGCGCGAGGCGGTTGCCGCCGCCAAGGCCGCCGCGGCAAAAGTTGGAGATGCAGCGTGAGTGTCGCCATCGCGCCGGTTCCCGATCAGCCCATCTGGCCGGAGACCCCGACCATGCCGGCGCTGCCCGCGGGCTGGGCGCTGGATCGGATGAGCGCGCTGGACGTGGAGGCGGTGGCTGAAATCGAACAACGGGCCTTCAGCCATCCCTGGACACGCGGTAACTTCGAGAATTCGCTCAAGGCCGGTCATCTCGGGCTGACCTTGCGCGATCCGTCGACGGCGCTGATTGGCTACGTCATGCTGATGCCAGTGGTCGACGAGATGCACCTGCTCAACATCACCATCGATCCGGCGTTCCAGCGGCATGGCTATGGCCGGTTGCTGCTGGGCATCGCGCTGGCTACCACGCACGCTCACCAGCTTCATACCATGCTGCTGGAGGTTCGCCCGTCGAATACCGGTGCGCTGGCGCTGTACATGGAGGCCGGGTTCGTGGAAATTGGCCGCCGCAAGGGCTACTACCCGGCCACGGCGCTCGGGCGCGAGGACGCGCTGGTGCTGCGTCGCGACTGGTCGGCGGACCCGTCGGCGGCATTGTCGACCGAGGAGGGTACGGTATGAACCGTCGGGCCATGTTCCTCGAGGTGCTTGGCATCCCGGCCGAGTGGGTGCCTCGCAGGGCGTCGGAAGCCACTGAACTTGCTCAGGCCGAAGTCGCCGAAATAGCTGAAGAGGTCGCCGTTGTCGAGCGCCCGTCGGCGGAGCCCGCGCAGGTTGCGGTGTCTTTACCCGTTGCGCCGCGTTTGGCGGACGTCGCCGAAGTTGCCGCCGTCGCCGATGTCGCTGATGTCGCGGAAATCGCTGACATTGGCAAACCTGCCGCGGCACCGGATACCGTGCACGCCGTCAACGAGGCGGAGGTCGCGGAAACGATCGAAGCCTTCGATGCCCCTGGCCCAGCCCATGCGGTGGAAGTGCCGGTGCCGATCGCACTGGCGCCGGCGCAGGATGGCCGGGAAGCGTCGATTGCCACGATGGACTGGCCGGTGCTGGCCGACAGCGTGGCCGGATGCACGGCCTGTGGCTTGTGCTCGACGCGCACGAACACCGTGTTTGGTGTCGGTGATCAGCAGGCCGAATGGATGCTGGTCGGCGAGGCGCCTGGCGAGAACGAGGACCTGCAAGGCGAGCCGTTCGTCGGCCAGGCTGGCAAGCTGCTCGACAACATGCTGGGGGCCCTGGGCCTGGCGCGTGGCCGCAACGTCTATATCGCCAACGTACTCAAATGCCGTCCGCCCGGCAATCGCAATCCCGAGCAGGGTGAAGTGGCGCAATGCGAACCGTATCTGAAGCGCCAGATCGCGCTGATCAAGCCGAAGGTGATCGTGGTTCTGGGCCGCTTCGCGGCGCAGTCGCTGCTGCGTTCCACCACGCCGATCGGCAAGCTGCGCGGCGCGGTGCATAGCTATGAGGGCATCCCGGTGGTGGTGACCTATCACCCGGCCTATCTGCTGCGCACGCTGACCGACAAGGCACGCGCCTGGGAAGATCTTTGCCTGGCCCGCGAGGTACACGATCGTGCGGGAGCTCAAGCCTGATCTCGCGCAGGGCATCGCCCCGGGCGGGCCGGCACTGACCGGCGCCGACGGGCAGACGCCGCTTTGGCGGCGCGCGCCGTCGCAGCGTACCCGCGATCTGGCGTGGAGTTCCTTGTCAACGCCGCTGCTTTCCCGGCTGCCGGATGGGGCCGATGTTGTGCGCGTGGCGCAATGGCCAGCCGGTGTGCGCGCCGCATGGCAGGACTGGCTGGCCCAGGCCGATCCGTCCACGCTCCCCGAGACCATCACCGAACTGAGCCACCACGCGGATGCCAACGAGGGTCGCAGCCTCCGGCTGGGCCGCCATGCCGAACGGTTGCTGCACTTCGCCTTGGACCATGCGCCGGGCATTGAACTGCTGGCCGCCAACGTGCCGATCCGCCGCGCCAATGGGCATGGCGTGCAGACGCTCGGCGAACTCGACGTCGTCTGGCGCGATCCCGCCGTCATGGAAACCGTGCATTGGGAAATGGCGGCCAAGTTCTATTTGATGGTCGATGGCATCGAGGACCGGTGGCTCGACCTTCGCGCGTTTGTCGGGCCGAATCTCGTAGATCGGCTGGGCGACAAGCTTGACCATATCGTGCGCCGGCAATTGCCGCTGGGCCGCACCGCAGAGGCGAAGGCCGCGCTCGGCCATGCGATCGACCGGAGCGAGGTCTATCTGCTGGGCTGGCTGTTCTATCGGGAAGGGGTGACGCCGCCGGGGCTGGATGTGCTGGGTATCGCCCCCGATCACCAGCGTGGCTGGTGGTCCACGCTGGATGCCTGGATGGGCCGTGCGTCGGAGCGGGCAGGTCAGGGGAGTGGCGCGGCGCGCTGGTGCCGCCTGCAGCGTGCAGACTGGCTGTCTGGCGCGCGCGTGCCGGAGGCCGAAACCGAATCAGCGGAAGTGCTTCATGCGGTGCTGACGGAACGCTTTACCGACGCGCATCCGGACCACGGCTGGCGGCGTGATGCGCCTGTCATGGTTTGTGAACTGGAGCCCGCCGGGACCGATCAGCCCGGTATTTGGGTGGAGCGTTCGCGCGGCTTCGTCGTGCCGCCCGGCTGGGAAGCGCGCGCCATCGAACGGGCGCGCAGGGATTGACTGGGGCGGGGCGGTGGTCCCCGCCAGCAGGGCTGCGGGCCCCGTCTGGGTCAGTGGTGCTTGTCCTCGCCGATCATCGCCAGCGAGTTGTAGATCTTCACATTGTGCTTGTGCAGGCGCATGACCAGCAGCATGGTCGCGCAGATGAACAGGCCCAGCGCCACGATCACGAACCCGATCGGCACATTCAGTTTGATCAGCAGCGCGTACAGGCACAGCATCAGCAGCACCGACACATTCTCGTTGAAGTTCTGTACCGCGATCGAGTGACCCGCCGAGAGCAGCACGTGGCCGCGGTGCTGCAGCAGCGCGTTCATCGGCACCACGAAATAGCCGGACATCGCGCCGACGATCATCAGGAACACGTAGGCGATGGCCATGTACAGCGGCATGTGCAGGCCGAACAGGTCCAGCGTCACATCCGGAATGGTGTCCTTGGTATAGAACGCCATGATCATCACCGTCACGCCCATGGCCACGCCAAACGGCAGCACGGACAGCGACTTGCGCAGCGGAATCCTTGCCGCAGCCATGATCGCGCCCACGGCCACGCCCACGGCCACTACGGCTTGCAGCAGCGCGCCCTGCGACAGGTTCAGGCCGAGTGACTTTTCCGCCCATTTGAGCACGATGAACTGCAGCGTGGCGCCCACGCCCCAGAACAGGGTGGTGACCGCCAGCGAGATCTGGCCGAGCTTGTCGCGCCAGAGCGCGATAAAGCAGTCGCCGAACTCCGCGATCAGCTTGACCGGGTTCTTCTCCTGCTGGGGATAGCGGGCGCCGGTGTCCGGAATGAACAGGTTGAAAATCGACGCGATCACGTAGAAGAACATGATCACCACCATCGCCGCTTCGGCCGGCGTATTGATGCCGGTGTCGATGTACGGCATGTCGAAGTGCAGCAGAATGGTGGAGACGTGAACCGAGATCAGCGCGCCGCCCACTACGGTGCCCAGGATGATCGAGCCCACGGTGAGGCCTTCGATCCACCCGTTCGCCATGACCAGTTTCTCGGGGGGCAGCAGTTCGGTCAGGATGCCGTACTTGGCCGGCGAATAGGCCGCTGCACCGAACCCGACGATCCCGTAGGCCAGCAGCGGGTGCAGCCCGAACATCATGATGGCGCACCCGACTATCTTGATCGTGTTGGTGATCGCCATAACCTTGCCCTTGGGCATCGAGTCCGCGAAGGCGCCCACAAAGGCAGCCAGCACCACATAGGACAGCACGAAGAACAGCTTGAGCAGCGGAGTCATCCACTGCGGGGAATGCAATTCAGTGAGAAGGGCAATGGCGGCAATGAGCAGCGCATTGTCGGCCAGCGACGAAAAAAACTGCGCGGCCATGATCGTGTAGAAACCCTTCTTCATACCTTCGACTTTGTCTCCATCGCGGAAGCCCGCCTGGGCGGACAAATGCCCGCCAGCAGGCAGCGCCGCGGCTTGCAGGGAACCTGTCGCTCCAGCTTTGTCAAAGTGGGGCGGTTTCGCAACATTCGCGTGTTTTGCCGCCTGCCTGACCGTCATTGACATATTGCTTCTCTTTTAAAACATTGCCGGAGCGTCCGGCTTTATATCACGAAACCGCGACATTTCAGCACACAGGGAAACGCGCATTGGACAGCATGTCGCCGCTTGGATTCCCGGAATTTTCGTCCGATTGTGTTCAAATATCGACTGCGCGATGCGAGAGCCGCAGGCCGGCGTTTCTGCCGGCCATCCACCACCGCCCGGTGTCCCCATCAACGCACGAATCCCGCAGGTTGCTGACCGGGTCTTCCCTGAAATGGTGCAAGACCGATCTGGCAGCCGGCCCAAGTTGTTTATTCCATGCCACGACCCATTCAAGCCGTCATCCACCAGCCCGCGCTGGCCAACAATCTTGAGGTGGTGCGTCGCCAAGCACCCGCATCCCGCATCTGGGCGGTGGTCAAGGCCAACGCCTACGGCCACGGCATCCGCCGAGTCTTTGCCGGCCTCAAGGCCGCCGACGGGTTTGGCCTGCTCGATCTCTCGGAAGCCGTGCTGTTGCGCGACCTTGGGTGGCAGGGCCCGATCCTGCTGCTCGAAGGCATCTTCCAGGCGCAGGATGTACCGCTGCTCGAGCAATACCGCCTGACCACCGCCGTGCACTGCGAGGAGCAGTTGCGGATGCTTGAGCTGGCCCGCCCCAAGGGGCCGCTGGCGATCCAGCTCAAGCTGAATACCGGCATGAACCGCCTGGGCTTCCGTCCGGCGCAGTACCGCGCCGCCTGGGAACGGGCCCGGACCATGTCCTGCATCGGCAGCATCGTCCACATGACGCACTTTTCCGATGCCGACAGCCAGCGCGGCATTGCGCATCAGGTGGAAGCCTTCGAAGCCGCCACGGCCAACCTGCCGGGGGAGGTCAGCATGGCCAACTCGGCCGCCGTGCTCTGGCATCCGCAGGCACACCACAACTGGGTGCGCCCCGGCATCATCCTCTACGGCGGATCGCCCACGGGGGTGTCGTCCGATATCGCAGAGACCGGGCTGCAACCGGCGATGTCTCTCCATAGCGAGCTGATCGGCATACAGGATCTGCAACCAGGCGATACGGTCGGCTATGGCTCCATGTTTACCGCCGACCGCGCGATGCGGGTCGGGGTGGTGGCGTGCGGCTACGCCGACGGCTACCCACGCCACGCGGTGGGCTGGGGCGAGCGCCGCGCGCCGGTGCTGGTCGACGGCGTGCGCACGCAATTGGTGGGGCGGGTGTCGATGGACATGATCTGCGTCGACCTGACCCCCTGCCCGAAGGCCAAGGTAGGCACGCCGGTCACGCTCTGGGGCCATGGTCTGCCAATCGACGACGTGGCCGCCGCCAGCGGCACGGTTGGCTATGAACTAATGTGCGCGCTGGCGCCGCGCGTGCCGACTTCCGTTGCCACGTTGACCACCGCCGACGCCGTATAAATGGCCAAGACCAAGACGGTATACACATGCACCGAGTGCGGTGGCACCACGCCGCGATGGGCGGGCCAGTGCCCACAGTGCAACGCCTGGAACACGCTGGTGGAAACGGTCGCGGATTCGGGGTCGTCCGCGGCACGCCGTTTCCAGCCGCTGGCGACGTCCGCTGTGGTGCGCAAGCTGTCGGAGATCGAGGCGGCCGATGTGCCACGCTTCTCGACCGGTATCGACGAATTCGACCGCGTGCTTGGCGGCGGCCTGGTGGCGGGTGGGGTGGTGCTGATCGGCGGGGACCCCGGCATCGGTAAATCGACCCTGCTGCTGCAGACGCTGGCCAACCTGTCGGCCAGCCGGCGCGTGCTCTATGTGAGCGGCGAGGAATCCGCCGCCCAGATCGCGCTGCGCGCCCATCGCCTGGGCGTGGAGGCCGCCACGCTCGGCCTGCTGCCCGAGATTCAGTTGGAGAAGATCCAGGCCACGCTCGAGGCCGACAAGCCCGAGGTGGCCGTGATCGACTCGATCCAGACGGTTTACTCGGAGGCGCTGACGTCCGCGCCGGGCTCCGTGGCCCAGGTACGCGAATGCGCGGCGCAACTGACGCGGATCGCCAAGAGTACCGGCATCACGATCATCCTGGTCGGCCACGTGACCAAGGAAGGCAGCCTGGCCGGCCCGCGCGTGCTCGAACACATCGTGGACACGGTGCTGTACTTCGAGGGGGACACCCATTCCTCGCACCGCTTGATCCGGGCGTTCAAGAACCGCTTCGGCGCGGTCAACGAACTCGGTGTATTCGCGATGACCGAGCGCGGCCTGCGCGGCATCAGCAATCCGTCGGCGCTGTTTCTTTCCCAGCATGAGGAGCAGGTGGCCGGTTCCTGTGTGCTGGTGACCCAGGAGGGCACGCGGCCATTGCTGGTCGAAGTGCAGGCGCTGGTCGACACCGCCAACGTGCCGAATCCGCGCCGGCTGGCCGTGGGCCTGGAACAGAACCGGCTGGCGATGCTGCTGGCCGTGCTGCATCGTCACGCGGGCATCGCGTGCTTCGACCAGGACGTCTTCCTGAACGCGGTGGGAGGGGTCAAGATCACCGAGCCGGCCGCCGACCTGGCCGTGCTGCTGTCGATCCATTCGTCGATGCGCAACAAGCCGCTGCCTCGCGGCCTGGTGGTGTTCGGCGAGGTGGGCCTGGCGGGAGAAATCCGCCCGAGCCCGCGCGGACAGGAGCGGCTCAAGGAAGCCGCCAAGCTTGGCTTCACGATGGCGGTGATCCCAAAGGCCAACGCGCCCAAGCAGCGGATCGATGGACTGGAGGTCATCGCGGTGGACCGGCTGGAACAGGCCATCGACCGGGTCAGGCATCTGGACTGACGTGGAAGGAAAAAAAGCCCCGCCGAAGCGGGGCTTTTTCATTGGCGCCGTCGCTGGCGCCTGCGCTGCCGGATCAGCGGTAGGTACCCACCACCCGCACGAACTTCTGGGTATCGTCGCCCGTGGTCGAGCGGAGTTCGACGGTGCGCTGGTCTCCGGCCGAAGCGAAGGTCGGGAACGTTGCGCCGTTGCAGCTAACGAACGCGCTGGAGCCCTGCTTGGCGGTGCTGACCGTGACGGAGCGCTGCAGGTACGACGGCACGTTGGTCTGGATGAACGTGCGATCGCCTGCTGCGGGCGCGGGCGCAACTGCGGCGGCGAACTGGCGGCCGAAGGCGAGGGCGCGGTCCACGGGCTCGGCGTTCTGTGTCCAGTTCACATCGACCGTGGTCTGGGCGCCGGTCTTGCCGCCGCCCGTCGTCACGAAATCAAGGCTGCCTTCCGCGATCTCGTTCCAGGTCTGGCGCGCGATGACAGACGGCATCAGCACGCCGCCCGACGACGTCACGGTGAACGAGTCGTCCGGCGAGGCCGGCAGAGCGGTCTTGTAGGACAGATCGTTGTTCAGATACCAGACGTCGAACGTGTAGCTGGCGAAGGTCGGGATCGCGGCGATGTCGTTGTCGGACAGCGGCGCCGACGCATAGGTGTTGGCGCCCGAACTCAGCGACGACCAAGTCAGCGCGTCTCCAGCTTTCAGCGGCGTCGCGGCCAGCACCACGGTGCTGCTGGACTGTCCTGAACTGCCGATGACCGCGTTGGGCGCCACGGGGTCGTTGGCGGCATACGTCAGCGAGCCGTTCAGGTTCTGGATCACGAGGTTGGCGCTTGAGCCGCATACGCGCGAACGGGCCAGCACGACACCCGCGCTGGGCAGGCCGGGGCCCGTGACGCGCACGAGCTGCGCCTTGTAGCCGAGGCCGGTCTGCGGATTTAGCAACACGCGCAGACTGGTTTCATAGCGCGAAGCGATGCCCGCACCCGGATTGCGCTCGATCACCTTGCTGATGCGGCGCGTGACGGCAGCTTCGTACTGGCGCTGGTTGCCGGTCATCGTCCACGTGCCGGCGCGGTTGGTCACGCGGCGGGTGAACTGCGACGTGCTGCCGTCGGCACGCACGAACGGGAAGCGCACGAATGCCGTGGCCTCGCCGCTATCGGCCTTGCCGTTGAACAGCACGACCGGGGCCTGGAAGACGGCGCCGTTCATGTCGGTCGACGAGAACAGGGCGGAGAAATCGACGGCTGCCGAATAGCTGTTGTTCAGATAGTCGCTGGCGAATGCCGGCGCGCACGCCGTGAGCAGCGCGGTGGCGCTGGCACGTGCGGCCGGCGCGGCGGCGAAGCAGGCTTGCAGGTTCGCGCGGATTGCTTCGAACGTGCGGGCATTGGTTGAGGCCGTTGGCGTGGGCAGCGCGGCGGGCGGCTTGGTCAATGCGCTGGCGTCGAGCACGGCTTCCGGAATGGAACCGCCCGTGAGTTGCGCCCCCCGGGATGCCAGCTTGACGCCGTTGGCGGTCAGGGTCACGTGGACGAGGTCGATGACCGCGTCGGCGCCCTGGCCCTCGGTGGTGAGCGGGGTGGAGACCGGGTCGAAGCTTCCGGCGTTCATTCCGGCGCTGGTAGCGACATTGGCCAGCACGGCACGCAGGGCGGCCGTGGCTTGCTGCACGCCGGCGCTGCTGACCTTGCTGTTGAGCGCGCTGGCGCTGGTCAGGTCAACCGGATTGCCGCCGGCGAGCAATGCCGCAAGCGCGGTGGTCAGCGGTGTTACGTTGGCCGTGACCGTGGAGCCGCTCGCGGGTTTGGTTGGCAGCACGGACACATAGGTCACGGTCTCGCCACCGGCCGTGCCGGTTGCCAGCAGGGCGAACGGCGCGCGGAAGCCGGATACGTCGAAGCTGTACCGTCCGTTTGCGTCGGCGAGGCGGGTGCCGACGGTCTTGCCATCGGCATCGAACATGGTGACCTGCGCGCCGCCCATGAATGCACCGGATGCCGCAGTGCCTTGCACCGTCGCGGCTGGCTGGCTGCCGCCGCCATTGCTGCCACCGTTGCTGCCGCTATCGCCGCCACCACCACATGCCGCCATCACCGCAACCGTCATGACGCCGAGCACGGGCGTCCAGATGCGCGAGCCACGCCCGCGCAACGTCTCTTGAATTCCCATTTGATTTGATTTCCCTGAGTACCGGATGGCGAGTCCGGCTGTCTTATTGGATTTCTTGCGTTCGCCGATCCGAGAGGATATTCACGTGACGATGATGCTGTTCCCCACTTTGGTGGGGTGTGGCGAGTGCGACACAAAGGCCGGCCACGCTTGACGGCGGACCATGCGCGGGCACCTGGTCAATGCCGAATCGGGTCGATGCGGCAATCCGCCACAGCTGCCGGCGAGGCCGGTTGCCGGGGCGCAATGGGGATATCGATGAAAATGGGTAATAATCGCGTCGAAGCAAATTCGCACCCAATGCCCATGCAAGCCAATTCCCGAACCTATTTCCTGCTGATCGCCATCGTCTCCTTTGCGATGGTCGGTGCCGCGCTGTATATGCAGTACGCGGAGAACCTGCAACCGTGCCCGCTCTGCATCATGCAGCGCTTCGCATTCATTGGTATCGGTATCTTTTCGTTGCTGGCGGTCATCGCGCAGAACACGCGCACGCTTTGGCAGGGCCTGGGGATGCTTTCCGGCGTGGGCGGCATTGCCGTGGCGGGCTACCAGGTGGCGTTGTTGATGAACCCGAAGGCGTCCTGCGGCATCGACCCGCTGGAGAACTGGGTCAACTCGCTGCCCACGGCCAAGCTGCTGCCGCAGGTGTTCTATTCGGATGGTCTGTGCACGGCACCCACGCCGCCCATCCTGGGCCTTTCGATTCCGGCGTGGTCGCTGATCTGGCTGCTGATTCTGACGCTGACGCTTGCCGTCGGGCTGATTCGCCGCGAGAAGCATTTCCGCTGAGCGGCGTGGTTTTTGGCCATCGTGGCCCTCTTGCCCCCTTTCCCGCGTGCGTGAGAGGGGTGCAAGCTTCAGGTCGATTGAGTTGCCTCAGGCGATCTGCTCGATCTGCTCCTGCAGTTCGAGCCAGCGTTCCTCCAGTTGTTCGAGTTCGCCGGTGACTTCGCCCTGGCGCTTGAGCATGTCCTTCAGCTTCGTCTTGTTGGCGTCGTCGTAGCTCGACGCGTCGGCCATGAACGTGTCGATCGTGGTCTTGTCGGCTTGTAGCACCGACATCCGCTTTTCCACCTTTTCCAGTTCCTTCGTCAGCGGCTTGCGCAGTACCGACAGGCGCTGGCGCTCGTCAGCTTCTGCGCGGCGCTGGTCCTTCCGGTTGACCACGGGCGCGGCTTCGGCGGCGTGCGCGGCCGTGGCCGCGTTGCGCTTGGCGGCCGCCTGTTGCAGCAGCCAGTCGCGGTAGTCGTCCAGATCGCCATCGAACGGGCGGATCGTGCCCTCGGCCACGAGCATGAACTGGTCCGAGGTGGCGCGCAGCAGATGTCGGTCGTGCGAGACCAGGATCAGCGTGCCTTCGAACTGGGCCAGCGCCATCGTCAGCGCTTCGCGGGTGTCGAGGTCCAGGTGGTTGGTCGGTTCGTCAAGCAGCAGCAGATTCGGCTTTTGCCAGACGATCAGGGACAGCGCCAGCCGGGCCTTCTCGCCGCCCGAGAACGGTTCGATCGGCGACGTCGCCATGTCACCGCGGAAATTGAAGCTGCCCAGGAAGTCGCGCAGTTCTTGCTCGCGCACGTCCGGCGCCAGCCGCGCCAGATGCTGGAGCGGCGAATCGTGGTCGCGCAGCGTTTCCAGCTGGTGCTGGGCGAAGTAGCCGATCACGAGACCCTTGCCCAGCCGGACGGTGCCGTTCAGCGGCGCCTGCGTGCCGGCCAGCGTCTTCACCAGCGTCGACTTGCCCTGGCCGTTCGCGCCCAGCAGACCGATGCGCTGGCCGTTCTGGATCGACAGTGCAAGGTTGTGCAGGATCGTGACGGGCGGGTCGGCCTCGGCATAGCCGCAGTCCACACCTTCCAGCACCATCATCGGGTTCGGCGCCGAATCGGGCTCGCGGAACTCGAAAGCGAAGCCGGCTGCCACGTGCACCGGCGCCAGCCGCTCCATCTTTTCCAGCGCCTTCACCCGGCTTTGCGCCTGGCGTGCCTTGGTGGCCTTGGCCTTGAAGCGGTTGATGAACGACTCCAGGTGCGCGATTTCCTTCTGCTGGCGCGCGTAGGCCGACTGCTGCTGCGCCATCTGCTGCAGCCGCATCGTTTCGAACTGCGTGTAGTTGCCGCCGTAACGCTTCAGTTGCTGGTTCTCGATATGCACCGTGACGTTGCAGATCGCGTCGAGGAATTCGCGATCGTGCGAGATCATCACCAGCGTGCCGGGGTAGCGCGCAAGCCAGTCTTCGAGCCAGACGATGGCGTCGAGGTCCAGGTGGTTGGTCGGTTCGTCAAGCAGCAGCAGGTCCGACGGGCACATCAGCGCCTGCGCCAGGTTCAGGCGCATTCGCCAGCCGCCCGAGAACGATGCCACGGGCTGCGACACCTGCGGCAGCGTGAAGCCCAAGCCCAGCAACAGCGCTTCCGCGCGCGCGGCGGCGGTGTAGCCGTCGGCGTCGGCATAGGCTGCATGGGCTTCGCCTTCGGCTGAGCCATCGCCGCTGGCTTGGGCGGCGGCGATCCGAGCCTCGATCTCGCGCAGGCGGGCATCGCCATCGACCACATAGTCCACGGCGGAGCGGGCTACCGCGGGCGTCTCCTGCGCCACATGGGCAATGCGCCACTGGGCGGGCAGGAAGACGTCGCCGCCATCGGCGTGCAGTTCGCCGCGCAGCATGGAAAACAGCGTGGACTTGCCACTGCCGTTGGCGCCGACAAGGCCGACGCGCTCGCCCGGGTTGAGCGTCACGCTGGTGTGGTCGAACAGCACCTTGGTGCCGCGCTGGAGGACAAGCTGGTCGATTCGGATCACGGAGGAGACGGGAGGCTAAAGCTGGAAACGGTTTTTCGGCAGGCCGGCATTGTATCGCGCCGGCATCTAAAGACTGTCGCTGCTGGCTATGTTCGGCCGCTTGTTCTGAGGGATTACCCCTAATCGGCCACTTTTCACTCTCCTGGTACGGCAATTGCGTGTAAATTTATTTACATAGACGGCTGCACCGGGAAAGTGCTTTTTCATCAAAGCGCGATGCCGGTCCTGGTGCGCCAATCATTGTTTCGCGCTGATTCGCGCGGTTTTGAATGGATCCTGTAGTCCCGAGATGCCAGACGGCCAGCTAATTTCCGAGCGTATTGCACGCGCCTTGCCAACGTTGACGCCCGCGCACCAGCGCATGGCGCAGTACGTCCTGGAGAACCCGTTCCGCGCCGCCACGATGCGGATCGACGAGTTCGCCACGGCCGTGGACGTATCGGTGGCTACGGCCAACCGTTTTGCGCGCGCGCTGGGATTCGAAGGCTATCCGCAGTTCCGCACCGAACTCGTACGCGGCTTCGAGGCCACGCTGGCCCCGGTGGAGCGATTGCGCGACGAACTGGCGCGCCCCACCACGGCGGCGGAGGTGTTCGCGGCCTCGCTCGAGGACGGCATCCGTAACCTGGAAGCCACGCGTCGCGCGCTGGACCCCGAAGCCTGCGAGCGTGCGGTGTCGGCGATCCTGGAGGCGGAACGTGTCTACGTGATGGGTTTTGGCGCCAGCGGATTCCTGGCCGGGCTGCTGCAGCACGGTCTGGAGATGCATTGCCGCATGGTCACGTCGGTGTCCAATTCGGGTGGCGCATCCCATGCGGGACGGCAACTGTTTAAGCTGCAACCGCAGGATCTGGTCATCGCCATCGCCTTTCCGCGCTACGTGACTGACACGATCATGCTGGCCCAGCGCGTCAAGGAGCACGGTGGCCGATTGATGGCACTGACCGATGGCCCGGCATCGCCGCTGGCACCGCTGGCTGACTACACGCTCTACGCCAATACTGGATACCGGTTCTCCGCCAATTCCGATGCCACGGTTCTGGCGCTGATCGAGGCGCTGTGCGGCGCCGTGGCGCACCGGTCCGCGCGGTCGGTCAAGGCGGCCGCCGAAATGACCGAATTCCTGCTGCCCTGGCTTCACGGCGCGCCTGACGCGCGTGGTGGCCGGATAGCCCCGAAATCATCCGACTGATCCCCGACCGAAGTAGAAGGACCCCATGCCTCAAGCTGTTATCGCCATCCACGGTGGCGCGGGCACGATCACCCGTGCCGCGATGAATGCCGAGCGCGAACGCGAGTACGCCGCCGCGCTCGAGCAGGTACTGCTCGCTGGTCAGCGCGTGCTGGCCGACGGCGGCAGCGCGCTCGACGCGGTCACCGAAGCGGTGCGCCTGCTCGAAGACTGTCCGCTGTTCAACGCCGGCCGGGGTGCCGTGCTGACCCATGCCGGCACTTTCGAACTCGACGCGGCAATCATGGATGGCCAGACGCTGGGCGCCGGCGCCGTGGCCTGCGTCAAGCGCTTGCGCAACCCGGTGCTGGCCGCGCGTGCCGTGCTGGAACGCAGCGAGCATGTGCTGTTTGCCGCCGAGGGCGCCGAGGCGTTTGCCGAAGCCCAGGGGCTGGAACTGGTCGGGCCCGAGTACTACTTCACGCAGGCCCGCCACGATCAATGGGTGCGCGCGCAAGCCAGCACCGGCATGGCGCTGCTCGACCACGACGCGGCTGCACTGGCCGCCAGGGCGGGGGCTGCCGATCCGATCGATCCCGACAACAAGTTCGGCACGGTTGGCGCGGTGGCCTGCGATGCCGCTGGCAACCTCGCTGCGGCCACGTCGACCGGCGGCGTCACCAACAAGCAGGTGGGCCGCGTGGGCGATACCCCGATCGTTGGGGCCGGCTGCTACGCGGACGATGTCGCGGCAGTCTCGGCCACGGGCACGGGCGAGATGTTCATCCGCACCGTGGCCGCGTTCGACGTCTCGGCGCAAATGCGCTACGCCGGGCTGTCGCTCGAGGAATCGGCGCGCCGGGTGGTGATGGAAAAGCTTCCCGCGATTGGCGGCCGCGGCGGCCTGATCGCGGTGGACCGTGCGGGCAACGTCACGCTGCCGTTCAACACGGAAGGCATGTACCGAGGCGTGGCGCGCGTTGGCGCGCCGGCCACTGTCTGGATCTACGGCTGATATGGCGAAGACCGTTTCGAAACAAGGCATCGTGCTGCCGCCCGAACGCGTGGTGGCCGTCGACAACCTCACCGTGCGCTTCGCCACCTCGGAGCGTACCGTCGAGGCCGTGCGCAACCTGTCGTTCCATGTCGACCGTGGCGAAACGCTGGCCGTGGTTGGCGAGTCGGGCTCGGGCAAGTCGGTGACGTCGCTGGCGTTGATGCGCCTGGTGGAGCACGGCGGCGGCAAGATCGCCAATGGCGCCATGGCGCTGCGCCGGCGCAATGGTGAGGTGCTCGATCTGGCCAATGCCGGCGAATCGACGTTGCGCAAGGTGCGCGGCGCGGATGTGGCGATGATCTTCCAGGAGCCGATGACCTCACTGAACCCGGTGTTTCCGGTCGGCGAGCAGATCGCGGAGTCGATTCGCCTGCACCAGGGCAAGAACAAGGCCGCGGCCCGTGCCGAGGCGCTGCGTATGCTGGAACTGGTGCGCATTCCGGAAGCACGACGCGTGCTCGACCGCTTCCCGCATCAGCTCTCGGGCGGCATGCGGCAGCGCGTAATGATCGCGATGGCGCTGTCCTGCAAGCCGGGTTTGCTGATCGCGGACGAGCCGACCACTGCGCTCGACGTGACGATCCAGGCTGAGATCCTGCAGCTCATCCGCAATCTCCAGGCGGAGATGAACATGGGCGTGGTTTTCATCACGCACGATATGGGCGTGGTGGCCGAGGTGGCCGATCGTGTGCTGGTGATGTACCGGGGCGAAAAGGTGGAGGAGGGCACGTCAGACCAGGTGTTCCACGCGCCGGCCCATCCGTACACGCGCGCGCTGCTGTCGGCCGTGCCGAAGCTTGGCGCGATGGCCGGCACCGATCTGCCGGCCCGTTTCCCGCTGGTGCAGATGAGCGATACCGACAAGGTGGTCGAGGAAGCGCCGCAGGACACCATTCCGGCAGGCGCGGCGCCGATCCTGCGCGTACGCGACCTGGTGACGCGCTTCGATGTGCCAGGCGGTCTGTTCGGCAAGGTCACGCGCCGCGTTCACGCGGTGGAGCAGGTCAGCTTCGATCTCTACCCGGGAGAGACGCTGGCGCTGGTTGGCGAGTCGGGCTGCGGCAAGTCGACCACGGGGCGTTCGCTGTTGCGGCTGGTCGATTCGCAGAGCGGCACGATCGAGTTCGCAGGCCAGAACATCAGCCAGATGCAGGGGCCGGCGCTTCAGGCGCTGCGCCGCAATATCCAGTTCATCTTCCAGGACCCGTTTGCGTCGCTGGACCCGCGTGTGCCGGTCGGCTACTCGATCATGGAGCCGCTGCTGGTGCACAAGGTGGCCAGCGGCAAGGAAGCCGAGGCGCGAGTTGCCTGGCTGCTCGAAAAGGTGGGCCTGACCGCCGCGCACGCATCGCGCTATCCGCACGAGTTCTCGGGCGGCCAGCGCCAACGGATCTGCATCGCGCGCGCCCTGGCGCTGAACCCGAAGGTGGTCGTCGCTGACGAGTCGGTGTCGGCGCTCGACGTGTCGATCCAGGCGCAGATCGTCAACCTGATGCTCGGCCTGCAGCGCGAGCTGGGCGTGGCCTTCCTGTTCATCTCGCACGACATGGCCGTGGTGGAGCGCGTAAGCCACCGCGTGGCCGTGATGTATCTGGGCCAGATTGTCGAGATTGGCCCGCGTCGCGCCATCTTCGAGAACCCGCAGCACCCGTACACGAAGAAGCTGATGTCGGCGGTGCCAATCGCCGATCCTGCCCGACGCCACATGAAGCGCGAACCGCTTTCCGACGAGATTCCCAGCCCGATCCGCGCGGTTGGCGACGAGCCAGTGGTCCAGCCGCTGGTTGCCGTGGCCGGCAGTGGCGCGCACGGACATTACGTAGCCCGGCACGCCGTCGGCGGCGCCTACTGAAGTTCGTTTTCCTCAAGGAGAAGTGAAGATGTCTGACCGCAAGGTTTCGTTCCGCCTGATGGCAGGCGCCACCGTAGTGGGCGCCATGGGCATGATGGCCGCCGCGCCGGCATTCGCCGCCAAGGACGCGGTGATGGCCGTGTACTCCACCTTCACCACGCTGGACCCGTACGACGCGAACGACACGCTGTCGCAGGCGGCGGTGAAGTCGTTCTACCAGGGCCTGTTCGGCTTCGACAAGGACATGAAGCTGGTCAACGTGCTGGCCGAGAGCTACGACGTCAGCAAGGATGGCCTGGTCTACACGATCAAGCTCAAGAAGGGCGTGAAGTTCCACGACGGCACCACGTTCGACGCGACCGCCGTCAAGGCCAATCTGGACCGCGTGACCGATCCGGCCAACAAGCTCAAGCGCTACACGCTGTTCAACCGTGTGGCCAAGACCGACGTGGTGGACCCGAACACGGTGCGCATCACGCTCAAGGAGCCGTTCTCGCCGTTCATCAACGTGCTGGCCCACCCGTCGGCGGTGATGATCAGCCCGACCGCGCTGAAGAAGTACGGCAAGGAGATTGCCTTCCACCCCGTGGGCACCGGTCCGTTCGAGTTCGTGGAATGGAAGCAGACCGATTACCTGAAGGGCAAGAAGTTCGCGGGCTACTGGAAGACCGGCTATCCGAAGATCGACACGATCACCTGGAAGCCCGTGGTCGACAACAACACGCGCTCGGCCGTGATGCAGACCGGCGAGGCCGACTTCGCGTTCAGCATTCCGTTCGAGCAGGCCGCGGTGCTCAAGGCCAGCCCGAAGGTGGACTTGATCGACGGGCCGTCGATCATTCAGCGCTACCTGTCGCTGAACACGATGGTCAAGCCGTTCAACGACCCCAAGGTGCGCCAGGCGATCAACTACGCGATCAACAAGGAGGCGCTGGCCAAGGTGGCGTTCGCCGGATACGCCGTACCGTCGGCCGGCGTGGTGCCTCCGGGCGTGGACTACGCCGAGAAGCTGGGCCCGTGGCCGTACAACCCGGCCAAGGCGCGCGAACTGCTCAAGGAAGCCGGCTACCCGAACGGCTTCGAAACCACGCTGTGGTCGGCCTATAACCACACCACCGCGCAGAAGGTGATCCAGTTCGTGCAGCAGCAACTGCAGCAGGTGGGCATCAAGGCGCAGGTGCTGGCACTGGAAGCTGGCCAGCGCGTGGAACGCGTGGAGTCCGTGGCCAAGCCCGAGGACGCCGGCGTGCGCATGTACTACGTGGGCTGGTCGTCGTCGACCGGTGAGTCGGACTGGGCGCTGCGTCCGCTGCTGGCTTCGGAAGCGATGCCGCCGAAGCTGCTGAACACGGCCTACTACAAGAACGACCAGGTCGATGCCGATATCGCCAACGCGCTGCGCACGACCGATCGCGCCGAGAAGGCCAAGCTCTACAAGGACGCCCAGGAACAAATCTGGAAGGACGCGCCGTGGGCCTTCCTGGTGACCGAGAAGGTGCTGTACGCGCGTTCGAAGCGCCTGACTGGTGCCTACGTGATGCCCGACGGCTCGTTCAACTTCGACGAGATCGATATCAAGCAGTAAGCGGTTGGCATGTCTTCGGTGTTTGCCCCTCCCCCATGCATGGTGAGAGGGGCTAGTACCGCAGTAAAGCAGTAACGCAGTAAGAGTGGTTGCAAGTCGCGGTATCGCAGTACCAATAACAAGCTGTATGCAGTAAGCCGTGTGGCTGCCTGCCCGTATACGCGGGGTTGAGGGCGGGCGGCCGGCGGTCCTCAATTTTCCGTTGCCTGATGCTGAACTACTTCCTTAAACGACTTCTGGGCGTGATACCCACCATGCTGATCGTGGCGGTGCTGGTATTCCTGTTCGTCCATCTGCTGCCCGGCGATCCGGCGCGGCTGGCCGCGGGCCCGGAGGCCGACGCGGACACCGTGGAACTCGTGCGCAAGGACCTCGGGCTCGATCGCCCGATGCCGGAGCAGTTCGTGCGTTACTTCTCGAACGCCCTGCGGGGGGACTTCGGTACCTCGCTGCGCACCAAGCGGCCCGTTTCGGAAGAAATCGGCGATCGCTTCCTGCCCACGTTGTACCTGACGATCGCGTCGATGGCCTGGGCCGTCATCTTCGGCATGACCATCGGCATCTGCTCCGCCGTGTGGCGGAATCAGTGGCCGGACCGCCTGGGCATGACGCTGGCGGTGTCGGGTATCTCGTTCCCGGCCTTCGCGCTGGGGATGCTGCTGATGGAAGTGTTTTCGGTGCAGCTCGGCTGGCTGCCGTCGATCGGCGCCGATAGCTGGAAGCACTACATCCTGCCGTCGCTGACGCTCGGCGCGGCCGTGGCCGCCGTGATGGCGCGATTCACGCGCGCATCGTTCATCGAGGTGCTGCAGGAGGACTTCGTCCGTACCGCACGCGCCAAGGGCGTGCGCGAGACCGTGGTCGTGATCAAGCATACGCTGCGCAACGCAATGATTCCCGTCGTGACGATGATGGGCCTGCAGTTCGGCTTTCTGCTGGGCGGCTCGATCCTCGTCGAGAAGGTGTTCAACTGGCCCGGCCTCGGCCGCCTGCTGGTGGATGCCGTGGAGATGCGCGACTACCCGGTGATCCAGGCCGAGGTGCTGCTGTTCTCGCTCGAATTCATCCTGATCAACCTGGTGGTGGACGTGCTGTACACCGTGATCAACCCCACCATCCGCTACAAATAAGGAGGCTGGCATGTCCGATATTTCCACGCCCGCCACTCCCGAGGCCGCTAGCGTCCCGGAGGCCGTCCGCACGCCCTGGACCGAGTTCTGGCGCAAGTTCCGCAAGCAGCATCTCGCACTGGCCGCAGGCGCGTTCGTGCTGCTGCTGGTGGTGGTCGCGATTCTGGCGCCGCACATCGTCCCGTACGATCCCGAGAACTTCTTCGACTACGACGCGCTCAACGCAGGCCCGTCGTCCGCGCACTGGATGGGCGTTGACTCGCTCGGGCGCGACATCTTCAGCCGCATCCTGGCCGGCACGCGCATTTCGCTGGCGGCCGGCTTCTTCTCGGTGATCATCGGCGCGGTCATCGGCACGGTGCTGGGCCTGCTGGCCGGCTACTACGAGGGCTGGTGGGACCGCATCGTCACGCGCATCTGTGACGTGCTGTTCGCGTTCCCGGGCATCCTGCTTGCGATCGCCATCGTCGCGATCCTGGGCAATGGCATGGTCAACGTGATCTTCGCAGTGGCGGTGTTCAGCATTCCAGCCTTCGCGCGCCTTGTGCGGGGCAACACGCTGATGCTCAAGCGGCTCACGTACGTGGAAGCGGCACGCAGTATTGGCGCATCCGACTGGACGATCCTGATGCGGCATATCCTGCCCGGTACCGTGTCGTCGATCGTGGTGTACTTCTCGATGCGGATCGGCACGTCGATTATCACGGCGGCTGGCCTGTCGTTCCTGGGCCTTGGCGCGCAACCGCCCACGCCCGAGTGGGGCGCGATGCTGAACGAGGCGCGCGCTGACATGGTGACCGCGCCCCACGTGGCGATTTTCCCGAGCCTGGCGATCTTCCTGACCGTGCTGGCATTCAACCTGCTGGGCGATGGCCTGCGCGATGCGCTCGATCCGAAGATCGACCGGCGTTGATGGCACCTTCAGCACGCATTGAACACAAATCGAGCACGATGATGGATCTCCCCGTGATTGGCACGTTGCCGCCGGGCCCTCGCAATGCGATCACCGACGTGGCTGGCGTGACCGTCGGCCACTGCACGCTGGCTGACGGGGCTTGCCAGACCGGGGTGACGGTGATTCGCCCGCACGCGGGCAATGCCTACCG
Source organism: Cupriavidus sp. SHE (assembly GCF_000812445.1). Taxonomy (NCBI): domain Bacteria; kingdom Pseudomonadati; phylum Pseudomonadota; class Betaproteobacteria; order Burkholderiales; family Burkholderiaceae; genus Cupriavidus; species Cupriavidus sp. SHE. Next base: position 36,051 of record NZ_JWMB01000047.1, on the reverse strand, counting down.
CGAGAAGGTGCCCGCGGCGGCCACCGTGCTGAACGGATTCGGCAAGAGCATCGGCCTGGTGCAGGTCGACGAACTCGGCGTGCTGGAAACGCCGATCGCGCTGACCAACACCTTCTCGGTTGGCGCACTGGCACAGGCGCAGATCCGCGCGGCCATTGCCGAGAACCCCGAGATCGGCCGCGCCTGGCCCACCGTCAATCCGCTCGTGTTCGAGTGCAATGATGGCTACCTGAACGATATCCAGGCGATGGCGGTCCAGGGGATGCACTACGACAGCGCCCTGGCGGCCGCGAGCGTGGATGTCGCGCAAGGCGCGGTGGGCGCGGGGCGGGGCATGTCATCGTTCGGCGTCAAGGGTGGTATCGGCACCGCATCGCGCGTTGCGGGCGGCTACACGGTTGGCGCGCTGGTGTTGTCGAACTTCGGCACGGCGGATTCCCTGATCTATGGTGGCAGGCCGCTGGGCGCGGCGCTGGCCGCCCAACTGAGGCAGGAGATCGTCCCGGAAAAGGGATCGATCATCATGATCGTGGCCACCGACGCACCGCTCGACGCGCGGCAGCTTGGCCGGCTTTCGCTGCGCGCCGGCGCGGGGCTGGCGCGAACCGGTTCCGTATTCGGCCATGGCTCTGGCGATATCGCGCTGGCGTTCTCGACGGCGTACACCGTGCCGCATCTGGCCGACGTACCGATGCCGGCCGTGCAGATGGTGCATGAAACACGGCTCGACCCGCTGTTTCGCGCCGCGGCTGACAGCGTGGAGCAGGCCATCGTCAATGCGCTCTGGCATGGCGAAACCGTTCATGGCCGCGATGGGCACACCCGTCGGGCACTACGAGAACTGTTGCAGGAACTGATGGCATGAAGATTCTGGTTTCCACCGACATCGAAGGCGTGGCCGGCGTATTCCACGCCGAGCAGACACGCGCGGGGAATGGCGAGTACGAGCGCGCGCGTGCCTGGATGACGGCCGAGGCCAATGCCGCCGTACAGGGCGCATTCGCGGGCGGTGCCACCGAGGTGTTGGTCAACGATTCGCACGGGGGCTTCCGCAACCTGCTGCCGGATCAGATCGACCCGCGCGCGCAACTGGTGCTGGGCAAGCCGCGCTATCTGAGCATGATGGCCGGCGTCGAGCAGGATTGCGACGGCGTGTTCATGATCGGCTATCACGGCCGGGCGCAGAGCCGTGGCGTGCTGGCCCATACGATCAACAGCGGCGCATTCGCGCGCGTCTGGCTCAACGGGCTGGAGCTGGGCGAGGCGGGCATCTACGCCGCATTGGCCGGCGAGTTCGGCGTGCCGGTGATGCTGGCCAGCGGCGATGACGTCTTCATCGCGGAAACGCAGCCGCTGATGCCATGGGTGCGCTACGTGCAGACCAAGACTGCGGGTGGGCAGGGCAGTGGCACCTCGTTGTCGCTCGCTGCCGCTCGTGAAGCGATCGCAGTGGCCGCCGAGTCCGTGACGCGCGATGCGATCGTCCACGCCGAGGCACGTTGCTTCGAACTGCCTGGGCCGGTGAGTTGCCGCCTGCAGACGACGACCACCGCCCACGCCGACCTGTTCTGCCAATGGCCCGAGTTCGAACGGGTCGACGGTGTCACGCTGACATTCACGGCGCCAACCGTGCAGGCTGTGGTGCGGATGCTGAACTGCTGCTCGGCGATGTCGTTCATGCTGAAGTAGTTGTTTTCCCCGTTTTCCCGCAACGCGGGAGAACGGAGCGAAAACAGTGGGACAATAGCGCCCGTTCCCGATTTCGCCTGACTTCCAATGACCCATCCGACGCACGGGAGCTGGACGCCCGTTCGCAAGGACTTCGTCGATCCGGCCAGCACGCGATGCCATGCGCGCAACGCAAAAGGCGGCCGCCACCACGGTTTTCCCGAAGGTCACGCCTATATCCTGCGCGGCCTGGATGGCCACGAGTACCCATTCGGCCCGGAATGCGCGTGCGAGGTGCTGGCCGTGCCAGAGGCGCTGGATCAGATCCCGGACTATACCGAGCGCGATGCGGTGAAGCGAATCGACGCCGATCTGCCCGCGCCGGTGAGGCGCAAGCCCTCGGCGGCCGAACAGGAGTTGGCGCGCCGCAATGCGGCCACGCGCTATGTGGTGCTGCGCATGGAGAAAGTGGCTGCCGTGCCGCGCGTGCAGCCGACAGTCCTGTTTCCCGCGCTCGATGAGCTTTATCAACGGATCGTTACTGGCGGCACGCTCACGAACGCGCAGGTGCAGCGCGTGCTGGCGATCGAACGCAGCCAGGCCACGCCGCCCAAGCTCAAAAGCACGAATCTGCTCGACGTCTATACGGCGCACGTCAAGCTAGAGTGGCTGATCGCGGGGGCAAACCGCGTGGATCAGATACGTTTCCTGCGCAGCCTGCATGACTGGCTGGCCAGACATCTGGTGCTGTCTGCCGCGCAGATTGCCGCCGCCGGCATCGTGATGCACCCGCACGCATTCCGCAGCGCCTGGCCGTCGGAGGGCGGTCCGACGGAGCTGTTCTGACGTCCGCTGGATAAAAACGCCGGATTGGCGTTACATTGAGGGCATCCCCACTCGGCCCAGGCCATTCCCGCCATGCCTGCCAGTCAGACTGCGCGCTACTTCGCACGCAGCTATGCCGAAGCCCGCCAGAAATTCCTGGCGGCCGCCCGCGCATGTGGTGCGACGCTGACCGAGTTCCCCCATCCTACTGAAACAGGCAACCAGGGCGAGGCCCTGGCGATGGACGTCGCCTGGGTCGGGGCCGCCGATGCGTCGCGCGTGCTGCTGGTGACGTCCGGCACCCACGGCGCGGAAGGCTTCTGCGGATCAGGCACACAGGTGGCGATGCTTGCCGATACGGGGCTGCATTCTGACTGCCACCGCGCCGGCTGCGCGCTGATGTTCATCCACGCGGTTAATCCCTATGGCTTTTCCCACCTGCGCCGCGTCAACGAGGACAACGTTGACCTGAACCGCAATTTCGCGGACTTCGAGCGGCCACTGCCGGCCAATCCGGCCTATGCCGAGATTGCCCCGATGCTGCTGCCGAGCCAGTGGCCACCGTCGTGCGACGAACACACCGCGCTGATGAAGCGGGTGACGGAGCGGGGCATGGGCTGGTTTCAGGCGGCGATCAGTGCCGGGCAGTATCAGGACCCGGATGGCATGTTCTTCGGCGGTCAGCAGGCAACGTGGAGCAACTACACGCTACGGCGTATCCTGGCCCGCTTTGGCGCCGGACGGACCACTTTGCGATGGGTCGATGTGCACACGGGGCTGGGACCGTGGGGCTATGGCGAAGCGATCTACATGGGGCCCGACGAGGCCCGCCAGTTGAACAAGACGCGGGCCATCTGGGGCGGCAGCGTGACGTCGATCTACGACGGCTCGTCGACATCGGCCAACCTGACCGGGCTTGCGTGGGCGGCTGTGCCGCAGACGCTGCCGACGATCGACTACGCGGGCATCGCCCTGGAGTTCGGCACGCTGCCGCTGCCCGATGTGCTTGATGCGTTGCGTGGCGACCATTGGCTGCATGTGCATCCTGAAGCGGACGAGAACCAGCGCGCACTGATCAAGCAGGCTGTGTGGCGTGCTTTCTATGGCGACTCCGACGAATGGCGCGATGGCGTGGTGGCCCAGGTGACCGACGCGGTGCGCAAGGGAATCGGCGCGTAGCGGCTCATGCCGATATGCGGCGGTTCGTAATCGACTCATCTTTCGACTACCTTTCAACGACCATACGGAAGCGCTGATAGTCGTTATTGAACGTGCCCGGTTGAGACGCGGGGCGGGATGGCGAGACAATCGCCCGGGCGTGCCGGCATCGCTTGGTTGATGCCGTGCGCCATGACAGCACAGTAAGAAGAACAGGCGTCGTTGCCCAGCCCCACATCCTCAGCCGCACGCAAGCGAGAGCGCGTCGGCATCTCCCGCGTGGTTCGTGATCCGCGCCGGTCGAATGGACCGGCTGGCAGCGTTCGCCCGTCGCACTCCTCGAGAGAATCTCCATGCCCAGTTTCAATCCATCGCGCCGCACGTTCCTGAAGACGAGCGTCGTGGCCGGGGTATCGGTTTGCATCGTGCCCCTCGCGGACAAGGCGGCTCTGGCCGCGTTGTTCGAAGAGAAGCACCTGACGCCGGTGCAAACCGATCCCGCCACCGGCGCGCCACGCTTCCGTGTGGATGGCATCGCCAAGGTCAACGGCGAAAAAGTCTTCGCACGCGATATCCGCGCACGCGATATGCCACACTGGCCCGCGCAGCAATCGCACGCCTTCATCGTGCGCACGACCCGTGCGGACCGTACCTTCGACGGCATCGACCTGAGCCTGCTCGGCGATGAGCTGAAGCCCGACGTTGTGGTGACGGCCGCCGACCTGGAGCGCGACGGCGTGACGTTCCCGAAGTTCTACGGCGACGACATGCTGCTGCCGGTGGGCAAGACCCCGGCGTATCTCGGCCATGCGGTAGCCATCATGATCTATCACGACTTCGCGCGCTTCCGCTTTGCCAAGGACAAGCTCAAGTATCGCGATGAGGTCGTGCGCTATGGCGCCCAGACTGGCGCGCTTGAACGCGATCCCTGGGGCACGTTCCGTTTCGTGCGCGTGGGCGGCGCCACGCCGTTCGACGACGACGTGTTCTCGAGCCTGAAGTTCGCGCCGGTGTTTCCCAGCGCGATGCGCAAGCACCAGCCCGTTTGGCCGGACGGCAAGGACCATGGGCAGGTGGGCGAGCAGGGTATGGCCCATGCGAAGTCGATCCGCGACGAACTGGCGAATCCGCCGGCCAACTGGCTCGTGCTGGATCGCGAGTACAACACGCAGTCGATCGATACCGCCGCGCTCGAGGCCGATAACGCCAACTGCTGGTACGACCGCGACAACCAGACGCTGCACATGGTGGTGCCAACGCAGGCGCCGTCGGAGGTGGGCGAATCGACCGCGGAAATGCTGGCGCGCTGCAAGTCTGCGTTTCCGGTGAAGCAGGTGATCCTGCATCCGACCTACACGGTGGGCTACGGCTCGAAGGATCACTACAACTTCCCGTTCTACGGTCTGGTAACGGCGCTCTATGCCGGCAACAAGCCCGTGCGGCTGGCCAACGACCGCTACGAGCAGTTCCAGACCGCGCTCAAGCGCCACGCGTTCAAGATGCACTACCGCATCGCGGTGGACAAGGAAACCGGACTGCTCCAGTCGTTCCAGGGCGACTTCGAGGCCAACGGTGGTGGCCGTATGAACTTCTCGCCGTCCGTGGCCATGGTCGGCGCGACGGCGGCGCAGTCGATCTATTACTTCCCGAAGAACGATCTCGCCACGGTGGCCATCGCCTCCCGTGCGATCGACGCCGGTTCCGCGCGCGGATACGGCACGCTGCAAAGCATGGCGGCGACCGAGATGATGATTGACGAGTTCGCCGAGCAGTTGAAACTCGATCCGATCGAGTTCCGGCTGAAGAACGCGCTGCGCTCCGGCATGAAGAACACGCAGGGCGCGATTCCCGCCGGGGCCATTCGCGTGGATGAAGTACTGGAAGCCTCGCGCAAGCATCCGCTGTGGACCAATCGCGCGAAGAAGAAGGCCGAGTACGAGGCCGCGCATCCGGGCCATCGCTATGGCGTGGGCTTTGCCTGTGTGCAGAAGGACTTCGGCACGGGCGCGGAGACATCGTTCGCGCGTGTCGAGATCGATGCCGAAGGCCGTATCGCGCTGTACCACTCAGGCGCGGAAATCGGCACCGGCATGTCGACGTCGCAGGCCTCTGCGGTGTCGCGCTGGCTGAGCCGCGCGGCCACGGACGTGCGGACGTCGATTACCGAGTGGCCGGACCTGCCTGTCACGACCAGTGGCGATCCCTACCTGATGAGCCAGGCGGATCAGGACAAACTATCGCAGAATCCGCGCTGGTCCCCGGGCTACGCGTCGCCATCCAGCGCGACGAACTCGGCCTACTACTTCACGCACAGCACGCGCGAAGCGGCCCGCGTGGTCTTCATGCATGGACTGTGGCCGGCGGCGATGGCGATCTGGAGCCAGGGCATTGGCGGCGGCCAGGCGGCATCGCTGGTGGTGCGTGTGGAGGATGCCCGCTGGGTCGATGGCAAACTCAGCGCCGGCGGTCTGCAGGCGCTGCCATACGAACAGCTCGTCAAGAAGGCGCACGAACTGGGGCTGGTCACCGGCGCCACGGTGCACGTGTTCAATCGCTGGCAGTGGACCGAAGCCGATTTCGTCGTCAACGGCCAGGCCGTGCGGATTCCGGTGGATGGTTTGTCGGTGCGTATGGGTGCGGGCGAAGCCAACGGCAAGCGCACGACCAATGGCTATGACGTGCTCGACCGACGCAAGGTCTATATCGCGCCGGTCCAGCGCAACAATGCGTCCGTGACGTACTACAGCGCGGTTGGCACGCTGGTCGAGCTGTCGGTGCACGAGGCCAGCGGCAAGGTCAGCCTGCTGACGCACCATTCGGTCATGGAGTGCGGCTCGCAACTATCTCCCGCACTGGTGTCGGGTCAGTTGCAGGGCGGCATCGCGATGGGCATCGGCCACGCGCTGCACGAATTCCTGCCGCTCTACGAGGATGGCCCCGGCAACGGCACGTGGAACTTCAACCGCTATCACCTGCCCCGTGCCAGCGACGTGGCCGTATGGACGCAGACCGGTACCGTACTGCCGCCGATTTCCGACACCGACCCGCCCAAGGGTATTGCCGAGGTGGTGATGATTCCGGTGGTGGGTGCCATCGTCAATGGTATCGCCCACGCCATTGGGCACCGCTTCACCGATTTGCCGGTCACGGCCGAAAAGATTCAGGAGGTACTGGCATGATCGCCACGCAAGCATTGTCCATGAACATCAACGGCAAGGACGTCGGTCCGCTCGAGGTGCCCGTCGGCCTGATGATGATCGATTTTCTGCACGAGTATGTGAACCTGACCGGCTCGCGGCTGGGGTGCGGGCAGGGCGTCTGCCACGCCTGCGTGGCGATTCTCGACCACCCGGACGGCACGAGCGAAACCATTCGCACCTGCATCACGGGCGCGCATTTTTTCCAGGGCAAGCGCGTCCGCACCGTGGAAGGCCATGGCAAGCGCAATGACAAGGGCGAAGTCGTCGAGATGACGCCGGTGCAGCAGGCTTTCCTCAAGCACTTCAGCTTCCAGTGCGGCTACTGCACGCCTGGGTTCGTCAATGGTGCGACCGTGCTCGTGGAAAAGCTCAAGCGTGAGCCGGTAGCGGCGGACAAGGTCGAGCAGACCATCATGTCGTCCATGGACGAGCACATCTGCCGCTGCACGGGCTATGTGCGCTACTACGAGGCCATCAAGGACGTGGTCACCAGCACGCCGGGCCTGGTGAAGGGGAAGGGCGCGCAATGACGACAATCCGATGGATTTCCGCGCTGGCCGCTGGCTCGGCGCTACTGCTTGCCGGATGCGGATCGGGCAGTTCCGATGTGCCTCAGGCCGCCGACCTGGCGCCGGCCACGAAGCTGACCCCGGCCCAGCAGATCGAGCGTGGCCGCTACCTCGTGCGCGCGGCCGATTGCGCGGCCTGCCATACGGCACCGAACGGCGCGCCGTTCGCGGGTGGCGTGGAACTGGCTTCGCCGTTCGGCAAGTTCTACGGCACCAATATCACGCCGGACAAGGACCATGGCATCGGCAAATGGAGCGCCGACGATTTCTACAAGGCGCTTCATGATGGCGTGGCGCCCGACAAGCATCTGTATCCGGCGATGCCGTACACCTCGTACCGGGGTCTGTCGCGTACCGATACCGATGCGATGTACGCTTACCTGATGCAGCTCAAGCCGATGGCGGTGCAGAATCGCGAGCCAGAACTGGGCTTTCCGTACAACCAGCGTTTCGCCATGGCAGGCTGGAACCTGCTGTTCCGCAAGGATGCGTTGCCCGATGCATCGAAGGGCGAGTCGCCGGCGTGGATACGCGGCCGTTACCTGACCAACGCGCTCGGTCACTGCGCCGAATGCCACACGCCACGTGGCAAGTTCGGACAGATGGATGGCGGTCGTCCGCTGACGGGTTCGGCATTGGCGCGGGTGGGAGCTCCCGATATCTCGCCGGCCGGGCTGGCGGCGCGCGGATGGACCGCGGCGGACCTGCAGACGTTCTTCTCCACCGGCATCGCGCCCCAAGGCTCAGCCTACGGCGAGATGTTTCCCGTGGTGCATCTGAGCAGCCGTTACCTGAATGCCGCCGATGTCGGCGCGATGTCCACCTACCTGCTCGGCGACAAGCCGCCGGCACCGCAACCGCTGAAGCCGGCTAATGCCGACGCGGGCGCCATGGCCACGGGCCGGCAGCACTATCTGGCGGTCTGCGCGGGGTGCCACGGACGCGAAGGCGAAGGCAAGCCTCACGTCGCGGTGGCGATGCTTGGCAATTCGACGGTGCGTAATGCGGATCCGCGCAACCTGATCGTGTCGATGCTTGACGGCATTGAGCGCCAGGACTTCCCGGGGCTGGAGAGCATGCAGGATATGCCGGGATTCGCCACGCGCATGAACGATGCCGAGTTGGCGGCGCTCGCCAACTACCTGCGGGCCAGCTACGGCGGCCAGCCGGCGGATGTGACAACTGACTCGGTCAAGGTACTGCGCGAGACGCCGAGTCATTGACATCGCACGGCATCTGAACCGTCGCCGCGAGTCATCGAGGTCGGCGGATCGCCCGCTCTTTCACCATGTGGGAGAGCGGGGAGAATTCGCGTGTTTCATGACCGTAAAGTGGTATTTGCGGCACCTAAAGTACGGCAGAACTACCGTTTTCCCCACAGTTGTTACTAAGCTTCAAGAGGATTGCCCGACTCTGGAGCAGTTCTTGTGTTCCATCTGTGGAGATCACGATGAAAACGAGGATGTTAATACCCATCGCCGTGGCAGCCGCCGGTATGCTGGCGGCGCCTTTTGCTCTTGCTCAGCACTCTGGTTCCATGAAGTCTTCTGGCTCGATGTCGTCATCGCCATCGTCATCGGGCACGGCGCCGATGGGTGCAGCATCGCCGTATACGCCTCAGAAGTGGAACAAGGGTGACAAGTTGCCAGCCGAGTTCCGTGACCGGCAGTACGTCATCGACAAGTACAAGGAATACAACCTCCCAGCGCCGAAGAAGGGCTACCACTGGGTGGGTATCGGTGCTGACTATTACCAGGTGTCGTCCAATGGGACGGTGTACTCGGTTGGGCCCGGAGGCTGATTGGCCGTTGCAGCCGCTGCTTTTCCGAGCTTGAGATGTGAAAAGCGCCGTGAGTGATCACGGCGCTTTTTTTTGCCTGGGATCTTGCGTTTGGCGATGCCTACCGGGGCCTCCCAGGTGCAGCCAGTTCTGCTCGGTCCCGTGTATGACGACTATCCCCTTCCTACTTAACCCGGCAGTGCCTCGTAAGTGACAAGGAACACCTGGTCGTCGCCGGCGCTGACCGAAAGCCAGACGATGTCGAGATTGGGGAAGGCTGCTTCGACGTTCTCGCGCTCGTTGCCGATTTCCACCACCAGCGCGCCGCCCGGGTTCAGGCGCTTCTTCGCGCCGGCGATGATCCGGCGCACAACGTCCATGCCGTCGTCGCCGCCGGCCAGCGCAATGCGCGGCTCCGCCATGTATTCGGGCGGCAGGTCGCGCATCGACTGCTCGTTGACGTACGGCGGGTTGGTCAGGATCACGTCGTAGGTGGCGGCCGACGGCAGCGGCGCGTAGAGGTCGCCTTCGTAGAGCGTGATGCGGTCTTCCATCTTGTAGTCCGCCACGTTGCGGCGGGCCACGGCCAGGGCGTCGGACGAGATGTCCACCGCGTCGATTCGCGCGTGCGGCCAGACGTGTGCGGCGATGATCGGCAGGCAGCCGGAACCGGTGCACAGTTCCAGTACCGGGCCAATCTGCCCGGTATCACCGATCCACGGTTCCAGCCCATCCTGCAGCAGCTCGCCGATGAAGCTGCGCGGCACGATCACGCGGGAATCCACGTAGAAACGCAGCCCGTGCATGAACGCTTCGTGCGTGATGTAGGCGGCCGGCACACGTTCGTTTACGCGACGATCGATCACCTTGTGCACGGCGTCGATCTCCTCTGGCAGCAGCCGGGCGTCGAGGAATGGGTCGAGGGTGTCCAGCGGCAGGTTCAGCGTATGCAGCACCAGGTAGGCGGCTTCGTCATAGGCGTTGGCGCTGCCGTGGCCGAAAGAGAGCTTCGCGGCGGTAAAGCGCGAAACCGCCAGGCGCAGCATGTCGCGGACGGTTTTAAGGGATGAGGTGGTGGCCATGGGGATCAGGCAATCAGGCGTTCCAGCACGCCACGGTAAACGTTCTTGAGCGGTTCGACGAAGCGGACTTCCACGTGTTCGTCGATCTTGTGGATGCTGGCGTTCGGCGGGCCGAATTCGATGACCTGCGGGCAGATCTTCGCGATGAAGCGGCCGTCAGAGGTGCCGCCGGTGGTCGAGAGTTCCGTCTTCACGCCGGTCTCGGCCGCGATGGCCGCGCCCAGTGCTTCGGACAGGTCGCCACGCGGCGTCAGGAACGGCTCGCCGCCCAGCGTCCAGTCGAGCGTGTAGTCGAGCCCGTGCTGGTCGAGGATCGCATGCACGCGCGACTTCAGGCCGTCAGGCGTGCTGGCCGTCGAGAAGCGGAAGTTGAAATCGATCGTCACGTGGCCCGGGATCACGTTGGTCGCGCCGGTGCCGCCATGGATATTCGACATCTGCCACGTGGTGGGCGGGAAATACTCGTTGCCCGCGTCCCATACCTCGTTCACCAGCGTGGTCAGTGCCGGCGCCGCAAGGTGGATCGGGTTGCGCGCCAGGTGCGGGTAGGCGATGTGGCCTTGCACACCCTTGACCGTGAGCTTGCCGGACAGCGAGCCACGACGGCCGTTCTTGACCATGTCGCCGAGCGTGTCGACCGAGGTCGGTTCGCCCACCACGCAATAGTCGAGTCGTTCGCCGCGTGCCTTCAGCGCTTCCACCACCTTCACGGTGCCGTCATGCGCTGGGCCTTCCTCGTCGCTCGTGATCAGGAAGGCGATCGATCCCTTGTGTTCGGGGTGTTTCGCCACGAATTCCTCGACCGCCACCACGAAGCCGGCAATCGACGTCTTCATGTCGGCCGCGCCCCGGCCGTAGAGCTTGCCATCGCGATGGGAGGGCTCGAACGGGTCCGATGACCATTGGTCGAGCGGGCCGGTCGGCACTACGTCGGTATGGCCGGCAAAGGCCAGCAGCTTGCCTGCCGTGCCCTGGGTGCCGCGCTTGACCGCCCACAGGTTAGTGACGCGGAAATCGTCAGGGCCGCTGACGATGTTCTCGCAGGTAAAGCCAAGGGCCTTGAGTCGGGTCTCGAGCACGGCCTGGCAACCTTCGTCGGCGGGGGTGACCGAGCGGCGGCGGATCAGGTCTTCGGTCAGGGCAAGGGTCGGGTTCATGGGGCGGGGGATGAATCGTTAAAACAGGGCGGCGTAGCCGTCAGCGGAAAAACCGACGCTGACCTTGCCGTCGCGGTCCAGCACGGGACGCTTGATCAGCGACGGGCTGGTCTGCATCAGCGCGATGGCGCCGGCTTCGGACTCGGCGCGCGTCTTGTCCGCATCGGACAGCGCGCGGTACGTGGTGCCCTTCTTGTTCAGCAACGTGGCCAGGGGCACGTGCTTGAGCCAGGCGCGCAACATCTTCTCGTCGATGCCTTGCTTCTTGAAATCGTGGAACGTGTAGTCGACGCCGTTCGACTCCAGCCAGGTACGGGCACGCTTGACGGTGTCGCAGTTGGGAATGCCGTAGAGCAGGGTAGTCATGGTGTCAGGTTCGGGTTCAGCGGAACAGCAGGTTGAGCGCGATGACCAGTCCGCCCAGGCCAAGCGCCACGCCGGCCATGGCCACGGCGGTCATCAGGCGCAGGCGCCGGTCAAGGCGCGCGGCTTCGCGGCGCAATGCCTCGATCGTGATGGCGTGCTGCTCGGCCAGCAGCTTGACGGCCTCGGCCTGCTGCATGGCGGTGGTTTCCAGCTCCGCGATGCGAGCGGCCGGATCGCGTGTGTCGGCCGCGCCGGGTTGCGCGCCTTCCTCGTCCTTCTTCTTGCCTTTCTTGAGCTTCTCGATGGTCTTGTTGGCCTGTTCGAGGATGGTCGGCAGGAGGGAGAGGACGGTACTGACGGTGGCGGGGTCGAGGGCCATGAGTCGCTTGCGGAGGGATGGCATCGGCTGGGCTTCGCGCCGCCGGGGCGTGCCCGGCGGCGGCATTGCTGTCAAGGCGCGATTCAGTCGCGCAGCAGGTCGTTCAGGCTGGTCTTGGCGCGGGTTTGCGCGTCCACCTTCTTGACGATCACGGCGCAGTACAGGCTGTACTTGCCATCCTTCGACGGCAGGTTGCCGGCCACAACCACCGAACCGGCAGGCACGCGACCGTAGTGGATTTCGCCCGTTTCACGGTCGTAGATCTTGGTCGACTGACCCAGGTACACGCCCATCGAGATCACCGAGTTTTCCTCGATGATCACGCCTTCCACGACTTCCGAACGGGCGCCGATGAAGCAGTTGTCCTCGATGATGACCGGGTTGGCCTGCAGCGGCTCGAGCACGCCGCCGATGCCGACGCCGCCCGACAGGTGCACGTTCTTGCCGATCTGCGCGCACGAGCCGACGGTAGCCCACGTGTCGACCATGGTGCCTTCATCCACGTAGGCGCCAATGTTGACGTACGACGGCATCAGCACGGCGTTCCTGGCGATGTACGAACCACGGCGGGCCACGGCGGGCGGCACCACGCGGAAGCCGGCCTTCGCGAAGTCGTCGCCAGTCCAGTTGGCGAACTTGGTCGGCACCTTGTCGTAGAACTGGGCAAAGCCGCCAGCGCTCATCGGCGCGTTGTCTTCCAGACGGAACGACAGCAGCACAGCCTTCTTGATCCACTGGTTGACGACCCAGTCCTTGCCTTGCTTCTCGGCCACGCGCAGTGCGCCCGAATCGAGTTGCGAGATCACGTTGGCCACCGCTTCGCGGATGTCGTTCGGCGCGGACTTCGGCGACAGGCTGGTGCGGTCTTCCCAGGCCTGGTCGATCAGGGCTTGCAGTGCTTGCGTCATGGTTGTGTTCTCAGTGGTGAATATGTATCGGGAGTGATGCCGGAAATCCTCGTTCCGGCTTCAGGACATTCGGTGATTCAGGGTGAAGCGTTCGCGCCGGTCAGCCCAGCGACTTGCAGAATTCGACAATCCGGCGTGCGCCTTCGAGGCATTCGTCCGGGGTGGCCACCAGCGCCATGCGGACCCGGTTCGCGCCGGGATTCGCGCCGTGGGCGTCGCGGGCCAGGTAGCTGCCGGGCAGCACCGTCAGGTTCTGTTCGGCCAGCAGCCGCACGGCGAACTCGGTGTCCGACAGGCCAGTGCGCGAGACATCGGCCCACAGGTAGAACGCCGCATCGGGCAGCGCCACGTCGAGCACCCCTGCCAGCATCGGCGTGACCTCGGCGAACTTGCGCACATAGGCCGCGCGGTTCTCGCGCACGTGCGCCTCGTCGCCCCACGCCGCGGCGCTGGCGGCCTGCACGGCCGGGTTCATCGCGGCGCCGTGGTAGGTGCGATAGAGCAGGAATTTCTTCAGGATCTCGGGATCGCCAGCGACGAAGCCCGAGCGCAGGCCCGGCACGTTCGAACGCTTCGACAGGCTCGAGAACATCACCAGCCGTTCCAGGCCCCGGCCAAGCTTGTGGGCCGCTTCGAGCGCGCCGAGCGGCGGCTTTGCTTCGTCGAAGTAGATCTCCGAGTAGCACTCGTCGGAGGCAATCACGAAGCCATAGCGGTCGGACAATTCGAAAAGCTGCTTCCAGTCTTCGAGCGACAGCACCGCGCCGGTCGGGTTACCCGGCGAGCAGACGTACAGCAGTTGCACGTGCGGCCACACATCGGCGCCGATCTGGTCGAACGCCGGCGCGAAGTTGCGCGCCGGATCGCTGTTGGCGAACACCGGACGGGCGCCGGCCAGAAGGGCCGCGCCTTCATAGATCTGGTAGAACGGGTTCGGGCAGAGCACCAGCGGGTTGGGCTTGCTGCTGTCGATCACGGTCTGCGCGAACGCGAAGAGTGCCTCGCGCGAACCGGTGACGGGCAGCACCTCGGTGGCGGCGTCGACCTTTGGCAGGTTGTAGCGGCGTTCGAGCCAGCCCGCGATGCACGCGCGCAGCGCGTCGCTGCCGGCGGTGCTCGGGTAGTTGGCCAGGCCGCCGAGCGACGCGGTCATCGCTTCCTTGATGAACGCCGGAGTGGGGTGCTTGGGTTCGCCGATGCCGAAACTGATTGCCGGGACGGCGGCCGGTTTCACATCGGCCACCAGCGCGCGCAGTTTCTCGAAAGGATAGGTTTGGAGCAGGTCGAGGCGCGGATTCACGGTGGCAGCGGCGGGGCGGTTGAAACCCAGCATTATAAAGGAATGCCGCCCATCGCCGCGCGCGTGAATCCGGCAAATCCGCCCCGACTGGCGCCGGAGATCAGTACAGCATCACCCGCGACACCACAGCCACGATCGGCCGGCGCAGAAACCGCTCCACGCGGGCATTGAGGTGCAGTGGGCGCAACAGCATCCTGACCGTCATTTCCAGCGGCAGATGACGCCGGATAACGGCGCTGCAGCGGGAATTCAGCGCCCTGACATCGCCTTCGGGCACGTCTTCGCGTTCATGTTCGATCCGCAGGACGTTGCGCAGCGCGATCTCGGCGTCCTCGTTCTTGATTTCCAGCAGCCGCCGGGCCAGCGCGCCAAGTACCTTGCCGCGGCCGAGTCGCTCGTGCTCGTGCAGCGCGTTGAAGTAGCGATAAAAGTGCTTGTAGTGGCGGACTTCGTCGTTCGCGATGCGGCGGGTCAGATCGCGCAGCACCGGTTCGTCGCTGGCCTGTTCCAGCGCGCGGTAGTAGGTGGCGGTGCCGGTTTCCACCACGCAGCGGGCGGCCATTTCCAGGGCTAGCGAAGGCTCGAAATTGTCGATCGAGCAGGTCACGCTGTATTCGTCGAAGAAGCGCCGGTATCCACGTTCCCAATCGAATTCGGGCCAGACATGCGCCACGTAGCGGCGTAGCGCCTGCCCGTGCTGGAGTTCCTCGCACTCCCAGTGTTCGGCGAGCCACCGGGCGGCTTCGGGTACATCGGCGTAGTACTTGGCGAGGTTGCCCGCGTAGGTGTCGGATCCGCTTTCGATGAACGAGGCGGCGGCGAGCAGATAGAACAGTGTGCGGTTGTTGCGTACCTTGGCGACATCGATCGACGAATAGTCGATCTCCGATATGGACCAGGGCAGGTCCCCCGGCGCCTTGGCCGGGTGCGTTGCGGTCATGCTCAATCCTCCATCCAGACTGCTGCTTGGCGCTTCAGGCTGGCCGCTGTCACGTCGAGTGCGGAGAACGGCCCGGAGGGCGATGAGGCCGGAGGGGACTCCGGGATCACGCCGGCATAGTGAGAGACTAGCACTAACCCTAAGAAGTTTCCTGGCGGATCGGCCAGACTTTGACTGCGGCGCGTATTTGCCAAACAACGGCGTGCGCCTAGAAAATCCTTGCAGCAACGCTGGCAACTGACGGATATCTATAGGTTTTCGGCGCCGGAGGATAGCGGCGTTACGACCCGCGCAACGGTAGATAAAGCGGCCGGCCGAGAGAATGGCGATGGTATGATTAGCGCCAATCTATCGGGCACCGGGGGCAGGATGCGGCGCAGGCGTCACGTCTGGGCGGCGGGCTCCGTATGGCCCGGCTTATCCAATTGCGTATCGCCCAAACCACACGACAACCGTGCGACTGTCCTCGATCAAGCTGGCGGGCTTCAAGTCCTTCGTCGATCCCACCAATTTTCAAGTGCCCGGCCAACTGGTCGGCATCGTAGGTCCCAACGGCTGCGGCAAATCCAACATCATCGACGCGGTACGCTGGGTGCTCGGCGAATCACGCGCCTCGGAGCTGCGTGGCGAGTCGATGCAGGACGTGATTTTCAACGGTTCCACGGCGCGCAAGCCGGCCGGTCGCGCCAGCGTCGAGCTGGTGTTCGACAACGCCGAAGGCCGCGCGGCCGGACAGTGGAGCCAGTACGCCGAAGTCGCGGTCAAGCGCGTGCTGACGCGTGACGGCACGTCCTCCTATTACATCAACAACCAGCCGGTGCGCCGCAAGGACATCCAGGACATCTTTCTGGGTACCGGTCTCGGTCCGCGCGCCTACGCCATCATCGGGCAGGGCATGATCTCGCGGATCATCGAGGCCAAGCCCGATGACATGCGGATCTTCCTCGAAGAAGCCGCCGGTGTTTCCAAGTACAAGGAACGCCGCCGCGAGACCGAGAACCGGCTGGGCGACACGCGCGAAAACCTGACCCGCGTGGAAGACATCCTGCGCGAACTCGGCAATAACCTCGATAAGCTCGAGGGCCAGGCCGAAGTGGCGCAGCGTTTCCGCCAACTGCAGGCGGAAGGCGAAGAGAAGCAGCATCTGTTGTGGCTCTTGCGCAAGCGCGAGGCCCAGGCAGAACAGGAGCGCCACGCACGCGCGATCGACCAGGCGCAGATCGACCTGGAAGCCCAGACCGCGCAATTGCGCCATGTCGAGGCCGAATTGGAAACGATGCGCGCGGCGCACTATGCGGCCTCGGACGGCATGCACGCGGCACAGGGCTCGCTGTATGAAGCCAACACCGAGGTCAGCAAGCTCGAGGCCGAGATCCGCTACGTCGTTGAATCGCGCAACCGTCTGCAGGCCCAGATTGCCGCGCTGACGACTCAACGCGAGCAATGGCAGGGCAAATCCGATCAGGCGAATGACGAACTGGCGCAGGCCGAGGAAAACCTGGCGCTGGCCGAGGCACGCACGATCGAATCGCAGGAAACCGTCGCCCAGAAGAGCGACGAACTGCCGACGCTGGAAGCCCAATGGCGCGATGCCCAGCAGATGCTTAACGAGCAGCGCGCCGGCATCATGCAGGCCGAGCAGGCACTGAAGCTCGAAGCCGCGCATCAGCGCAACGCCAACCAGATGCTCCAGCAACTCGAGCAGCGCAAGGAGCGACTGCAGGGCGAGGAAAAGGGCCTGGATCGTCCGGACGAAGTACGCCTGGAAGAACTGCGCATGGATCTGACCGAGCAGGAAGCGCTGCTCGAGGAAGCGCAGGCCGTGCTGATGGACAGCGAGGAGGCGGTTCCCCGCCTGGACGGCGAACGCCGTGCCGCGCAGGAGCGCGTGCAGAGCGAGGCCGCGGCGATCGCTTCGCTGGAAGCCCGTCTTTCCGCGCTGCGACAGTTGCAGGAGAACGTGCAGACCGACGGCAAGGTTCAGCCGTGGCTGGAGCGCCATGGGCTAGCCGAGCTTCCGCGTCTCTGGAAGAAGGTACATATCGAGCCGGGTTGGGAAAACGCGCTCGAATCGGTGCTGCGTGAGAAGCTGGCCGCGCTGGAAGTGTCGAACCTCGACTGGGTCAAGGCATTCCTTTCGGACGCGCCGCCCGCCAAGCTGGCGTTCTACTCGCCGCCGCCTGCCGCGCGTCCCGTAGAGGCCCCCGCCGGCCTGCGTCCGCTGATGTCGCTGCTACAGATCACCGAGCCCGGTATTCGTGCCGTGATGCAGGACTGGCTGGCCGATATCTATACCGCGACCGACATGACGCAGGCGCTGGCCGCGCGCGGCACCCTGCCCGAGGGCGCGCAGTTCGTGGTGGCCGAAGGCCATCTGGTCGGCCGCAATGCGATTCAGATCTATGCTGCCGACTCCGAACAGGCCGGGATGCTGGCCCGCGAGCAGGAGATCGAGAATCTGCAGAAGCAGGCCCGTGCCCAGATGCTGTTGTCGGACGAAGCCAGGACGCAGTCGGTGCGTGCCGAGTCGGCGTATACGCACGCCAGCGCGGTGCTGATTGACACGCGGTCGCGTGCTGAACAGGCCACGCGCCGGGTGCACACGCTGCAGATGGACGTGCTCAAGCTCTCGCAGGCGATGGAGCGGTTCTCGGCGCGTAGCAACCAGATTCGCGAGGAACTGGCCGAGATCGACGCGCAGATCGACGAGCAACGCGCGATCCGCGCCGAATCGGAAGCCAGCTTCGAGCAGCACGACGCCCAACTGGCCGATATGCAGGCCTCGCATGAAGACCAGCAGATGGCCTTCGAGGGCATGGATGCGAAGCTGAGCGGGGCACGCCAGCAGTTGCGCGACCTCGAACGCGCCGCGCAGGAATCGGTGTTCGCCGAACGCAATCTCGCCGGCCGCATCGACGAACTGCGCCGCAATATCCAGATGGCAGGCGATCAGAGCGAGCGCATCGCCGAGTCGCTCGAAAATGCGCGCGCCGAACTCGAAACGATCAACGAGCAGACCGCCAACACCGGCCTGCAGGAAGCGCTGGAAGTGCGCGCCGAGAAGGAACAGAAGCTGTCCGCCGCGCGTATTGAACTCGACGCGCTCTCGGCCCAGCTTCGCCAGTTCGATGAACAGCGCCTGGCCGCCGAACGCAGCCTGCAGCCGTTGCGCGACCGCATCACCGAATGCCAGCTCAAGGAGCAGGCCGCGCGCCTGAACCAGGATCAGTTCACGGAGCAACTGGCCACGGCGGAAGTCGATGAAGCCGCGCTGGCCGAGAAGCTGACCGGCGACCTGAAACCGTCCTACCTGCAGGGCGAGGTCACGCGCCTGAACAACGCCATCAACGCGCTGGGCCCGGTCAACATGGCCGCGCTCGATGAACTGACGGCGGCGCGTGAGCGAAAGACCTTCCTCGATGCGCAGACCGCCGACCTGACCGACGCCATCAACACCCTGGAGGACGCGATCGCCAAGATCGACCAGGAAACGCGGGCACTGCTGCAAGGCACCTTCGACCAGGTCAATCACCACTTCGGCGAACTGTTCCCGTCGCTGTTCGGTGGCGGCCAGGCACGCCTGATCATGACCGGAGAGGAAATCCTCGACGCCGGCGTGCAGGTGATGGCACAACCGCCGGGCAAGAAGAACTCGACGATTCACCTGCTGTCGGGCGGCGAGAAGGCGCTGACCGCGATCGCGCTGGTGTTCGCGATGTTCCAGCTCAACCCCGCGCCGTTCTGCTTGCTCGATGAGGTGGATGCGCCGTTGGACGATGCCAACACGGAGCGCTATGCCAACATGGTTGCGCGTATGTCCGACAAGACCCAGTTCGTATTTATTTCCCACAACAAGATTGCGATGGAGATGGCCCACCAGTTGATCGGCGTGACAATGCAGGAGCAGGGTGTATCGCGGATCGTGGCGGTGGACATGGATGCAGCCGTATCGATGGCGGAGGTCGCTTAAGATGGAACTGCAGAACGCATTGATCATCGCTGGTGTCGTATTGCTCCTGCTGCTGGTGGCCTATAACCGCTGGCAGATCTACAAGGCGCGCCGCGTGCGCCCGCTAATGCCCGAGGACGACGTTCAGCCGATGCGGGAGCCGGTGGTGGGCAAGACCACCCATCCCGAGACGGCGGCCAAGCTCAAGGAGGCCACGCCGCCGGAACAAGTCTCGCGCCGCGAGCCGACACTTGGTGGGAGCGGACAGCGTCCCGCCGAACACGACGAGGACAAGGACGTGGCCACGGTGGCGGCGGCAGCCCGCGCGGCAGCCAGCACCGCGGATGCCGACGAGGCGGTGGCCGACGAGGTTGCTGTAGCCGCCTCGCCAGCGGCGGCGCATGCCACGGATGACGTGACGTCGGCCGAGGCCGATGAGCCGGCGGAAGCCCCCGAGGCGCCTGCCAGCGCGCAGCCTGCCGTGGCCGAGTCCCTGAATGGCCAGCCCACGCCCGCGGTGATTGATCCGTTGATCGACTGCATCGTGCCGATGCATCTGGAGCGCAAAGCGTCGGGCGATCGCATTTTGCCGCTGACGGGCCGTCTGCGTCGCGCCGGTACCAAGCAGGTGCATATCGAGGGCCTGCGTGTCGAATCCAACGCGTGGGAAGCCGTGACCGCAGGTCACCAGTACGAAGACATCCAGGTGGCCGTGCAACTGGCGAATCGCAGTGGTCCGCTCAACGCGCTTGAATTCTCCGAATTCGTCAACGCGGTGGAAGCCCTGTCCGAATCGCTCGATGCATCGGCGGACCTGCCGGACATGACCGAGACCGTCGGGAATGCGCGCGAGCTCGACGCGTTTGCGGCGGGCGCGGACGTGCAGCTCGGCGTGAACGTGATCTCTGATGGCGCGCCGTGGTCGGCCGCCTACGTCCAGACGGTGGCGACGCAGGACGGGCTGGTGCTGTCGCGCGACGGCACACGCTTCATCCGCTATGAACCGGGCGCCGACGGCGTGCAGCGACCGCTGTTCACGCTGCAATTCGGCGATACCAACTTCCTGCGCGACGACCTGACGTTGAGCGCCGGCCGACAGATCACGCTGCTGCTCGACGTGCCGCAGGCATCGCAGGCGGCCAAGCCGTTCAAGACCGTGTGCGAGTACGGGTACAGCCTGGCCCAGCGCATGGGCGCGCAACTGGTCGACGACAATATGCGGCCGCTGACCGAGGCGTCGTTCGTGGCGATCTTCGGCCAACTCGAGAAGTTATACGAGAAGCTGGAATCGCGCGGAATGCCCGCCGGATCACCTGTTGCCGTGCGCTTGTTCAGCCAGTAACGGAGCCAGTCATGACCGCCAAGAAACAAGGCGCGCAGGCTTCGGCCTCCGCGCCGTCCGGCGCTTCCCCCGCCGAGCGCGCGCAATGGTTGCGCGAAGAACTGGAGCGCTACAGCTACCAGTATTACGTGCTCGACGCGCCGACGATTCCCGACGCCGACTACGATGCGCTGTTCATCGAGTTGCAGGCGCTGGAAGCCGAACATCCCGAGCTGCTGACACCCGATTCCCCCACGCAGCGCGTGGGCGGTGCGCCGTTGTCGGCGTTCGATTCGGTGCGTCACCGCGTGCCGATGCTGTCGCTCAACAACGGCTTCGAGGACGACGACGTCATCAACTTCGACCGGCGCTGCGCGCAGGGCCTCGGCCGTGCCACAGCCGCAGCACCTGGGACACCCGCCGCGCCGGCTGACGATCTGTTCAGCGCGGCCGATGCCGCCGAGGCAGCCGCAAGCACCGCCGGGAATGCCGTCGAGTACGCCTGCGAGCTGAAGTTCGACGGGCTCGCGATGTCGCTGCGGTACGAGAACGGAACGCTCGTGCAGGCCGCCACGCGCGGCGACGGCGAGACGGGCGAAGACGTGACCGCGAACGTGCGTACGATCAAGGCGATTCCGCTCAAGCTGCGCGGCACGGCCCCGACCGTGCTGGAGGTGCGCGGCGAGGTGTTCATGTATCGCGCCGAGTTCGACAAGCTCAACGCTCGCCAGGCCGAATCAGGCGAGAAGACATTCGTCAATCCGCGCAACGCGGCGGCGGGCAGCCTTCGCCAGCTTGATCCGCGCATTACGGCCAAGCGCCCGCTTTCGTTCTTTGCCTATGGCGTGGGCGAGATGGAAGGCTTCGACCGTCCGGGCACGCACAGCGCCATGCTTGACGACTTTGCCAAGCTCGGTTTGCCTGTTTGCGACGAGCGGCGTGTGGTCCGGGGCGCCCAGGGCCTGCTGTCATTCCATCGCGAGGTTGGTGAGCGTCGTGACCAGTTGCCGTACGACATCGACGGCGTGGTCTACAAGGTCAACGCGATTGCCGAGCAAGAACAGCTCGGCTTTGTCTCGCGCGCGCCGCGTTTCGCGCTGGCGCACAAGTTTCCTGCGCAGGAGATGACCACCACGGTCGAGGACATCGAGGTTCAGGTTGGCCGCACCGGCGCGATCACGCCGGTGGCGCGACTGGCGCCAGTGTTCGTCGGCGGGGTCACCGTGACCAATGCCACGCTCCACAACGAGGACGAGATCCGGCGCAAGGACGTGCATATCGGCGACACGGTGATCGTGCGCCGCGCGGGTGACGTGATTCCGGAGGTGGTTGCCGTGGTGCTGGAGCGCCGCCCGGCGGATGCCCGTGCGTTTGTGATGCCGACTGAGTGCCCGGTCTGCGGATCGCACGTGGAAAGGCTCGAAGGCGAGGCGATTGCACGCTGCACGGGCGGGCTGATCTGCGCTGCGCAACGCAAGCAGGCGCTGCTGCATTTCGCGCAGCGTCGGGCAATGGATATCGAAGGGCTGGGCGACAAGGTGGTGGAGCAACTGGTCGACCTGGGCATCGTCCGCACGCCAGCCGATCTCTACAAGCTCGGCGTGGCGAAGCTCGCGGCGCTGGACCGGATGGCCGACAAGTCGGCATCGAACCTGGTGGCGGCGATCGAGCAGTCGCGCGAGACCACGATGAACCGCTTTATCTTCGCGCTCGGCATCCGTCATGTAGGAGAGGCCACCGCCAAGGATCTGGCCAAGCACTTCGGCAAGCTGGACAACCTGCTGGCCGCAGACGAGGCCGCCTTGCTCGAAGTCAACGACGTGGGCCCCGTGGTGGCGCAGTCGATCGCCAACTTCCTTGCCGAACCGCACAATGTCGAAGTTATCGAACAGTTGCGGGCGGCGGGTGTGCACTGGGCCGAGACAGAGCCGACTGCGCGTGCGCCGCTGCCCCTGGCTGGCAAGACGTTCGTGCTGACCGGCACGCTGCCGACGATGTCCCGCGAGGACGCCAAGGAGAAGCTGGAAGCCGCTGGCGCCAAGGTGGCGGGTTCGGTGTCGAAGAAGACCGACTACGTAGTGGCCGGGGCCGAGGCGGGCAGCAAGCTCGAGAAGGCGCAGGCACTGGGCGTGGCGGTGCTGGACGAGGAAGGGATGTTGAAGTTGCTGGCCGAGGTCGGCGCAGCCTGATACGGAGAGAGGGAGAACGCGCAATGATCCGGGACATTCTGAAGATGGGCGACGCACGCCTGCTGCAACAGGCGCGCCCCGTGACGCAGTTCAACACGCCTGAACTGCGCCTGCTGATCGACGACATGTTCGACACGATGGAACATGCCAACGGCGCCGGCCTTGCCGCGCCGCAGATCGGCGTGGACCTGCAGGTGGTGATTTTCGGTTTCGATCGGAACCCGCGCTATCCCGACGCACCCACCGTGCCGAAGACCGTGCTGATCAATCCATCCCTGGAGCCGCTGTCCGACGAGATGGAAGATGGATGGGAAGGGTGCCTCTCGGTGCCGGGCCTGCGCGGCGTGGTGCCGCGCTACACGCGGCTGAAGTACACGGGCTTCGACATGATGGGCAACAGGATCGAGCGCGTGGCCGAGGACTTCCATGCGCGCGTGGTGCAGCACGAGTGCGATCACCTGATCGGCGTGCTGTATCCAATGCGGATCAGGGACTTCACGCGATTCGGTTTTACCGAGATCCTGTTCCCCGAACTACCGCCCAATTACGACGACTGAGGCGAAGCGCACGCCGTGATTGCCGGCTGTCCATGCCGGTTGTGATAGACCAGCGCAGCGGCAACCAGGATCGTCATCAGGCACAACTCGGCGGCGAGGCTGGCAAGCGCCGCATCGAGATAAGTCGCGGCGTGATGCAGTCGCTGCGCGAATACCGTGCCGAGCAGGGCCGAGCCGAGCCCGAGCGAGGCCTGCTGAACCGTGGCCAGTGCGGCGCTGCCCGCGCCGGCCTGGTCGGTGGGGATGTCCGCCAGGCCAATCCGGTAGAAGCACCCGACCACCAGCGCATTGCCGAAGCCGATCAGCAAGCTTGGCGGGGCGAGCGTCAGGATGTCCGGGTGGGGCCAGGCGTGCCGCAGCACGTAGGCGAGCACCACAACGCCGGCCATCTGTGTCACGCATCCGACAATCAGCACACGCGTGCGGCCCCAGCCGTTTACCACGCGCGGGCTCGTCAGCGATCCCGCAATGAAGGCCAGCCCAAGCGGAATGAACGTGTTGCCCGCCATCGTGGGCGTCATACCCACGCCACCCTGCAGCGTTAGCGCCAACACGAACATCAGGCCGCTCCAGCACGCATAGAAGAGTACGGCGACGATAAAGCCGAAGCGCACGCTGGGCAGTCGCAGCAACGATGGTGGCAGTAGCGGATGCACGCCGCGGCGTTCCTGGCGCAGTTCGACGTGCCAGAGCAGCAACATCAACGGCGCCGTGGCGGCCAGAACGGCCAGCACGGGCCACGACCAGCGAAACATGGGTCCCAACGCGATCGGAAGCAGAATCGCCAGGATCACGGCAGCCAGCAGCACGGTGCCCGGCGCGTCGATGCCAGTGGCGTTCTCACGCCGGGTCTCGGGGATCACGCGCGGCGAAAGAACCAGGATGGCCAGGCAGATCGGCAGGTTGATCAGGAACGCGTTGCGCCACCCCAGGCCGCCGATGTCGGCATCGACCAGCAAGCCGCCCAGAACCTGCCCGATGATGAACGCGATGCCACCAATCGACGCGAACAGCGCCAGGGCACGGGAGTGAGCGTGTCCACGCAGGCCGACGTGAATCGTCGCCAGGATCTGCGGCACGAGCAGCGCCGCCGCCGCGCCTTGCAGCGTCCGCGCGATCAGCAGCGACAGCATCGAACCCGCCACGCCGCACAGTAGCGACGCGACGCCGAAGAGCAGCACGCCGATGTTGAAGATGCGACGGCGGCCGTAGTTGTCGCCGAGCCGCCCGCCCATGGCCAGGAAGACGGCGAATGCCACGCCGTAGACGGCCACCATCAGTTCCAGTTCGGACGGCGTTGCGCGCAGGGAGTGCTCGATAGGGTGTAGCGCCACATTGACGATCGAAAAGTCGATCTGTGGCAGTAGCTGGCCGGCCAGCAAGACGTAAAGTCCGGCTCGGCCGAGGGTGGGGGCGGGGGATGTTTGCATGGCGGATCTGGTCTCGACAACGCTTGAGGACCGGAGTATGGTGGCCCGATCAGACTGGTACAAGAGTCCAGTTAGACTGGTATAAATTGTGTCAGCCTAGGCAAACGGAGTGAATCATCATGAATGCTCGCCAGGAACCGGGTGTCCTGCTCGATGTGGATGGCTACGAGGAGATCGAGGGCACCGGCAGGGAGGTGGAGCTGGGCACATTCCTGCGCGCCCGGCGCGAGAGCCTGGATCCGGCGCGGCTGGGCCTGTCGCGCATGGGCCGGCGGCGCACGCCTGGTCTGCGGCGCGAGGAAGTGGCCGCGATGGCCGACATCGGCATCACCTGGTACACGAAGCTGGAGCAGGGCCGTCCGATCCGGGTATCGCCGAAGGTGCTCAACGCGGTTGCCGCAGCGCTGCAGTGCTCGCCCTCGGAGACCGAGCACCTGTTCACACTGGCCGGCATGCAACGGCCGGCGCCACTTGCGGGGACGTCGGTCTGTGAAACGGTGTCCGCCACGACACAACGGGTCCTCGATCAGCTCGATCCGATTCCCGCCCTGGTGCAGAACGCGAGATTCGACATCGTCGCGCATAACGAAGCCTATTGCCGGCTGCTTGGTGTCGATCTGCCGGGCCTGCCGGTCGAGGATCGCAACTGCATCTATCTGGCGCTGACACATCCGGCCTGGCGCGCGATCGTGGTTGACTGGCATGGCATGGTTGCGAACATGGTGGCGCTTTACCGGGCCGCGATGGCCGAGCACGTGCACGATCCTGTCTGGGACGCGCAACTCGAGCGCTATATGGCGGCGTCGGCGCTATTCCGGGATCTGTGGCAGCGCTATCAGGTGCGCGGTATCCAGAATCACGTCAAGCAGTTCACCCATCCGGAAACGGGGGCTTTCAACCTGACGCAGACCAACTGGTGGACCGCGCCGCGCAACGGCGCGCGGCTTCTGGTTTATGTGCCGGCCGATGCGTCGGCCGAGGAAGCGCTGCACAAGCTGCGGCCGGTGACCGGGCAGAGCGCAGGCATTTGAGTGATGGATGGCTATTCCTCCCTCCCGCTTACGGAAGAGAGGAATAGCTGGCAGGCGCCGCCTGTCAGAACTTCTCGAAGGCCCCCAGGAAGCGCCACTGGCCCGGCGGCAGGTCGCCGAGCACCACACGGCCCATGCGCACGCGCTTGAGGCCAACCACCTTCAGGCCAACCTGCTCGCACATCCGGCGAATCTGACGCTTGCGGCCTTCACGCAGCACGAAGCGCAATTGCTCCTCGTTCTGCCAGCTGACCTTGGCGGGCTTGAGCGCTACGCCGTCCAGCGACAGACCGTGGCGCAGACGCTCCAGCAGGTCATCGGGGAACACGGCGCTGATATTGCGCTCGACCAGACCCTGCGGCGATTCCCACTCCACACGCACCAGATATTCCTTCTCGACATTCGAATCGTCGCCGATCAGTGCGCGTGCAACGCGGCCATCCTGGGTCAGCACGAGCAGCCCGGTCGAGTCGATGTCGAGCCGGCCAGCCGGCGCGAGATTCTTGCGTTGCCACGGGGCGAAGCGCTTGCGGGTGGGGTCCAGTTCCCACTGGTTTTCAGGCGCGAACAGCACAGCAGCCGGTTCATAGCCGTCTTCGGCCTGGCCGGAGACATAGCCGACCGGCTTGTTCAGTAGCACCGTCACGCGTTCGCCTTGTTCCGAGCGCGCGGCCTGCAGGATTTCGATCTCCGCTTCGGGACGAATGCGCGTGCCGAGTTCGGTCACCGGCTTACCGTCGACGAGCACCCAGCCGCGCGGAATCCATTCATCAGCCTCGCGGCGCGAGCACAGGCCCAGTTCGGACATGCGCTTGGAGAGACGGACGAGGCCGTCTTCATGCTCGGAGACCGGCTGACGCGCTTCGGCGCGCGGTGCCGGGCGTTCGGTACGTTCACCACGGGCGCGGTCGGCGGAATCGCTGAAACGGCGTGCCAGGGCGTCACCACGACGCGGTGCGTTGTCGTCCTGGTGCTGCCGGCGCGGCGCGCGAGCTTCGTCGCTGCGGTGCGGGCGCTCGGTACGCTGCGTGCGCTCGTCATCGCCGTAGCGGCGGGGACGTTCGGCGCGATTGTCGTCGCCATAGCGGCGCGGTTGCGCGGAGCGGTTGTCGTCTCCAGCGCGGCGTTCACGCTGCGGGCGTTCCTCGTCACCAAAGCGACGGGGCGGCGCGGCGCGATTCTCATCGCTGAACCGACGCGGACGCTCGGCGCGATTGTCATCGCCATAGCGACGCGGTTGCGCGGGGCGGTTGTCATCCCCATAGCGGCGTTCACGCTGGGGGCGTTCCTCGTCACCAAAGCGACGGGGCGGCGCGGCGCGATTCTCATCGCTGAACCGACGCGGACGCTCGGCGCGATTGTCATCGCCATAGCGACGCGGTTGCGCGGGGCGGTTGTCATCCCCATAGCGGCGTTCACGCTGGGGGCGTTCCTCATCACCGAAGCGACGGGGGGGCGCGGCGCGATTCTCATCGCTGAACCGACGCGGACGCTCGGCGCGATTGTCGTCACCATAGCGGCGCGGCTGCGCGGGGCGGTTGTCATCGCCGTACCGGCGCTCGCGCTGCGGGCGCTCCTCATCGCTGAACCGGCGTGGTGCCCGTTCTCCTTCGGCAAAACGGCGAGGTGCCCGCTCGCCTTCGGCGGGGCGCGGACGTGCCGGTCGCGCCGGTCGATCCTGACGCTCATTGCGCGGCGCGCCATCGGCCGGCCCAGCCTTGCGCTTGTCCTTGTCGGAGGCGCGGTCCTTGGCCTGCTTGATCCCCGTGACCACTTCCTGGACACGCTTGCGGTTCAGGTCAGACACGCGCACCGGGCGGCTCGCCTTGCGCGTTGTGCCGGAGGAGGTGGTCTTGATGCCCAGCGTCTTGCGGCCGGGCGTATTGCTATCGGTCATATCGTTTCAACTACCGGCGTGCCGGCCTTAGATGGCCAGCGCGTCGAGCAGGTCCTGTTCAAGCTGAATCTGCAATCGGTTGTCGGCGGCCAGTCGCGAGCCGTCGACCAGGAACACGTCTTCCACGCGTTCACCGAGCGTATTGATGCGTGCCGAATGCACGGACACGCGATGTTTGGCCAGCACGCGCGCGATCGCGTACAGCAGGCCGGTGCGGTCGTTGGCGGATACCGACAGCAGGTAATACTGGCCGCGCTCGTCGGGACGCAGGTCCACGCGCGGCTTGATGGGGAAACTGCGCGACTGGCGCGACAGGCGTCCTTGTGTAGGATCGGGCAGTGGGCACTCCAGCCGCACGCGCTCACCGAGTTCGTGCTCGACCAGCGTCAGGATGTCGCGGTAGTCACCGGCAAGGCCAGGGTCCGTAATCTGGAACGTATCCAGCGCGTAATCGTCGCGCGTGGTCTCGATCTTGGCGTCCTGAATCGAAAAGGCCTTGCGCTCGAAGTAGCCGCAGATACGCGCGAACAGGTCGGGCTGATCCTTGACGTAGACCGCCACCTGGAGACCTTCGCCCGCCGGCGAGATGCGCGCTTTGACCACGGGGTTGGGGCTGTTCACCTTGTTGAACAGACTGCGCGTGAGCCAGGCGATGTCGCGAGCGTCCTGCCGCATGAAGAACGACATGTCGAGCTTGTCCCACAGTGGCTTGGCCAGTTCGGGATCGAATGCTTTCAGTCGCAGTTGGGCGATCGTGTCGTCGCGCTTCTGCGCCCAGAGCGAATGCGTGTCGAGCCGCGCGCCGCCGAGCACGCGCAGCGTGATGCGGTACAGGTCCTCGAGCAGCTTGCCCTTCCAGGCATTCCAGACCTTCGGGCTGGTGCCGCGGATATCGGCCACGGTCAGCAGGTACAGCGCGGTCAGATAGCGCCCGTTGCCCACGACCTGGGCGAATGCCTTGACCACGTCGGGGTCGGTCAGGTCCTGTTTCTGGGCGACGTGGCTCATCGTCAGGTGATGCTCGACCAGCCACGCGATCAGGTCGGTGTCCTCGCGCGAGATGCCATGCTGCTTGCAGAAGCGGCGCGCATCGACGGTGCCGAGCTTCGAATGATCGCCGCCACGACCCTTGGCGATGTCATGGAACAGCGCCGCCACCCACAGCACCCATGGGCGGTCGAAGCCGGCCATCAACTGACTGCAGAACGGAAACTCATGCGTATGCTCGACAATGGCGAAGCGGCGCATATTGCGCACGACCATCAGGATGTGCTGGTCCACGGTATAGACGTGGAACAGGTCGTGCTGCATCTGGCCGACGATGCGTCGGAAATTGATCAGGTAGCGGCCTAGCACGCTGGTCTGGTTCATCAGGCGCAACGCATGCGTGATCCCCTGCGGCTCCTGGACGATGGCCAGGAACAGGCGACGGTTCACCGGATCGTTGCGCCAGCTGGCGTCCATGACCGTGCGCGCGTTGTAGAGCCCGCGCAGCGTGCGCGGCGAAAGGCCTTTCACGCCGGGCGTGCGCTCATAGAGCAGGAACGTCTCCAGGATCGCGTGCGGATTGCGCTCGTAGAGATCGTCGCTCGTGATCTCCAGCATTCCCTGGCGTTCGACGAAACGATCGTTGATCTCGCGCGTGACCATCGACTCGCTCGGGAACAACATCGCCTCGATGTTCAGCAGCAGCACGCTGTTGAGCTGCGTGACTGCCTTGGCTGCCCAGTAGTAGCGGCGCATCAGCTGCTCGCTGGCGCGCTTGTTCGTGGTCTGCCGATAGCCGAATGCCTCGGCCAGCGCCGTCTGCAAGTCGAACACGAGCACGTCCTGGCGGCGGCCGGCCAGCAGGTGCAGGCGAGCGCGGATCGTGCGCAGCAGGCGCTCGTTGCGGGTGAGTTCCTGCGCTTCGCGCTCGGTCAGCAGGCCGCGCTCGAACAGTTGCTTCCAGCTGTCGCCGAGCCTGGCGGCCTCCGTCATCCACAGGATGACCTGCAGGTCGCGCAAGCCGCCCGGGCTTTCCTTGCAGTTCGGTTCCAGTGCGTACGGCGTGTCCTGGTACTTGGCATGCCGCTGACGCATTTCCAGCAGCTTGGCCTGGAAGAAGTCGGCCGCGTCCATGTCGGCCTGATAGCGCGTCTGCAAGGACTTGAACAGCGCCTTGTTGCCGATCAGCAGACGTGCCTCGAGCAGTGATGTGCGGATCGTGATGTCGGCCGCCGACTCGCGGATGCAGTCGTCGACCGTACGCACCGACGAACCGATCTCGAGGCCCAGATCCCAGCATAGGCCGATGAAGCGCTCGAGTTTCGCTGCCATTTCCGCGTCGGGCTCGCCGGGCAAGAGCAGCAGCACATCGACGTCGGAGTGGGGGAACAGCTCGCCGCGCCCATAGCCGCCCACCGCCACCAGGGCGGCATCGCCGGGCAGTTCCAGGCCGGTCCAGGCCTCCGTCAGCGCGACGTCGACGGCGCGGCGCAGCTTGGTGACGAGTGGATTGACCTGGTTGTTCGCGTCGAATTCGGCGAACAGCACCTGCTTGTCGGCTTTGAGCTTGTCGCGAATGCGCTGGCAGAGCAGCAGTTCCGGCGTGGTGTCCATGGGTGGGTCGATGGAGGTCGTGGGCACGGCTGCAAGAAGAAAGGGCGCCGTGGTTGGCGCCCTGGCGAACGATGCGGCGTCAGGCCGCCACGGTTTCCGTAATGAACGCAGGCGGCAACGGCGAGCCTTCGGAAAGCGTCAGCACTTCGTAGCCGGTTTCGGTCACGAGCACGGTGTGCTCCCATTGGGCCGACAGGCTGCGGTCGCGCGTCTTGACGGTCCACTGGTCAGGCATCGTGCGGATATCGCGCTTGCCTGCGTTGATCATCGGCTCGACCGTGAAGATCATGCCGGTCTTGATCTCCATCCCAGTGGCTGGACGGCCGTAATGCAGGACCTGCGGGTCCGAGTGGAAGACCTTGCCGATGCCGTGGCCGCAGTATTCGCGCACCACGCTATAGCCGGCGGCCTCGGCATGGGTCTGGATGGCATGACCGATGTCGCCGAGGCGGGCGCCGTTGCGCACCTGCTGGATGCCCTTCCACATGCATTCGTAAGTGATCTGGGACAGGCGCTTGGCCAGGATCGACGCCTCGCCGACCACGAACATGCGGCTCGTGTCGCCGTAGTAGCCTTCCTTGGTGATCACGGTGATGTCGAGATTCACCACGTCGCCGGTCTTGAGCACGCGATCGCCCGGAATGCCGTGGCAGATCACGTCGTTGACCGACGTGCAGATGGCGCCAGGGAAGGGCGGGTAACCGGGGGGCGCATAGTTCAGTGGCGCCGGCACGGTGCCCTGCACGTCGCGCATATACGCGTGGCAGAGGCGGTCGAGTTCGCCGGTGGTGACGCCGGGCTTCACGTGCGGGGTGATGTAGTCGAGGACCTCGGAGGCAAGGCGGCAAGCCACGCGCATTTGGGCGATGTCTTCGGCGGTGTTGATATGGATGCTCATGCTGCTTTGCCTGTAAGTGACGGCTCAGCCACAGGCTGCGCCGGAAACGATTCGCAAGACGGGATTATCGCACCATCGTGACGGGAAAGCAGGGGGAACACGGGGAATTGTCCGATTGACGGCGGCGGGGCGGCCTGCTTTTGGTCGATTTCCAAGGGGGTTGAGCCGACCCCGACTTTGTTGCTACAATCGCGGGCTGACTTGCTCCGGGCTGCTCGACAAGCGTTGCGGTGGCTCAGGCGGGTCAGAAATCACTTTTTTGTAAATCGCTGGTCCGCCCATCCGGGGTGTTCCTTTTCAGGAATGTCGGGGCGGACTTCAGACCAAACCCTATTGGAGCACCTCTCATGTCCGTGACTATGCGCGAAATGCTGGAAGCCGGTTGCCACTTTGGCCACCAGACCCGCTTCTGGAACCCGAAGATGGCCCCCTTCATCTTCGGTCATCGCAACAAGATCCACATTATCAACCTCGAAAAGACCCTGCCGATGTTCCAGGACGCGCTGAAGTACGTGCGCCAACTGGCAGCAAACCGCGGCACCGTGCTTTTCGTGGGTACCAAGCGTCAATCGCGCGAAATCCTGGCTGAAGAAGCTGGTCGCGCTGGCATGCCCTACGTCGATGCCCGCTGGCTCGGCGGCATGCTGACGAACTTCAAGACCGTCAAGATCTCGATCAAGCGCCTGAAGGACATGGAAGCCGCCAAGGAAGCCGGCGCGCTGGAAACCATGAGCAAGAAGGAAGCGCTGATGTTCGAGCGCGAGATGGAAAAGCTGGAAAAGTCCATCGGCGGTATCAAGGACATGGGCGGCATTCCTGACGCCATCTTCGTGGTGGACGTCGGCTACCACAAGATCGCCGTGACCGAAGCCAACAAGCTGGGCATCCCCGTGATCGGTGTGGTCGATACGAACCACTCGCCGGAAGGCATCGACTACGTGATCCCGGGCAACGACGACTCGAGCAAGGCTGTGGCCCTGTACGTGCGCGGCGTGGCCGACGCGATCCTGGAAGGCCGTGCGAACGCGGTTCAGGAAGTCGTGGAAGCCGCACGCGGCGACGACGAATTCGTCGAAGTCCAGGAAGGCTGATTGCCCGCTGGCGTCTGAGGCCGGGGCACACCGGCCACTGACGCCTGCCTTGCGGCAACTAAAAAAGGGGGCACAGCTGGCGCCCCCTTTTTGCAAACAGAATTTGTTGTCATCCGCCGCGGATACCATTCGCCGCGGGTGAAGCCGGACTGAAGTGGATCTGATCCCGGCCGGCTGCCACGCGCGACGTGCTGGGCAGCGGGCCCGAACCAATCAAGGAGTGACAAATGGCGGCAATTACCGCAAGCATGGTTGCAGAACTGCGCGCGAAGACCGACGCGCCGATGATGGAATGCAAGAAGGCCCTGACGGAAGCCGACGGCGATCTGGGCAAGGCTGAAGAACTGCTGCGCGTCAAGCTGGGCAACAAGGCCAGCAAGGCTGCTTCGCGCGTGACCGCAGAAGGCATCGTGGTTTCGTACATCGACGGCACCACGGGCGCGCTGGTCGAACTGAACTGCGAAACCGACTTCGTGTCGAAGAACGACGACTTCCTGGGCTTCGGTGCCAAGGTTGCCGAACTGGTCGCCAAGCAGAACCCGGCCGATGTGGCTGCTCTGTCGGCACTCGAGATGGACGGTTCGACCGTCGACGCCGTGCGCTCGGCCCTGATCGGCAAGATCGGCGAGAACATGACGATCCGCCGCTTCCAGCGTTACACCAACGGTGGCAAGCTGGTTTCGTACCTGCACGGCACCCGTATTGGCGTGATGGTCGAGTTCGATGGCGACGAAACCGCCGCCAAGGACGTCGCCATGCACGTGGCCGCCATGAAGCCGGTGTCGCTGTCGGCTGACCAGGTGCCGGCCGAGCTGATCGCCAAGGAGCGCAGCATCGCCGAGCAAAAGGCTGCCGAATCGGGCAAGCCGGCCGAGATCGTCGCCAAGATGGTGGAAGGTTCGGTCCAGAAGTACCTGAAGGAAGTTTCGCTGCTGAACCAGTCGTTCGTGAAGAACGACAAGCAGACCGTGGAACAGATGCTGAAGGGCGTCAACACGACCGTGAAGGGTTTCACGCTGTACGTGGTTGGCGAAGGCATCGAGAAGAAGCAGGACGATTTCGCTGCTGAAGTGGCTGCCCAAGTGGCCGCCGCCCAGAAGGCCTGATGTCCTGGTGGCTGGGCGGGTTTCCCCCTTGAGGGGTGACCACCTGGCCACCGTATAATGCAGAGGGGCGCCGCAAGGTGCCCCTCTGCACAAGTGCGGCCTTCAGTGGCGCCGCACCAGCCAGTTTTCGCAGTCACCGGCATTTCGCGCGTCTTTTGACAGATGTT
This sequence comes from Cupriavidus sp. SHE, assembly GCF_000812445.1. Classification (NCBI taxonomy): domain Bacteria; kingdom Pseudomonadati; phylum Pseudomonadota; class Betaproteobacteria; order Burkholderiales; family Burkholderiaceae; genus Cupriavidus; species Cupriavidus sp. SHE. The sequence continues at coordinate 2,482 of NZ_JWMB01000047.1, read as the reverse complement.
GCAGGCAGATGACAGCGAAAACCGGCTTGTCTCAGTCAAGCGATCCGTATTTTTGCGCGGCCGGTGCGCAGATGCTTCGTGCCGCCCGCGCCCACCCTCCGTTCAAACGAGCGATCAAGAACCAGCCCGAGGTGAACATGCCTGCCTATAAGCGCGTCCTTCTGAAATTGTCCGGTGAAGCCCTGATGGGCGACGATGCCTTCGGTATCAACCGTGCCACCATCGAGGGCATGGTCAATGACATTGCCGAAATCGTGAAGCTGGGTGTCCAGGTCGCGGTCGTCATCGGCGGCGGTAATATCTTCCGCGGTGTCGCTGGCGGTGCTGCCGGCATGGACCGCGCCACGGCCGATTACATGGGTATGCTGGCCACGATGATGAATGCGCTGGCCTTGCAAGACGCGATGCGCCACGCCAGCATCGAAGGCCGTGTGCAGTCCGCGCTGCGCATGGACCAGGTCGTCGAGCCGTATATCCGCCCGCGCGCGATTCGCCAGCTCGAAGAGGGCAAGGTGGTGATCTTCGCCGCTGGCACCGGCAACCCGTTCTTCACGACCGATACGGCCGCGGCGCTGCGCGGCTCTGAAATCGGTGCCGAAATCGTGCTCAAGGCCACCAAGGTGGACGGCGTGTATACCGCCGATCCCAAGAAGGATCCGAGCGCCACGCGCTACACGACCATCTCGTTCGACGAAGCCATTTCCCGCAACCTGCAGGTCATGGACGCCACCGCGTTCGCGCTGTGCCGTGACCAGAAGCTGCCAATCAAGGTGTTTTCGATCGTCAAACCGGGCGCACTGAAGCGCGTGATCCTGGGCGAGGATGAGGGCACGCTGGTGCACGTTTAAGGGGCGGGGACCGCATCTGGATGCAGATTCGGCCCTTCCTCAGAGTAGAATGTTTCATTTTCGATCCCGCTGGGCGGGATCATGTCTGGCCGTTTTTCGGAGGTAATCATGACCGTCGCCGACACTAAGAAGAGCGTCGAGCAGAAGATGCAGAAGTCGATCGAAGCTTTCAAGGCCGATCTGGCGAAAGTTCGTACCGGCCGCGCTCATACCGGCCTGCTTGACCATGTTCAGGTGGATTACTACGGCTCGATGGTGCCGATCAGCCAGGTGGCTGCAGTCAGCCTTGCCGACGCCCGCACGATCTCCGTGCAGCCCTGGGAAAAGAAGATGGTCCAGGCTGTGGAAAAGGCGATCCGCGACGGCGATCTGGGCCTGAACCCGGCCACGATGGGCGACGTGATCCGCGTGCCGATGCCCCCGCTGACCGAAGAGCGCCGCAGGGAGCTGACCAAGGTCGTCAAGGGCGAAGCCGAAGGCGCCAAGGTGGCCGTGCGCAACCTGCGCCGAGACGCCAACGAACAGTTCAAGAAGCTGGTCAAGGACAAGGCTATTTCCGAGGACGACGAGCGTCGTGGTCAGGACGAAGTGCAGAAGCTCACGGACAAGTTCGTGGCCGAAATCGACAAGCTCGTTGCCGAGAAAGAGAAGGAGATCATGACGGTGTAAGGCCGTCCTGGCGGCTGAGCCGCCAGGGTTGCCGGATATCGTCCGCGAATCCATGCAGCACATCAGTTCGACGCTAGGCGTTCCCGATACCACTTATGTGCCTCGGCACGTTGCCATCATCATGGATGGCAACGGTCGCTGGGCGACGCAGCGTCATCTGCCCCGCGTGGCCGGCCACAACCGTGGCCTGGACGCAGTGCGCGAGATCGTGCAGGCGTGCGCCGCGCGTGGCGTGCAGTACCTGACGCTGTTTGCATTCAGTTCCGAGAACTGGCGCAGGCCCGCCGACGAGGTGTCCTTCCTGATGCGTTTGTTCATGACCGCCTTGCGTCGCGAAGTGGTCAGGATGCACGCCAACAATATTCGCCTGCGCGTGGTCGGCGATCTCAGCCGGTTCAGCCCGCGCATCCAGCAGGCGATCAAGGATGCCGAGGCGCGCACGGAAGGCAATACGGGTCTGACCGTGACGATCGCCGCCAACTATGGCGGCCGCTGGGACCTGCTCCAGGCGATGCGCAAGATGCTGGCGCGTTCGCCGCTGCTCGATTCGGACGCGATCGACGAGTCCGTTCTGGCACCGCATCTGGCCATGGCCTACGCGCCCGAGCCGGACCTGTTCATCCGCACCGGCGGAGAGCAGCGCATCAGCAACTTCCTGCTCTGGCAGCTTGCCTACACGGAGCTGTATTTCACCGAAACGTTCTGGCCGGATTTTGATGCCGCCGAGTTGGACAAGGCCTTTGCCTCGTACCGTCAGCGCGAGCGGCGCTTCGGACGGACCAGCGCGCAGCTGGTGGCGCCAGGCCTGTCCGGCACAGCCTGACGCATCCAACCCCCAACAAACTCACGGGAACCCACAGCGCACATGCTCCTTACCCGCGTCATCACCGCCGTATGCCTGTTGCTGTTGATCCTGCCGATCCTGTTCCTGGCGCCGCCGGCGGCACTGGCGGGGGGGGGGGCCC
>NZ_JWMB01000005.1:0-197205 GCF_000812445.1 Cupriavidus sp. SHE | reverse complement strand
GCCCCATGACGTTCGAGAAAAACTGGTCCGCAGCTCAGCAACACCGGGCTGCCTAATTCCCTCGGTTATGGGATTCGTGGAACAGGGGCAAGGTCAGTCTGATTGCCGATTTGCTGTGCCGTCGTGCCATTCGAATAGTAGGTTTGGTTTCCAATGCGTTGCGATGTTGTGCCATCGGAGTAGTACGTTTGGTTACCGATCTGCTGGGCTGACATGCCGTTGCTGCAATACGTCTGGTTTCCGATGCGCTGGCAGGTCTGTGCAAGTGCAAGCTGCGGAACAGCGATAAAGGCCACGAGAGCCAGGACATGAAATTTCATTTTGACCCCTTAACGGAAGTGAGATTGATGGTCGGTACAGGGCAAAGAGGAACGACCACTGGCGCTGCGACGCAGTTCATTCCATCGGTGCGGTGACTCAATACGAAGATAGGCGCCGGGGAGGGCGACGGCTTTGCAGGCTCCGCCGCCACCTTTACATTTGGCGCCACGCAACGGATGGAGCACTTTGTTCCTTCGGCCTGTGCGGGGTCAACCACCGGAGCATCTGCTGCCTCGACCTACGGAAGTAATGGTCAAAGCCGGGAAGCCCACACTAGATGCGAGAGGGTATCGAATGCCACCGACGGCGCAGGCAGGCCGAGCATCGGTCGTTCGCAAAGCAGTGTGCGAATGACCGAAATGGGTAGGTAGCTGCCTTCTGCGCCAGGAAGCTCTTGCCTGCGTACGCGGAGGGCCGAGACTGCCCAATTGCAACCAATCGCTACGCCAGCCCATCTCGCAATAGCTATCGCGTCTACCGCTGTGCTGTGAGACACGAGCATTGAGCTTGGAGTTGAGAGTCTTTACGATACTCTGCCTGTTCAGACAGCAAACTATACAATAGGAGATCCCCTCCGCTCTCCATAAGATCAGAATATTCCGAGAATGATAGCTATCCAAGCATACGCAACTAAGTGCAGAGACGTTCTGAGAGAAGGAAGCGATAGATCTTCCATATGGTTCTTTGATGAACGAGCGGACTATCCCGATCTCGCAATCTTACGCTCCTTCGAGTTGAGTCCCGCAAAAGACTTGGTAAATGACTATCTGGTTTACTTTGAGATCCATATTTCCCCGGGTGAATTGGATGGATGGCTTTCTTTTTGTGCCCTGGAAATCGGACCAAGCCTTTATAAATACAAGCCTTCGCAAGGTTCTGTTCAGATATTCAACAACTCAATATCGTTAATTTTTGAAACGCGTGACGACAAGCATCACCTTGGCGGCAGCCTGGGGATCAAGAGAAACCAAGATGGGGGTATTTCCGGCCTTGGCACGTTAGAGTACACACTGACACTTATTCATCCGGGAACAAAAGAACCCACCCGCAACCTGGCCACAAGAGATATTCTTGCCATCAAGCGAACTGAAATAAACTGCCCAAAATGCCTCGGCAAAGGGCAGTACGCCAGTATGTCGATACCTAAAGAAGCCTATGCTCGCGGCCTCACTGGGTACGCGCTATATAGCGAAAATACAGTCTGTAGCCACACAGGGTGCTCATTGTGCGGGGGAAGCGGCACCTCCTACGAGGAGTGGTACGTTAAGGAAACATGCATGAGCACCGCGCCGCAAAGACCATTTGTACGTGGTAGTGGCCGTATCGTTATTGGAGGCAACAACGTTACGTGATTTGAGCAGCCAGACCTATTCACGCACCGGATCGTGGCAGCAAACGCAGATCTTATTTCCCTCGGGATCCCGGAAATAGGCGCCGTAATAGTCAGGATGGTATTCAGGCCTTAATCCCGCAACGCCCTCGCAAGATCCTCCGGTGGCCAAGGCGCTGGCGTGAGCCTTGTCGACCGATTTGCGGTCCGGCGCAAGTAACGCAACCATTTGACCGTTACCGCACGTGGCAGGGTTGCCGTCGTATGGCCCGCCAATCAGGAAGAGGGGCCGTGGCATGCCTTCCGCCATCCAGCCGGCCCAAGGCTTGTCAGGCTCGCTGAACTTAAGCTTGTGCCCGAGATCGCCCATGATCACCGAATAGAATTTGAAAGCACGGGCAAAATCGCTAACGCCGACAAAAACGTGCGAAATCATCTGGTTCTTCCCCGAAGCAGGCATTAGCGCTGTCTGACGATAGCATGGGAGCAGCGCGTATGGCGCCTGCGGCAGGCTCTGCTCCTATCCAAAGCGAACACAGTAAATCGGTGGCAAATGGGCTGAAATCAAATGCCAGTTTTCGCCGCCGTTGTCGGACGCCCAAAGCGCGCCGGTGGTCGAGCCCATCGCCAGGCGCGTACCGGAGTCATCCACCGCGAGGCCGTGCCGATACACCAGGTCATAGGCCGGTGCGGACGGCAGACCAGCCGAGAAACGCTCGAACGTGCGCCCGCCATCGCGGGTGCGCGTGACGACGAACTGGCCGTCCACCGGGATCCGGCATTGGTCCTTGACGGCAGGCACGAACCACGCGGTGTCCGGGTCGCGCGGATGCACGGCAACGGCGAAGCCGAAGCTCGATGGCTGCGCTTCAATCCGATGCCAGCGCATTGCCCCGTCGGTCGAGCGGAAGATGGCGCAATGATGCTGTGTCCACAGCACGTCCGGATTGGCCGCGCATTGCACGACGCAGTGCGGGTCCTGCGTGTTGGCGTCGCCGCGCTGTTCCGGTGGCATGTAGTCGGCCTCCATGCCATCGGCAGTCAATTGCCAGGTCGCGCCTCCGTCGCTGGTTTGCCAGACGCCGCCGCACGACACACCGATCGTCACGTGCCGGCTGTCGCGCGGGTCCACCATCACGGAATGGATGCCCGGCGCATCGTAGCCACCTCCAAACCATCCGCGACGCTCCGGACGATCCCAGAGCGCGCGGTTGAGTACCCATGTGTCGCCGCCATCGTCGGAGCGGAAGAGCCCGCCGGGAATCGTGCCGGCCCACAAGACGCCCGGCTCGTCCCCGCCGCCTGTCTCGAGCGACCAGATTTGCTGAAGCGACCACGGAGGCGAGGGTGGGATGGGAGCAGTCGCGCTTGCATCATTCGCGCCGCCAGCGGTTTGCTCGTCGGCGGGCTGTGGCGGGTAGACAGGCACCGCGCATTCTTCCCAATTGTCCATGCCAGCGCGCCGGCGATGCAGCTTCACGCCGAAATGGCCGAGATTGAGCGCCGCATACAGCGATCCGTTTCGCCGGTCAGCCAGCACCATGTTCACGGGCTCACCGATGAAGTGGGGCTCACCGAGCGTCCAGCCGCCTTTGCCGTCGGCCTGCAACACAAACAATCCCTTGCGAGTTGCAACAAGCAACCTGTCGCTCATGTCTAGTGCCTCCTCGCGTGTGAGTGGACTCCCGCTATCCGCCCGACAGCGCCTGTATGACGTGCACCTGGCTTTTCTCGCCGAGCGCATCGGACAAATGTTGCCGATCGAGCACCCGCCGGCCGTCCACAAACACGGCAAGATGTCTTCGCAGCGCCCCCTGATCGTCGAGGATATAGCCGCGCAGTTGGGGGCGATCCGCGAAAACAGCCTCGAGCGCTTCGCCAAGGGTGCGCGCGTCGACCTCGCGCTCAGGCGTTGGAATATGGCGCTGAATCGAAGCGGCGAAGAAAATGTGCGCCATGAAGGGGGCTGCGCTGGAACGGGGCCTGGCTGTTGGTTTTGTAGTTTAGGCGATCCGGAATGGGCTTTGAGGCATCTCGATATGCCACTGACACACCAGGCACAGCGGCGTGGTGGCGATGGTTTTGGACTTGAACGCTCGCCGCTCAATGCCCAACCCAGACCACCTTATGGCCTCCATTTGCTTGTGCGTGCACAGCACTCCAGCATGCCGCCATACGCTAGACTCCCGACACCGCCCAACTGACAATTCGCCCCCCGGAGACCCCATGCCCCCCTGGTTCGCCAAGCTTGCCGGCACGCTCGGTTGCGCCCTGATGCTTCTGACCGGCCCAGCCGGAGCCGCAGGCGCAGCCGACCCCACCACACTGACCATCGTGTCCGGCCCGCAGGAGCGAAGCTGGACACGCCAAGAACTGCTCAAGGATCGCCGTCTTGTGTCGGTGACCGTGGACGATGACAACCTCAAGCGGCGCCTGACCTTCAAGGCTATCCCGCTGGCGGCACTGTTGCACGGCTTGCCGGTTGCCGCCGATGCCACAGCCACGACCGCTGCCAGCGACGGGTATATCTCCCACCTGCCGGTGCGGCTGCTGATTGCCGATGGCGCAGATACGCCGCGCGCGTGGCTCGCTGTGGAAAATCCGGCTGCGCCGTGGCCGAAGCTCAAAGGGCAGGACATCGGGCCGTTCCGGCTGATCTGGACCGTGCCAAAGGGGCACGCCCATAACAAGATCAGCGAGAGCAGCGAGATCAACGAAAGTCTCTGGACCTACAGCATCGTCCGGATCGACGTGACCGTATCGCCGGGCGAGCGCTTTGCCGCCATCCGGCCGGCGGCGGACCTGCCAGCCGACAGCCCGGTGGTGCGTGGCTTCGCCACCTTCCAGCGAGTCTGTTTTTCCTGCCACTCGATGAACCGGATGGGCGACGCCACGCTAGGGCCGGACCTGAACGTGCCGAACAGCGCCGTGGAGTACCTGGGCGACGAAAAGCTGAGCGCGCTGATCCGCGATCCGCAATCGCTGCGCTGGTGGCCGGGCTCGCGCATGTCGTCGATCGACCAGAGAACCCTGTCCGATGCCGACCTGACGAACCTGCTGGCCTATCTGCATCACATGGCCGGGCGAAAGGCGCCATGAGGATGGAAAAAAGAGGGGCCTGACTTGCCGGGCGCATGGGGCTACCATGCGTCAGATACGCACCCGCGGGAAAAACAACAAAGGGAATCGTGACCACAACCGATTCGACGCACCCGACCGACAGCGCGCGCGACGGCAGCCGCCTGCGCGACTTGATTGCCGGCTGTTCGATAGCCGGCCTGCTGCTACCCGAAGCGGTGGCGTACGCGGGGATCGCCAATTTGCCACCGCAGGCCGGCCTGATCGGCCTGCTGGTGGGCCTGGTGGTCTACGGCCTGGCAGGCACCAGCCGGTTCGCGGTGGTTTCGGCCACGTCCTCCTCCGCAGCGGTGCTGGCCGCCATCACGCTTTCCATGTCCGGCGCGGACCCCGCGCAGCGGCTGTTACTGGCGGCGGGGCTGGTGATCCTGAGCGGTTTCTTCCTGATGCTGGCCGGGCTGGCCAAGCTGGGTGGCATCACCGAATTCATTGCCAAGCCGGTGCTGCGCGGATTTACGTTCGGCCTGGCCATCACCATCATCCTCAAGCAACTGGCCAGCGTGGTGGGCGTGCACCCCGCGCACAACGATCTGCCGCGCTTCACCTACGAAATGCTGGGGCAGCTCTCGGCCTGGAACGTGAATGCGCTCATCGTCGCGCTGGTTGCGCTGGCGTTGCTGTTCGGCATGTCGCGCTGGAAGAACGTCCCCGGCCCGCTGGTGGTGATCGTGCTCGGCATTGCCGCCTCGCATGGGGTGGACCTGCATCACTTCGGGATCGGGCAGGTCGGCACGATCGACCTGGCGGATCTGTCGTTCTCGATTCCCGACCTGTCGCGCAGCCAGTGGCTCAGGCTCGGCGAACTGGCCTTCGCGCTGGTGCTGATCCTCTACGCGGAATCCTACAGTTCGATCCGGAGTTTCGCTCTCAAGCACGGCGACAGCACGTCGGCGGACCGCGACCTGCTCGCGCTCGGCTTCGCGAACCTCGGCTCCGGGCTGTTGCATGGTATGCCGGTGGGTGCCGGATACTCGGCCACTTCGGCCAACGAGGCGGCCGGGGCGACGTCCCGGCTGGCGGGATGGTGCGCGGCTGTGGTTGTCGCCGTGATCGTCGCGCTGTTGCTGCCGCAACTGGCGCTGACCCCGGAACCAGTGCTGGCCGCCATCGTGGCCTACGCAGTCAGCCATACGCTGCGGCTGAGCGTGTTCCGGCCCTATTGGTCCTGGCAGCGCGACCGCGTGCTGGTGGTGGCTGCGTGCGTCGCAGTGCTGCTGCTTGGCGTGCTGGATGGCCTGCTGGCCGGCATCGGGGTAAGCCTGCTGCTCACGCTCCGCAATTTTTCCGAACCTCGGGTCAGCCAGTTGGGCCGCCTGGGCACGAGCCACAACTACGTGGATGTCTCCAAGCATCCCGAAGCCACGATTCCTCCCGGCTTGCTGATCGCGCGGCCCGAAGCGCCGCTGTTCTTCGCCAATGTGGAACGCATTCTGCTGCGCGTGCGGCACCTGGCCGAGGCGGAGCAGGGCGCGGTGCACACGGTGATCATCAGCCTGGAGGAAACGCCTGACCTGGATGGTTCGACGATCGAGGCCTTGCGCACGTTCGCCGCGGGGGTAGCCAGCCGTGGCCGCCGACTGTTGCTGGTCCGCCTGAAGCCGCCCGCGCTGGACGTACTGACGCGCTCGGCGGACGATACGCTGCCGCTCGGCGCCCTGCATGAACTCAGCGTGGACGAGGCGGTGCAGTCGCTGGCCCTGGAAGCCATCGGCGCCGATGCGCCGGCAACATGAACGCGGTGACGATCAGGCCATGATGTGTCGTAGCTGAGCCCACCACCGCAGCAAGGTGTGCATGATCCGCTCGAAATCCTGCGCAATGGGCTGAATCAGCGATCTGAGCGCCTGACCAAGATCCTCGCCCTCGCGCTTCGGCTCGTGCTTCGGCTCCCGGTTGCCACGTGTGGTCGATTCCGCCCGCAACTCCGGCGCAGTGGCAGTCGTGTTTTCACCGGGCATCAGGCCTGGCAGGAATTCGATGCCGGTACGTTTCACCAGATCGTGATAGCTGATCGGCTTCGACGGACGAGCCTCGTTGGTGTTCGCAATCCAGTGCGCCCAGGCGCGATTCGTGTTGGGGTCGTAGACCAGCTTGAAGTAGTAGCTGGGCACCCAGACGCGTCCCGCGCCGATGGTTTGGGGGCGATCGGAGAATACGGGGCCAGAGATCACGTAGACATCGCCCTTGGCCCGCATGGCGTACTTGCGCGTGGCCGATTCGATCGAACTCCACGCCTCGCGGTTGTTCTTTGGCGCCTGTGGCGTCATGTTGGCCAGGCTGAACGATTGCGCCATGGCCTGCGCAGTGGGCTGATCGCCCGCCGGCGCCAGGTGGCCACGATCCCATCCGCTGCCGCGGTAGTCGTCCAGCTCGGCGCGTTCGGCTCGCGGTAATCGCGCGTCGGCGAAGAACTGGTTGGTCCGCTTTTCATCGCGGGCATCGACAAGCTGGGATCTCGATAATCGCTCTGCGACGTAGACCGGCGTCTTGCTGCGGCCCGAGTGCATGACCGCGAATGCGTCATAGCAGAGCGGCCGTAACTTCAGGTCGGACGTGGCGGTGACTTTCGGTGGCGCGCTGTGGGCAAAGAACTGGCGGCATTGGGAAAAGTCCGCCATACCTGCGGCGCCAGCAAGCACGGGCGCCATCCCCAGGATCAGGGAAATCACTAACTTCTTCATTGTTCTGGTGTCACGAGTGGGACCAGATTGACTGCGCAAGCGTCAATACGTTCACTCGAAAAAATCAAAATCCGACAGTCTTCTCATTCCGGGCCTTGGACAGACGCCGCGCGCGAGCGATTGGCATGGTCCGCCAAGTCATGGCGCGATGGGTCAAGCAGCAGGCATCGCGGTTGGCCACAATCATTTCCAGACGGCGCGCGGGTGTTTCCGGATTGCCCGCACCACGGCTTCTGGCGTGGCCGCCCTCAATCCACAACGCCCAAGGAATGAAATCATGCAAGTCAATCCCCTCACATGCTCGATCGGCGCCGAACTGGCGGGTGTGAGTATCGCCGATGTTGCGCGCGACGATACGCTCTTCGCTGAAATCAAGGCGCTCCTGCTCAAACACCGCGTGCTGTTCTTCCGCGACCAGGACATCTCGCGGGCCGACCACGTGGCGTTCGCCAAGCGCTTTGGCGATCTGGAAGATCACCCGGTCGCGAACTCGGTGCCCGAGCATCCGGGCCTGATCGAGATCTACAAGAGCGAGAAGCGGGACCACTTCGAGAACACGTACCACACCGATGCCTCGTGGCGCGCCTGTCCGCCCAAAGGCGCGGTGCTGCGCTGCATTTCTTGCCCCGATGTCGGTGGCGACACCATCTGGGTCAACATGGTAGAGGCCTACAAGCACCTGCCGGAGGACATCAAGGTAAAGATCGCCGGCCTGCGAGCCAAGCATGGTATCGAGCATTCCTTCGGCGCGATCATGACGACCGAAGAGCGCGAGGAACTGGTTCGGAAGAACCCGCTGGTGGACCACCCCGTGGTCCGGACGCACCCCGAAACCGGCGAGAAGATCCTGTACGTCGGGCCGTTCTCAACGCACTTCATCAACTACCACACCCCGGAGAACGTGCGCTTCGGGCAGGACAAGACCCCCGGCGCGAGCCTACTGCTCAACTACCTCATCAGCCAGGCGGCGATTCCCGAGTATCAGGTCCGCTTCCGCTGGAAGCCGAACAGCGTGGCGCTGTGGGACAACGTTTCCACGCAGCACTATGCCGTGAGCGACTACTGGCCCGCGCCGCGCCGGATGGAGCGAGCCACGATCAAGGGCGATCGTCCGTTCTGATCCGCGCCCAACCGAGCCCAACCGAACAGGGCAGGGCCGGCCGCTTACGCCGGCTGGCCCGCCCTCCAGCGCGTCGGGGACACACCGAACTGCGCGGCGAACCAGCGCGAGAACGTGCTGACCTCGGAGAAACCGAGCAACGTGGCCACCTGCGACACCGGGTACCGCTGGTCTCCCAGATAGCGGTTGGCCAGCCCCCGGCGCACCTCGCCGAGCAGCGTGGAGAACTCGACGCCTTCCTGCTCAAGCCGCCGCTGCAGCGTGCGCGAACTCATGCCGAGTTGCTGGCCGACCTGTTCGATGCCACTGCGCCCACGCGGCAGCAGCAACTGAATAGCCCGGCGCACGTTGGATGCCGTGGAAGCCTGCTTGCCATGCGGACGCTCGTCGAGAAACTCCTTGGCATAGCGGGCCAGATTGACGTCGCCGAGCGGATTGGGCCGATCGAGGTCATGCCGGTCGATCGTGATGCCATCGAAGTCGCAGCCGAACTCAACCCGCGTGCCGAACAGGCGCTGGTGCACATGCAGGCTCGCCGGCGCGGCATGAGAGAAATGAACGCTACGCGGCTTCCAGTGACCACCGAGCATCGACTTCATCAGGCTCTGCAACGCGCCGACCGACAGTTCCACCGGCTGACGGCCAGGATTAGGCCGCTCGGTAATGACCTGCTGGTGGACGATGGCGATATCGTCGAATTCCTCCACATGGACCGCGACGGATTCGCTAAGCAGATGACGGTAGGTCTCTAGCTGGCCCAGTGCGTGGCGCAGCGTGGGCTGATGCTGCAGTAGCAGACTGATCGGGCCGAAATCCGACATCCGCCAGGTTTCCGCCATCAGCAGGCCGATCGACGCCGATGCGCCTTGGCCGGCCTGTTCGCTGCTTTCCAGCATCCGGGCGAGCCACGGTTCCGGCACGTGCAGATCCGGCGAGAACATGCAGGCTCTGTCGCCACCGACATGCTGGATCAGCCGCTCGGCGTCGATGCCAACGGTGCGGGACACTTCGGAGAATTTGACGAGGAGGGCGCTGCGAATCAGAGTACTCATGGCATCACGGGGGCGGAGAAGCGGCAAGTGTTATCTGATGATTCGGGGAGCCGGACAAGAGGGGATTGCCCTGATCCGGCTCCAGCCCCTGTGCCGGGGCTTCACTTGGTCGATGCGGAAAACAGTGACCGGCTCAGGCCGTCTTGCGCAGGAAGCCCTGGTTTCCGCCGTTGCGGTTGGGGGCAAAGCCGTTGGCCTGCAGCGATTCCTCGACGGTATCGTAGAACTCGCCGATGCGGCTGATCTGGCGCGCCTGCTTGGCCGTAGCGATCTCGCGGCCAAATTCGCGCGAGATCCGCACGAGCTGCTCGATCTGCTTTACGGTGCTCATCTTCTCGGTGCGCGACTGGTTCCACAGGCAGTCCTCGGTGCCACAACGCACGTGCAGGCCCATCGAAATGCCCATCATGTTGACCGGCAGCACGTTGCGCACGTTGCTCTCCACCGTCACCACCGCGCCATCCGGCACGGCACGGATGAAATTGGCCAGGCTGTACACGCTCGGCGTGTCCATGCCACCGGCGATAGCCACCCAGTTCATGACCAGCGGCCCCTTGTAGAAGCCCCGGCGCATCAATCGCTCCACCGACTCGAAGCTGTTGAGGTTGTAGCACTGGAAGGCGCTCTGGATGCCCTTGGCGGTCAGGCGGCGCACGTGTTCTTCGACCCAGCCCGGCTGCGCGGGCACCGTCATCTCCTTGTAGGCGTTGAAGATGGCGGCCCGTTCGCGCGACGTGCCCTTGAAATCGGCGTCTTCAGCCTGGTCGGTGACGTTCATCTGCGACGTGTTCACCGTCACCGTGACCTGATCCGGCGTGGGTTCGAGATCGGCCAGCATGTGGCGCGTGTCGTCTGAGAGCCATTTTGCGGCCTGACCTTCGTCCTCTGGCGCGAACGAGATCGATCCGCCGACCTGGATGATCATTTCCGGCACCGCCTTGCGCACGCCAGCAATCAGCTCGTTGAACTTGGACAGACGCTTGCTGCCCTTGCCGTCCAGTTCGCGCACGTGCAGATGCAGCACCGTGGCGCCCGCGTTGTAGCAATCCACCGCCTTCTGGATCTGCGCATCCATGCTGACCGGAATCTCCTCGGGGAAGTCCTCGGGCAGCCAGCCCGGCGCGTAGGGCGCGGCGGTGATGATCAGGGGCGGCTGGTTCTCGGGGAAGAGGTGACCGTCGAGGAAGTTCATGGTGTGTCTCCAGGGTGTTCGTTTTGGTGGGGATGATTGCCGCGGTGGCTTTGCAAGCCTGCCCTTTGAGTATCTGGAGCATTCCCGGCCGCCGCTTGCTTATCTGGGACAGGCATTTGCTTTTGTGGGACATGCACGGGACATACCCAGGCCTGGCATGGCGACCGGTTCCGGCAGGGTCGCCCCGATGTGCCAGTGGCGCGATCGGCATGACTCTGTCGCGCATTGCCAAGCACCCGGGGGAGTGACGCCACAGAATCCGTCCCAAGGCTGGCACGGGCTGTCCCGTGGCATCGAAGAATGCGATCCCGCCAACAACTCCACCCGACGCTTTCATCCATCCGGAGCGAGACATGCGCAACCCAGGCCCCCACCTGCCTGCACCGAATCGTGCAGGCACGACTCACGCCACCACCACGCCACCTGCAATCCGCCGCCGGCTAGTCATCGCGAGCCTCGCGATGGTGCTGGCGCCGATGCTGGCTGCCCAGACGGCCCACGCGGCCCAGGCGGGCGAATGGCCTACCAAGCCCGTGCGCATCCTGGTAGGCGCGCCGCCCGGAGGCACGGCCGACATCCTGGCGCGCCTGTTCGCGCAGGAGCTGCAGAAGCCGCTCGGCCAGCCTGTCATCGTCGACTACAAGTCGGGCGCGGCCGGCACCATCGCCGTCCAGGGCATGCTGTCTTCGCCACGTGACGGCTACACGTTCCTGCTGATCCAGAAAGGTATTGCCGCCGAAGTACCGCAAGCCATCAAGGTGTCCTACGACCCGTTCAAGGACATCGTGCCGATAGCGCAGTTGTCGCGGCAGGGCCTGATCCTGGTCGGCAACCCGAGCCTGCCCGCGAAAAATCTCGGCGAACTGGTCACGTACATCAAGGCCAACCCGGGCAAGGTTGACTACGCGAACTTCGGTATCGGCCTGCGCGGCCAGACCATCGGCGTGCAGTTCAATCGCCTGGCCGGGCTGCAGACGGGCACCGTGAGCTACAAGGGATCGCCGCCAGCGCTGCAAGACGTGATGGGCGGCCACGTGCCACTGATGTTCGATGCCCCCGCCACGTCTCTGCCGTTCATCCGGGCGGGCAAGCTGCGGGCCTTCGCGATCGCTTACCCACGGCGGATCAGCGCGTTGCCCGACGTGCCCACGTTCGCCGAACTGGGCTATCCGGACCTGCAGGAAGTCGGCTGGATGGGCCTCTGGTCCGCGCCGGGCGTGCCGGCGGCCGTGACGACAAAGCTCCGCGACGCCACGCTCAAGGCGCTGCAATCGCCCACGCTACGCAAGAAGATCGAGGAACTCGGCATGGAACCCGGCTCGCAGGCGTCGATGGAGGAGCTTGCCAGCGACGTGCGCGAATCGTATGAACGGCAGGGCAAGCTGCTGCATTCGATTCACTTCGTGCCGGAGTAAGACGGACGGCGCGAAGGGGCAGGGTGGCCCTTTCGCGCGCTGGTGGCGTATGTCAGGCGCGCATCAGACGCGCGAAGGCGCCCGTCGGCCGGCTGCGGCAGCGACCTGTCCGGATTTCCCGGACTTCCCGGGCTGCGCGGATTGGGTCCTGCGCCAGTCGGTGGCACTGCACCCGAATACGGTCTGGAACCAGTGGCTGAAGCTGCTCTGTGCCGAGAATCCTAGCAGGCCCGCCACTTCCCCCATCGGCATATCGCTTTCCAGCAGGTGGCGCATGACCAGTTCGGACCGCACCTCGTGGAGCAGGGTCGAAAACGTCAGGCCTTCGGCGCTCAGGTAGCGGTGCAGGGTGCGGCGATCGACACCCAGATGACGTGCCACCTGATCGGCGGTACAGCGCCCGCCGGGAAGCAGTGCCTGGACCAGTTCTCGGCAGGAGTCTCGGATGCCGATCTCGCGGTGCCGCAGCGCCGCCTCCAGGTAATCGCGCGCGAAGCGTGCCACGCCGGGGTCATCTGGCATCCGTGACATGCTCAGGTCGGCCGCCGCGCAGACCATGCCGTTGAACGGCTGGTTGAACATCGGGTTGCGCCCGAAGAACGCACGGTATGGGGACAAATCGGCCGGCGGGCGGTGCATGAAGCAAACTTGCTGCGGGCGCCACCGGGGGCCAATCAGTTCGCGCAACATGCGGAAGGTCACGCCCATCGCCAGTTCCAGCGCCTGGCGAGACGACAGCCCGGGGGTGGGCAGCAGATCCTCGCGGATGATCACCGCGTCGCCAACGTCCTCCACGCGCGTGATCAGCGCGGCGCTAAGCAACTTCAGATAGCGGCAGAGCGTGTCCAGCGCCTCACGCGGCGTGGCGGCTTCCTTGAGCACCAGGCTGATTGGCCCGAGGTTGGAGAACGTGCGCCGCGCCGCCAGGCGCAATGCAAAGTCTTCCACGCCGGTGACCTGCGCGGTGACTTCGAGCAGTTCGCGCACGGCGGGGCTCGGGATCAATGTCTCGGGATTCTCGAGCAGCCGGGCCGACAGCCCCACGCCCCGCAGGAACGCGCGCGGATCGTACCCGAGCGACTTCACCAGTTCGATGTAGCCGTTCAGGCTGGCGCTGCGGACGAGTCTGAATTGCTGGATGGAGGGGGCTGTCATTGTTTGCATCCTGACCAGACAGGAAGGCTCGGGCATCCTGCCGCCCGAGCCTCAATTTGAGCACACCTGAAGGCCGTGTTGGGTGGCGTGGCAAACGCCGGACGCCACCCCGTACGGCTACGGCACCAGCACCGTGGCGCCGCTGGTCTGGCGCGATTCCAGCGCCTGGTGGGCCAGCGCAGCCTCTGCCAGAGCGAACGTCTGGCGGGGCTCGTTGTGGATCTTGCCCGCCATGACCATGTCGAACACCTCCGCCGCCATCGCCAGCATGTGGGAGCGCGGCGTGGCGTAGTGGATCATGGCCGGGCGCGTGACCCAGAGCGAACCCTTGCGGGCGATCACCCGGCTGTCGATCTCGACCGGGCCCGAGGTCGTGCCATTGCTCACCAGCGTGCCGCGCACCTGCAAGCTGTCAAGCGACGCTTCGAGCGTGGATTTGCCGATGGAATCGAACACCACGGGCACACCCTTGCCATCGGTGAGCGCCTTCACGCGCTCGGCGATGTTCTCCCGCGAGGTGACGATGGTATGCGTGCAGCCATTGGCCTTGGCGATCTCGGCCTTTTCGTCGGAGCTGACGGTACCGATCATCGTCACGCCAAGCGCGCGCGCCCACTGGCAGGCAATCAGACCCACGCCGCCGGCCGCGGCGTGATAGAGGATCGTCTCGCCACCCTTGAGGGGATAGACCTGGCGAAACAGGTACTGCGCGGTCATGCCTTTCATCATCAGCGTGGCGGCCGTGCGGTCGGCAATGCCATCCGGCAGCGGAATCAGCACGTCGGCAGGCATCACGCGCACGTCCGAGTAAGCGCCCTGCGGCCCGAGCAAGTATCCGACGCGGTCACCAACGCGAATATCGGTCACGCCGGGACCCACCGCCTCGACAACGCCCACAGCGTCGGAGCCCAGTCCGTTCGGCAGTTCCAGCGGGTAGTGGCCGGTGCGGAAGTAGATGTCGATGAAGTTTACGGCGATATAGGTGTGCCGCACCCGCGCCTGACCGGGACCCGGGTCTCCGACTTCGACGTTCTCGAACTTCAGGACTTCGGGACCACCGGTCTCGTAGAAACGAACAGCCTTTGCCATCTTGATGTCTCCTGTGAATCGCCCACCGCGCGGCCCATTAGCGGCCCATTGGTTGCCCATTACCGGCACATTGCCGGTGCCATCGAGCCGGCAGTTTGAACGCGATTGTCCCGCCCTGGCGGGCCCGCTGCCTGACAATGCGCGACAGAATCGTGCAAAACGTGCCAGCGCCAGGTGTGGGACGAATGGTCAAGCGACTGCCCCAATCCATCAAATGGGCGCGCCCGCCACTTGGTAAAATCGGGAGCCCCATGTGGGCGAGGTGCCGAACCGGACCGCGCGCCCGCATGTTGTAGACGCAGAAACCCTCCCGGATCTTGTCCGGGGTGCGGAAAAACCCAACGTACATGCCACCAGACACCATCTCCGTCGTGATCGCGGATGATCACCCGGCGATTCAGCTAGCCGTCAAATCCACCCTTACCGAGATTCCGACCGTCCAGATTGCCGCGATGTGCGCGTCCGGCGGAGAGCTTTTCGCGGCTGTGGAAGCACATCGACCCGATCTCATTGTTACGGATTTCACAATGGGCCGTTCCGAAGGCAACGATGATGGCCTTCGCCTGATCCAGCGGCTGCGCCAGTCCGGCCCCGACACGCCGATCGTCGTTTTCACCATGCTGACCAACGGCGGCCTGCTCACGCGCATACAGGAATCAGGCGTCGCGGGCATCGTGGGGAAGGACGAGGAGCCGACCATCCTGAGGCAGATCTGCATGGATGCGGTTTCTGGAAATGGGCTGCGCCTGTCGCCAGGTATCTCGGCGAGGATGGCAAGTGCCGGCGCAATGGCCGGCGGGGCCATCAGCCAGCTCTCGCCCAAGGAAATCGAAGTGGTTCGGATGTTCGCCGCTGGCAGCCCACTGACCGAAATCGCCGGGTACCTCCATCGCACGCTGGCCACGGTGGCAACGCAGAAGCGTTCGGCCATGCGCAAGCTGAACATCACCAGTAACGCCGACCTCGTCACGTACGCGCGCGACAACGGCCTGACATGACACCGGACACCGTCGATCCGAATCCGAACCTGAATCCGGACGCGGACCCGACCCGACCTGCGCCGCCAGACCTCCGCGCCGTCAAACGCAATCTCCAGCGGGAACGCCGCGTATTCTCGATGGTGGTGCTGCTTCTGGGGCTGCTGGTCATTGCCATCGCCTCGACAGCCGTGCTCGTGCGATTCAATGGCTCACTGCGCGCCCAGGAGCAGATGACCCGCCTGTACGAGCAGGGCGTGGTCGATGCGGTGCTGGAGCGCCGGAGCACGCTGGCCGCGAGCAACCTGATTCTGGAACTGCGTGCCAACGGCACGCTTCCCGTTGCAACGGGAGGGCGAACCGGTCTCTGCGCGAAGGTGGATGCGTCCGCACCATCCGACGACGTGCTGCAGCAAAGCTGCGACCAGTCGGTCCGCGCATTGCTCGCTGCCAGCCAGCGGCCCTCGATCGAGATGATCTCGATCGGCAGCGGCGCCACGTATCGCTATGAAGCCCCCGATGCATCGGGCGCGGCATCGCAGACGGTGTTGCCACCGATGTCTCCGGGGTCCATCACGCAAACGGTCCTCACCAGCTTTCATGATCGCGATATCGACGTCCTGCAGGCGGCCCGGGAAAAGCGTGTCGAATGGTTCGGGGTACCCGGTAGTACGCCGGGCGCCGATCCGGAGATGGTTGGCGCATCGCTGGTGGCGAAGGGTAGCCAGCTTTACGCGATCGCGCTCACCCGCATTCCGCTGCACGTGCTGCTGCGCGATGCCGGGCCCAACCTTCCGATCCCGGAACCGATCGTGTTCGACGGCGTCGGTGCGCCACTGGTGCCGGCCGCTGCCCGGACCAACGCGCAACGGCTCGACGCCCGGCTGGAGTCGAAGGCGGACGGCATGTTCCACTGGGTCCCCGGCTACGGCTGGGCGCTGCGCCGGCCGCCGCTCGTATCCGACGTCGGCCACCTGATCTTCGCGCTCCCGATCGGGCATCAGCTTCAGGGCATGGCCGACGAACTGATGGTGATCGGCGCGATCGCCGGCGCGCTGCTCGCCTTGCTGTTCGCGATGTACCGCTACTGGAACTATCGCTTCCTGACCGGCACCTATGCCGAAGCAGCGCGCGCCCAGCGGCTTCTGCACCAAGCCCGCCTTGCCAGCGACGCCGCCGCCAGCGCCCGGGTGGCGTTCTTCGCATCGATGAGCCACGAGATACGGACACCACTTGCCTCGCTGCTGGGCAACATGGAACTCGTTGCCAGAGGCCCACTGCCTCCGGATCAACGGACACGGGTCGGCGCCATGCAGGTATCGGCCGAAGGGCTGCTGCAGATCGTCAACGACGTGCTCGATTTTTCCCGAATCGACGTGGGCGAACTGAGCATCGAGCCGCAACCGATAGCCGTGACCGATTTGCTCTCGCGTATCGCCGTCGCCCATGCGCCGCTGGCCGCTGGACGCGGCTTGCGCTTCATCACGGTGTACGGCCGGGACATCCCCGCGCGGCTCGACCTTGATCCCGTGCGTCTGACCCAGATCGTCAACAACCTGCTTGGCAATGCGTTCAAGTTCACGCAGGCCGGCAAGGTAGTTCTGCGCGCGCGCTGGGCAGATGGGGCATTGGAAATTATCGTCGCGGATACCGGCATCGGCATTCCGGACGAGTACAAGGACCGCCTGTTCCAGCCGTTCTCGCAGGTGGCTGACAATCGGCTCGCCCAGGCCCGTGGAACCGGGCTCGGACTGTCCATCTGCTCGCGGCTTGCGGAACGGATGGGTGGGCGTATTTCGCTCGACAGCATTCTGGGCGTAGGCACGCGTGTGACGGTTTGCGTGCCGCCACGGGTCGCCGACGCAGCGCCAATGGCACGGCCGGGCCTGCCGCTGAACCGCACGCTGGTGCTGTCGCGCGAACCCGAATGCCTGGAGGGGATGCTCAACCAGATCGACTGGGGCACCTGCCAGCCATCGGCCAGGATGGATCTGGACCGCCCGGTCGACGCGGAGAGCTATGACTGTCTGCTGGTCGCCGACGGCTTCGATCCGGATCGGGTGCTGGCCTGGTGGCCAAGGCCGGCTTCGATCGTCTGGCTGAAGCAGTTGGGCCCGGTGGTGGCCACCGCGCGGCCCGATGGCGGGCGCGAGGTGTCCGCCTACAGTCTGGTCGGTATCCATGCGGCCGCGTGCGCGGTTATCACTGGCGTCCACCCGGCCACGATCGACGATGACGGGGGGGCGACTGATTGTCTGTCGCCGCTGGCTGGCCGTCTGTTGCTGATTGCCGAGGACAATTTGCTGAACCGCGATCTGCTGCGGGATCAGCTTCTCGCGCTCGGTGCCAGGGTAATTGCCACCGGCGACGGTACCGAAGCCATGGCGGCGCTCGCGGATCATCGGGTGGACGCCGTGCTGACCGATATCGACATGCCAGGCATGAGCGGTTTCGATTTGTTGCGCGAGATACGGCGGGCTGACATCGACATTCCGGTCTATGCCGTCAGCGCAAGCGCGCGGCCAGAGGATGTTGCCGCCGGGCAGGCCAAGGGTTTCACGGGCTATCTGACCAAGCCTGTCTCGCTCGCCATGCTCGCCTCGGTTCTCGCACGCGCCGAATGGCCCCGCGATGGCCGGGGCAACGAGCCGCCCAACGACGAAGGGCTCCCGGAACTGCCCCGGATTCCCGGGCCCCATGTCGAGGCGTTCCTCGCGCAGAGCCAGGCTGATCTCGATGACCTTGACGAAATCCTCGCGACGCAGGACCTGGCAGCGCTAACGCGTCTGCTGCATCGGATCTCGGGAGGGCTGGCGGTGCTCGGTCGTTCGCAACTGGCCGAACTGTGCGAAGACCTGCGCGACTACGTTGCCGATGCGCCTGGCTGGAGCGAAGAAATCGTGCTCCAGTCCGAGTACCTCGCCACGCAGCTCAGGCTGATCCGGCAAAGGCACCAGCGCTTGCCCATGGGTTGACCACGTGGGTTGACCACATGGGTTGGCCACATCGGCTGCCCCCATCGGCTGATCAATTTCTAATTTCTATGATTGTGACCCCGTCGCCGCGACGCCACTATTAAGGGGACGGGTGACGGCCTCCTCTTGCTGCCACCCGTTTTGGGTACTTCCCCAAGCAAGACCTCGCAGTTTGCCCGCCCCCCGGCGGGCATTTTTTCTTTCAGCCTGGAACGGGCGTGGTGGATTGCCGCAGGAAGGCGCGACTTTCGGATTTGAGGCGTGCAGCGTCAAGACTCCCTCGACGCCCCCCGACGGCCCGAACCCGGCACCTGATCAGGAGAGTTCATGAGCAATCGTCCAGACTTCGCGCTGGCCGCGTGTACGGCAATCGTTCTGATATCGGGCGCGCTACCCGGCCTGGCGCGCGCGCAGATGATCCCGCAGAAACCCATCGCCTATCCGGCGAGAGGGCAATCGTCCTATCAGCAGAGCAACGACGATGGCGCGTGCTATAGCTGGGCAAGACAGCAGACAGGCATTGATCCGCTCCAGATCGCAAGCTCGCCGGTGCCGGTCATCGTGCCCGGTGGCGAGCGCGTGCGCGGCGCGGCCGGTGGCGCTGCTGCGGGTGCGGTCGTGGGTGCGATCGCCGGCGACGCGGGGAAGGGCGCCGCGGCGGGTGCGGCGGCAGGGACAATCGCCGGTGGCGTGGCGCATCGCCAGCAGCGCCGTCAGGCCGTAGCCACCAGTGCGCAGATTCAGGCGAACAATGGCTGGGCCGTGACGTCGTACTGGCAAGCGTGGCGCGCCTGTATGACGGGCCGCGGGTACTCGGTGCAGTAACTGGCGCGGCGGCGTGCGTTGACAAGCGGCGGCCTACGGACCACCGCTTGTCAGCGCGTTACGCCTCGCTCATGGCCGGATCGCTGATGGCGTGCTTGCCAGTCTCCACACGGCCAGAGAAGCGGCGATAGAACGACGCATCACTGCTGCACGTCACGGCAAAGTCATACCACTGCCCGCTGGCCTGCAGTTCCCAGTGCTGGGTGGTGCTGGCGCTGGCGCTGGCGGCCACATTTGCGGTCCACGGACCGTCCTGGCGGTAGGCCACCGGTGTCACGGTGAACACGCACGGCTGGCCGCCCTTGTTCATCAGGTCCACGTAGACATTGCCATTGGCTACGTCGTAGCACACGCGGACTTCCGGCGCGGCCTGCGTGCCGGTCAGGCGGTTCAGGTCGCCCTTGAAATGCCGATGGAAGCCGTTCGGGCCCAGCACCCATAGGTCGTACTTGCCGAAGTTGTCACGTGCGGCGTCCCAGGTGTCCGACAAGGTCTTGCCCGCCTCGACGGCATAGCGGCGCGGGATGCGATCAAGCTTGAAGCCGTCGTACACGTGGAAGACGGCAGCCTGCGTGCCCGAGTTCGCGAATACCAGTTCCACCTGACCGGAAGCACGGCAACGCGCGCTGGTATGCAGTTCGTACGGCAAGGCCCGCGACGGACGTGCACCGGCGGCCTGCAGCGGCAACTGCATGTCGCGTGGCACCGGCACCTGCTGCAACTTCTGCTGGTCCGCGCGCAGCTTGTCGGCAAGCTCTCGCGTGGTGCGGCCGCCCAGCGTCGGCATGGGCTCGTTGTTGGGCGTCTTGAAGTTGAACGCGCTGGTCAGGTCGCCGCAGACCGCGCGGCGGAACGGGCTGATGTTCGGCTCGCGCACCCCAAATCTGGCCTCAAGGAAGCGCAGCACCGACGTATGGTCGAACACCTGCGAATTGACCCACCCGCCGCGGCTCCACGGCGAGATCACATAAAGCGGCACACGCGGACCCGGGCCAAAGACGCGGCCATCCGGCGCGGGCTGGCCCGTGCTGCCAGCCGGCGCGCCTTGCGTGAAGTACTCGGCGGTCAGTTCCGCATCCGCCAGCGTGGTCTTGCCTGCATAGGTGCCATCCGGGTTCTTCGACGGTGCCGACGGCGAGGGCACATGGTCGAAATAGCCGTCGTTTTCATCGAAGTTGATCAGCAGAACGGTCTTGCTCCAGACATCCGGATTCGCGGTCAGGGCGTCCAGTACCTCCTGCAGGAACCACGCGCCTTGCACCGGGCTGGATGGCGACGGATGTTCACAGTAGATCGACGGTGCGTTGATCCACGACACTTGCGGCAGCTTGTTGTCGAGAACCGCCTTCCTGAAAGCGTCCAGGTACTGATCCGGCTTGTCGCCCGCCAGCGTGTTCGCCACGCCCTTGTACAGCGGATTGGCGGCATTGTCGGTGGCGGCGTCATAGGCGTGATACGGCACTGCCTGGCCGGTATTGGTGTAGGGCTTGCCCGGCGAGCCGCCGCTGGAGACCGGAAAGCCTGATGCCAGGTTCGCGCGCCGGAAAGTCTGGAACGCGCCAAGCATGTTGTCGCCCCATTCGTCGGGCATGTTCTGGTAGCTGATCCAGCTCACGCCGGCTTCTTCCAGCCGCTCGGCATAGGTCTTCCACGTATAGCCGATGTTTGCGTCGGCCGGCACGCCATTGATCGCATCCCACTCATTGTTGACGAAAGCCACGTTCTGCGGCATCGCGCCGTTGGTCCCCGAGATATGGAACGAGCGGTTCGCGTCGGTGCCGGTGTGCATCGAGCAGTGATACGCGTCGCAGATCGTGAAGGCATTGGCCAGCGCGAACTGGTACGGGATCTCCTGCTCCTTGAAGTAGCCCATCGACGTGTCGGTTTTGGCCACCGGCCAGCGGGACATGCGACCGTTGTCCCAGGCCTGCTGGCTGTCCGCCCACGCGTGCGGCGTGCCCGACGTGCGTTGGGCGTTGTTGGCCGTGCCATCGAGGTGGTAGGGCGTGATGACGGTGCCGTTAGCGCGCTCCTGCTGCCAGACCTTGCGGCCATTGGGCATCGGAATCGTGATCCGGTCACCGAAGCCACGCACACCGTTGAGCGTGCCGAAGTAGTGGTCGAACGAGCGGTTTTCCTGCATCAGGATCACCACGTGCTGAACGTCGTTGATCGTTCCTGTGACGTTGCTGGCGGGAATCGCCAGCGCACGGCGGATGCTCGGCGGAAATGCAGCGAGGGCGGCGGCGGAAAAGGCGGCACCGGTGCTGGCCTGCAAGAACTTGCGGCGCGAATTCATCATGTCATCGAGTGAGGGTTGAGCCGTGCGCGCATTCAGGGCGCGCAGCGCATGTCCGGCTTGGCCGGCTCGGTGGGGGTGGGAGCGCCGTCGGGTGTGGAGGGCTGCTGAGGGGGCGAGACAGGCTGCTGAGGCGAGCTGGCGGGCGGGCTGTCATCGTTGCCGCCGCAAGCGACAGTGCCGATGGCCACCAGGCTGGCGACCAGCAGCGCCCGGATCAAACGCATACGTTGCATGGGGTCCTTGGCATGAGGAATGTCTGGGGTGCTTTGAAAGCCCCGCAAGCCTAAGGACCGAAGATGACGCTGCCGTGACTGCATGTGTGTCAGGCAGGGCGATGCATCGATACGGCGATACGCCACATCGATGCATCGGGAAGGCACGTGGTTCGTGCTAGAGCACCGCGCACGCTTCCGGCGTGGCAACGATGGTCATGCTAGGGCGCTCATCCTCGCGCAACAGCACGCACAGATAGCCCGTCGTGAGGTCATCGGGGCCAGGCTTCTCGCGCCACAAGGGCGGCAGCGCCACGGCGGTGGTGTGCGGCGCGCCAGTGACGCTGTCGCTCCACGTAATGGCAATGGGCGCTTCCGGCTTCTTGCCAAGGAAGCAATAGGCTGGCATCGATTGTGATTGGCGGAGTGCGGGTCCGGTCTCGCACTGGCCCGCGTGCACGGCCAGCACGTCGTGATTGGTGCGATTGACGAGCACGACCTTGGTCCAGGGCCAGGGCTCCTGGAACGGGCTCAGGGTTTCGGCGGTTGGCACTGCGCACGCGGACAGGGCGCCGATGGCTGCCACGGCCATCAGGCGCGTGGTGATCGAGCGGAAAGCATTCATTGGGCGCTGCATATCGGGGGAGCCTGGGCTGCACCCGAGCGAGTTACGACGGCGCACAGGGTAGGCCGTACCACTACGCCACGACTATCAAAGAAATTAGAAAAACAGCGCGACACCGGTGTCCAGTCAATGTCGCGCCCACGCACTTTCTAAGTTCTTTGATAGCCGAGATCGGCACGTCGCCCTAAGGTGTGCGCTTCTTCCGAACGAACCTCCAGACATGATCAATCACTGCCGTCCGGCCGTCCGGGTCTTTGGTATTGCGCTGCTGATCGCGGGCGCTGGCCATGCTTATGCGCAACTCGCGAGCGACATGGCATCGCCAGCGTTGCCTGACTGGTCGCACGTATGCCAGGGCGCCGGAGTGGCCGCGAAACCCGCTGGCTGCCATCCCTCCGATACGCCCGCCGGCAGCAAGTACAACCTGCTCTACGCAAACGACACATCAGAGGGCGATGAAGGTGAGGCCCCCTACCTCCCCGCCAACCAGCCGCCCCGGCACGCGCACGAAGATGCCAGCCGGGACGCGCCGCGTGACAACACCTCCGGCAACTGACCGGTCGGCGCATCGCGCCCGAGCTTTCGAGCTTCAGACAACAAGACGATTCGATGAAACTGCGCCCCTATCTGTTGGCAGGCATTCTCCTGCTTGCATCGACCGAACCTGCTTTTGCGTCCGCGCTCCGTGGCAAGACCCTGGAGTCCGTGGCGAATGCTATTTCCTGGGTGGTACTGATCTTCGTGCCGATGGCGGGGATCTACCTGTTCTGGATGCTGCATATCTGGCCCGAGAAGATTGCGCATCGCAAGCGGCATCCGCAGAAGGAGGCGATCCATTCGCTGTGCCTGCTTTCTCTGTTCTTCGGGGGCCTGCTGTGGCCGCTGGCCTGGCTGTGGGCCCATACCAAGCCCGTCTTCTACCGGGCGGCCTACGGCACCGACCAGGCGCCGGAAGACACTGAAGCGCACGGCGAGATTCGCGCCGGAAAGGAGCCAATCTGAATGGATGCGCTGATACTCGGTGTCTACGCGCTGGCCGTCTGGCTGGTCTTCTTCAAGTTCAAGTGGCTGCCGTGGAACACCCCGACCATGGTGATCGTGGTCACCATTCCGGTGGTGGCGATGACGGTGCTGGTCCTGACGCTAAACGTGGTGGCGCCGTCCTCGCATGACGTGCGGGTGGTCGGCAAGGTCCTGCAGGTGGTGCCGCAGGTCCGGGGCCGCATCGTCGAACTGCCGGCCGAAGGCAACCGAAGCTACAAGAAGGGCGACGTGCTGCTGCGTATCGATCCAACGCCATATCAGGCGTCGGTCAGGCAGCTCGAAGGCAGGCTGATGGCCGACGATGCGGCGCTTGCCGAAGCCGAAGCGGCGGCACGTCAGCTAAGTGAATCGGTACGTGGCGCTGCGGGGCGGGTGAGTGCCGTGCAGGCCAGGCTGTCGCTGGCCCGCAGGCGGGTCAGCGAGCACGATGCGCTGCTCGCCGCCGGTGCCGGGTCGAAATTCGACCGTGAGGAAGCCAGCGCTCGCGAGCACGAACTGGAAGGCGATCTGCTCAGTGCCCAGGCCGCGGAGGAAGAGGCCCGGCAGAAGCTATCGGCCAAAAGCCAGGGAGAGTTTGTCGCGATCGCCACCGCGCGCGCCAAGCGCGCCGAGACCGAAGTCATGCTCGAGAACGCCCGCTGGGAGCTGGAGCAGACGGTCTATCGGGCGCCGTCGGACGGCCGGGTCGTGAACTTGCAGGTCCGCGTCGGCACTATGCTCGTGCCGTTCCCGTTCTCCCCGGCATTCAGCTTCGTGGAGGATCAGCAGGAGGTCCTGGCCTTCTATCATCAGAACGAGCTCTACAACGTCAAGACGGGTGATCTCGCTGAAATCTACCTGCCAACGGCCCCGGGCGAAATCATCAAGGCCCGCGTCGATTCGATCGTCTGGGCCCAGTCGCAAGGCCAGTTCGCGCAGGGCGGCATGATTCCGAACACCGGAGCCACGGATGTGGTGCCGAACCGGTTCGCGGTCAAGCTTGCGCTCCGCGACGAATCGAGCGGACTGACGCTGCCCGTCGGCGCGGTGGGCGCTGGCGCGATCTACACGGAGCGCATGGAGATGTTCCATATCATCCGCATGGTCTTCCTGCGCGTCAGTTCCAAGCTGAACTACCTCGTGTTCAAGCTGCACTAGGCCACGGGAGACAAGCTTATGTCGTCATCTCAGATCAAGAAGTCCCTGCTGCTGGCGCTGCCGGTTGCCATGCTTGCCGGGTGTGCCCTGCAGACCCCGCCAAAGGGCGAGGACCTTCGCCAACAAACCGTTCCCTCGCTCGAAGGGCGGGCCGGGTGGGCGAACCCGACCTCGGGCGACGCTGTCGCCGATGGCTGGCTTGCCGCGTTCGACGATGCCGAACTGCAACGGCTCGTGCGGGAAGCCATCGCGCACAACGGCGATCTGCGACTTGCGGAGGCGCGTGTGCAGCAGGCGCAGGCGCTCGTTGCCATCGCACGGAGCGGGCTGCTGCCAAGCGCCGGCGTGAAGGGCAGGGCGGGCAACTCGGAAACGCAGATCCTCTCCATCGGCGCAAGCTGGGAGGTGGACCTGTGGGGGCGCATCCGCGCCGAGTCCCGCTCAGCCGCATCGCAATACGCCGCCACACAGGACGACTATCTCTGGGCGCAGCGCGTGATTGCGGCGACCACTGCCAAGGCATGGTTCTCGCTGATCCGATACACCGTGCTCGAAGACCGGTTGCGGCAATCCGCCACCATTCAGGAGGAACTGGTGCGAATCGTCGGCCAGCGGGTGACCATCGGCATTGCGCCGGAGACCGACCTGCTGGAAGCCAGGAACACCCTGCACGCACAGCGCGACGGCATCGAGAAGGCTGCACTGGCCAGGAGCCAGGCCGCACAGGCGCTGGAACTGCTGCTGGGCCGCTACCCGGCCGGAGACATCGCGACGGTGCCGACCCTGCCTGCCATGCCGCCAGCGCCGAATGCGAGCCTGCCGGCGAGTGTGGTCGAGCGTCGCCCCGACCTGACTGCCGCCGCGCATCGCGTTGCGGCGGCGTTCGATATGCGCCAATCGGCGGAAGCGGCTCGTCTGCCGCGTATCTCGATCAGCGCGGCGGTTACCGGCATCCGCAGCGATGTGTTCCTGCTCAATCAGGCCGGTAGCCCGGTCAAGGGCCTGAACGGTGCCTTCTTTGCCCCGATCTTCATGGGTGGCGAGCTGAAGGCCCGTGTGGACTACTACACGGCAGAGCAGAAGGCGGCACTGATCGCCTATGGCAACAGTGCGCTGCGGGCGCTGGGCGAGGTCGAAACCGGGTTACGGGCAGAGTCTGGCTATGCCGAACGCACCAGGCAACTTCGCGAGCGCGTGAACGAGCGTCGGGTGCTGGTGCAGCGAGAGGAAACACGCGTGACGATCGGCGCGTCGGACACACGGAGTCTGCAGCAGCAGCGGCAGACGCTGGTGGCGGCCGAGATGGATCTCGTGAATGTGGAAGCCGATCACCTTGATCAGCGCGTGGCGCTGTTGCTGGCGTTGGGCGGGGACTGGAAGCCTGAAACCACAGCTACAGGTACGGGGACGGGTACGGGGACATAAGGACCCGGGCACTGTGACTAGTCACAGTAGACGCCTTCACGGCGACCTTTCATCATGCGGGCAGGTTTCCAGACGACGAAGTCACCCCCATGCACCCCCGCAAGTGGCACACCAATCTGCTGATCCTGTTTCTGGCAGGCTGGTCGCTGGTATCGCTCGTCGGGGTATCGGTCCTGATGATCCGCGCCCCGGTGCCGGTCGATCCGGCCGATTGCCTGTTGTTTCTCTGGACGCCGATCCTGATCGGCTGGGCGTCCTGGCTGCTGTTCCGGCAGCACCGCTATCAGGCGCTGCCGCTATGCATCGTGCCGGCGATGTACATCATGACGGCCGTTCGCTTGTCGCAGGGCCGGCTGAGCTTCGTGAACTGGCGCGTCAACGTGTGGAACCTGACCAGCTTTCCCCTCGGCTATGGCCTGTGCGCGGCGTTCTTCCTGGCCTGCGCGTTCTATGCCGCGCGCCTCGAAGCCAGGGTCTCCGCCTGAAACCATTGCGGGTCAGGCGGAGACGACTGGCGAAGTAAGCCGTGAAGGGCAGCTTACATGTGGACGTTGAGGGTCAGCACTGCCGAGCGCCCCGGTGCCCACGTGGCGTAGATCGGGTAGGCCGACGAGTAGTACTTCTTGTCGAAGATGTTCTGCAAGTTCAACTGCAGGTCCATGGTCTTGTCGAGGCGATACGTCGCAACGGCATCGAAGCGGGCGTACCCCGGCGTCCACTTGCGCGTGGTTGCCGTGACGGACGCGTAGGTCAGGCTCGAGAACGTGGCGCCACCACCGATCGACAGCTTGGGCAGCACGTCGTAGTAGGTCCATAGCACGAAGTTGTGCTTGGGCACCATCACCATCGGCAGGCCCGAGGCGGTTGGGTTCGCCGGGCCGGCGTCGGTGGTGATCGCGTCCAGGTACGAGTAGCCGCCGAACACGCGCCACTGGTTGGTCAGGTTGCCCGCAAAACCAAGTTCGGCGCCGCGCACGCGCTGGCTGCCAGCGTTGACCATGCCACCCAGGCCATCGCTGACGCGCGCGTTGGTCTTGTCGGTCTGGAACAACGCGGAAGTCAGCGAGAGGCGGCGGTCCAGCACATCCCACTTGGCACCCACTTCGATATTGCGGCTGCGTTCCGGCGACAGGTTCTGGTTGGTCGCGGTGATCTGGTCGGTGCCGCCACCCAGACCGCTATTCGCGCCCGGCGGATTGGCCGACGTGCCATACGAAGCGTACAGGCTGACCGTCTGCACCGGCTTGAACACCAGGCCAAGCTGGTAGCTGAACAGGTTCGAGATATTGTTCAGGTCTGGCGCGCCAGCCTGCGTGGACGAGACATCGAAGCGGTCGAATCGCGTGCCGGCATTGAACAGCCAGCGCTCGCTGAGCTTGATGCTGTCGAACAGATAGGCCGATGCCACGTTGGTATGCGTGTAGGTCGGCGCGCCCGGGAATCCCTTGTCGCCATTCAGCACGATGCTGCCGGTCCACGGTGCGTTGGAGTCCCATCCGCCAATGGGCGTGCAGTTGTAGGCGACCGTGCATGGCCCGCCCGAGCGAATATTGTTGCCGGCGCTGTCGCTCACGAGGTAGCCCTCGTACGTGCTGCGTTCCCAACTGAATTCCATCCCGGCGGACAGACTGTGTTCCATGCCAAACAGCGTGGCCTTGCCTGAAACCTCGGTCTGATTCGCCACGCTGTTGGTGGCGTACTTGCCGCTCTTGGCCTGCAGTTGCAGGATGTTCGGATTGCTGCTGAGGAACTGCGGATTGGTGGCCACATAGTCCAGCGTCGAGCGGCCGAACATGGTGGTATTGCGCAGCTTCCAGTTCTCGTCGAGGCGATGTTCGACGCGGATCTCGCCCGTATCGGTCTGGCCCCGGCGGTAGTCCCGGTTGCTCAGGCCATAGAACTGCGAGCGATCGATGCCGCTGTTCGCGCCAGGCGTGCCGCCGGTCGATCGGAACGGCACGCTGAAGTCCGGCATGTCGTAGCTGTTCAGGTGGTAGTAGCTGACGTACACCGTGGTGGGCGAATTCAGGCCGAACGCCACCGACGGCGACACGCCCCAGCGCTTGCTGTAGACGTTGTTGCGGCCGGGCTGGTTGGCGTCGTATCCCATCACGTTCAGACGTACCGCGGTCTCGTCATTGATCTTGCGGTTCATATCCACGGTCGCGCGCTTGTAGGCTTCGGTGCCCAGGCCAAGGCTGGCATTCGTGAAATCGTCGAGACGGGGCATCTTGGTCACGATGTCGATGCTACCGCCCACCGCGCCACGGCCCGCGTACACCGAGTCTGGCCCCTTGACCACGCTGATCTGCTCGACGGCGAACGTCTCACGGTTCTGCACGCCAGAGTCGCGCATGCCATCGACGAAGATCGAGTTGCGCGATTCGAAGCCACGGATCACGGGGCGATCCGCGGACGGATTCGCCGCGGCATCGCCACCCAGGAACGTGACGCCGGGCACCGTCTTCAGTGCTTCGGCGAACGTTGTCGCGTTGGTCTGCTTGATGACCTCCTCGGGGATGACCGTCACCGAGCGCGGCGTGTCCAGCAACGGCGCCACGAACTTGTACGACGGCAGCTCCTTGGTCTGCATCGGCGAATCGGCCGTGACCACGGCGGTCGGCAACGTCGCCTCCGTGGGTTTCGCGGACGGCGGGTTATCCGTGGTTTGGGCAGATGCGGACTGGGAGGCTGCGAATCCGGAGCAGCAAAGGGCACACGCGTACGCGACCAGGCGTACACGCGATGTGGCGTGGGCTGACATGACGATGGGAGGGAAGAGGAAAAACAAGAGGCGGCTTGCCCCCGATGAGGTGTCTAATACACGACAAACCGGGGTATTAAGTGCGAATCATTATTGTTTACAGGCGGATTGTATTGGGGATGTCACAATTTGTAAACGTTCGCTAAAAACTCCACATGCCGCGCATGGGCTCTCGGCGATGTCTCACCGGACCGTCAACGGGTATCAGCCGTGCCGAAAAGGCAGCTTGCCGAAGGGAGCCTTCGTGATCTTCAGACCCTATTCCCCGGAGGGACAGCCACCGCCTGCCCGGCGCCTTCACGGGCTTATGGCTTATGGCTTATGGCTTACGGTCGATTGCGGTTGCCGAAACGCGCCAGGCAGTGCCAGGCTTTCTTGAGCATCTGCGGATCGTGCCGACCCGCGCGCGCCGCTTCGCCAATTCGCTCAGGCGTCAAGATGCCATTGCCCGCCAGTGATGCCGCGAATTCGGCTACGGCCTCGCCGCGGTACGCGGTGTCACGGCTCAGTTGATCCGCATCCGCGCGAAATCCGGCATGCCATTCGACGCGACAGGGCAATGCGAGCGCGAGGGCCTCGACCTCGGTATTGCGATACGAGGGATCGAGCACGATAGCCTCGACGTCCTGTGCGAGCAGCACGGGGCCATGAACATGTGCTTCCACGTAATGGTCGAGCGGATCATCTTGGCCCGCGACGGATGCCAGCCGTTCCGCCAGCGCAAAGCGATCGGCCACCCCAAAATGCGTCGGCTCGTAGACGCTGTCCGGGTGACAGAACGTGGCGCGGGCCAGCACCCCGGCGGCAAGCCGCAGGTGCGCCGAGCCAAAACGCGGCGCGGCGCCTGCTCCGGCGTGGTCGATATTGAGCGCGCCATAGCGTGGCCGGTCAGACGGCGAGGCCGTGTCATAGGCCCGTCCGAAGATCCGGCTCTCCCAATGCCAACGGTCCCCGCCGGGATGCGCGGTCAAGCCGCCATTACTCGTGCCGGTTTCGAACTGGGATCGATAGACGCCATCATCAGCCATTGCCGCCAGCAGTGGTCGCCCCCCAAACATCCGGTCCGGATGGAAATTCAGCGTGACCCGCCAGGTCGGATCGATGGGACTGCCGCCGCATTGCCCGGCGACATGGGCCAATGCACGATCTGCGGGCGAGCTTTCGGAAGGCATATGGAGCGAGGCTGGCGGCCGGGCAGGGGGGATTCGATTCTAGCGTAGCCCTGTCACGCAACCCCTTTGTCGCCGGGCTGAGTTCAGCGTCACCGACAGCGTGATTTGTGGTCCCAGTCCAGTCGGTCGATCCGGTCGCTCCGATCGATCTGCGACGTCTTCATTGGGCGAATCGTCTGGAGCCGCCAGTGCTACTGGCCCAGGATCGCGCCACGCACGTTCTGCACGTGCGCGGTGCCGGCAGCTTCGGCGGCGTCGGGCTCGCCCGCCTGCACGGCCGTGGCGATACGTTTGTAGTCATCCAGCCGCATCTGCCGCAATGACGCCAGCCGATGCTGCGCATGGACGATCGGCATCTGGATAGTGGGAAAGAGCCGGCGCAATTCGCGGTTATCGCCCATATCCAGCAGCGCGCGATAGAAATGACGCCTCGCGGTGGAGAACGCGTCGCCGTCGTGGGCCTTTTCGGCGGCCACGAGCGCCTGCACCGATGCGCGCAGCGCCTGCGCCAGTGTCCGGTCACTGCTTCCCCGCGTGGCGGCGCGCGCGAGCAGGCCAGTCATGCGTTCCGCCACATCGAGCACGTCGAGTGTCTCCTGCAGGCTCAGGCGCCGGATGATCGCGCCGCGATGGCGCGGCAGGTCGACAATGCCCTCCGCAGCCAGCCGCTGCAGCGCTTCGCGCACGGAATTCCGCCCCACGCCGAATTGCTCGACGAGATCGGTTTCCACCAGCCGCTGGCCAGGCACAAACGTGCCAAGTTCCAGGCCATTCATGATCCCGAAGAACACCGAGTCCGATGCGCTGCGGCTTGCTGGGCCTGCGGTGACGGGCGAATCGATCGACATGGCGTGGGGTGGAAAGGTCGAATGTGGCACAGGGCGCGATTCTAGCGGAAAGGTTGTGGCAATACCGGCAGGAGAGCCGCCCCATCCATTGACATAGGATGAAATCATCCTACAATTTGCCGCTACTATGCAATCGGAAGGAGACAGGGGATGAAGGAGACACTGCTCGGACTGGCCGGCAAGCGGGCGCTGGTCACCGGCGCCTCGAGCGGGCTTGGCGCGCATTTCGCGCAGCGGCTGGCCGCGCATGGCGCGGAAGTGGTGCTTGCGGCACGGCGAGTGGATGCGCTGCAATCGGTGGCGAAACAGCTTGAACCGTATGGCCGCGCCCGTTGCGTCGCGCTCGACGTCACCAGCGCATCGTCGCGCGCGGCGATGGTGGAAGAAGCGGGCCCCATCGACATCCTGGTCAACAACGCCGGGCTGGTTCGCGAGGGCGCGGCCCTCAAGCATTCCGAAGAAGACTGGGATGTGGTGCTGGACACCAACCTCAAGGGCATGTTCTTCATGGCGCAGGCGCTGGCCTCAGGGATGCGCGAACGCGGCGGCGGGAGCATCATCAACGTGGCGTCGATTCTGGGGCTGCGGCAGGCGGGCGGGGTAGTGTCCTATGCCGTGTCCAAGGCAGGCGTCGTGCAACTGACGCGGACACTGGCGCTGGAATGGGCGCGCCACGGCATTCGCGTGAATGCCCTCGCGCCCGGATACATCGATACTGAAATCAACCACGACTTCTGGCAGACCGATGCCGGCAAGGCGCTCATCCAACGCATTCCGCAGCGCC
Organism: Cupriavidus sp. SHE; assembly: GCF_000812445.1. Classification (NCBI taxonomy): domain Bacteria; kingdom Pseudomonadati; phylum Pseudomonadota; class Betaproteobacteria; order Burkholderiales; family Burkholderiaceae; genus Cupriavidus; species Cupriavidus sp. SHE. The sequence goes on along the minus strand of NZ_JWMB01000005.1, from coordinate 165,622 downwards.
GGCTGGGGCAGCCCGAGGATCTCGACGGCCCGCTGTTGCTGCTGGCATCCGATGCCTCGCGCTACATGACGGGCGCTGTGCTGCCGGTCGACGGCGGGCATCTGGTCAATACACTTTGAGAGGAATGGCATTCATGTTCACACCCTGTCCCACCGAACGCAGCCGCGACATCGCGGATCGCGTCGAGCGCTTCGTGCGCGACGTGGTCGCGCCGTACGAACAAGATCCGCGCTGCACCGCTCACGGCCCCACCGAGGAGCTGGTGCTGGAGCTTCGCGCCAAGGCACGTGCCGCTGGCGTCATGACGCCCCACATCCTGCCCGATGGCGGGCACCTGAGCCAGCTCGAGACCGCCGCCGTGCTCAAGCGCTCGGGCCTGTCGCCGCTTGGTCCGGTCGCCGTCAACACCATGGCGCCCGACGAGGGCAACATGTTCCTGCTGGGCAAGGTAGCCACCGCCGCGCAGAAGGCGCGGTTTCTTGAACCGCTGGTGCGCGGCGAGGCACGCTCGGCGTTCTTCATGACCGAACCGGCGGAAGAGGGCGGGGCGGGATCGGACCCCTCGATGCTGAGCACCACGGCGGTACGCGACGGCAACGACTGGGTACTCAACGGCCGCAAGAAGTTCATCACTGGCGCCGAGGGTGCCCGGGTGGGCATCGTGATGGCGCGTACTGGCGACGGCGAGCGCGCGCAAGCCACCATGTTTCTGGTCGACCTTCCACATCCCGCCATCCGCACCGAGCGCGTGATCGACACGATCGACAGTTCGATGCCCGGTGGCCACGCGCAAGTGCTCATCGATGGATTGCGCCTGCCGGCCGATCAGGTGCTGGGCGAGGTCAACGAAGGGTTCCGCTATGCGCAGGTACGGCTGTCACCGGCCCGGCTTTCTCACTGCATGCGCTGGTTCGGCACGGTCACGCGCGCGGACGAGATCGCGCGCGCCTATGCCACCACGCGCAAGGCGTTCGGCAAGCTGCTGATCGACCATGAGGGCGTGGGCTTCATGCTGGCCGAAAACCTGATCGACCTGCAGCAGGCGGCGCTGATGATCGACTGGTGCGCGGGCGTGCTCGACACCGGCTCGGCGGGCACGACGGAAAGCTCGATGGCGAAGGTGGCCGTCTCCGAGGCGCTGTTCCGTGTGGCGGACCGCTGCGTGCAGATTCTGGGCGGCAATGGCGTTTCGCGCGACACCATCGTCGACCAGGCCTTCCGCGAGTTGCGTGCGTTCCGGATCTACGACGGCCCGACCGAAGTCCACAAGTGGTCGCTGGCGAAGAAGATCAAGCGCGACACGCTGCAGTCCTCGCACCATGCCTGAGCGCATGGGTGACGCCATGGCCGCCCGCTAGGCCCATCGCAACATGGCGACGCGATCCTCCCCGGTCCAGCGCGCGCTTGCCGTGCTGCGGGCGCTCTCCGACCCCGAAGTGCGACGCATGAGCGACGTGGCACGCGCCACGGGCCTGGACCCGGCCACCACGTCGCGCCTGCTCGACCTGCTGGTGCAGGAAGGCTTTGCCACACGCGATGCCAGACGTCACTATGGCATCGGCCCGGAGGTGTTCCAGCTTGCGGATGTCGGGCAGCGGCGTGTGGACCTGCGCCAGCTTGCGCGACCCGCTCTGGAACGGCTCCAGGACGCCTTCGGCGATACCGCAGTGCTGACGGAAACCAGCCGGGGCGAAGCGGTGTGTTCGGAGGTAATCACGGGCACGTATCCCGTTCACGCCAACTACGTGACGGTGGGCACTCGGCGTCCGCTCGGGGTTGGCGCGGGCAGTCTGGCGGTGCTGGCGTGGCTGCCACCGGCCGAGCGCGCCCGGCGCCTGCAGCAAACGGCCCGCAAGCTGACCAACTACCCGCAGCTCGATGCGGCATCCATTGCTGCCGAGGCGGACGCCGCGTGCGCGCGTGGCTACGTGCTGTTTCTGGATTGGGTGGTGGAGGGAATGGGCGGCATCGCCGTGCCGATTCTCGACTACGACGGCTGGCCCATCGGCGCGTTAAGCGTGGCCGCCCTGAGTACCCGCATCCGTAGCCGTGAGGTCGCCATGGCGCGGCTGCTACGGCAGGAAGCGCGCCGCATCACCAGCGCATGGACGCGCGCCGTAGTGCCCGCAGGGGGCACTCAGCGTGCCGGCCCGCGAAGCAGGGGGGCCAGCGCATCCGGAATCTCCACTTCGAAGCGGAGCACCGCACTGGCCAAAGCCTTGCCGTAGTTGTCGATTGCCAGGCTGCGGGACACCCCACCACCGAGCGCGCCCTCAGCCACGAAGTTGAGGACCTGCAGGCCATCCACGTCAAACCGTGTGACCGGCCCCGTGATCAACGTGCCGTAGTGCGCCTTGAACGCGTCGGCCGTCAGTTGCTGCTTGATATGCGGATAGAACTCCGGCGCGTAGGCAATGACGGCCGTGTTCGAGGTATTGCCCTTGTCGCCGGAGCGGCTGTGGGCGATGCGGCGCAGCGGAACGCGCATGATGATGTCTCCCGATCAGGTTGGCAGGGTCAGACGAACTGGACCCGCGACTGGATCAGCGCACGCGGCACCAGGGCCGACCACACGCCGATAATCTCGCGCGTGCGGTCCTGATGGGGCACGCGCTTGCCAGTGGAGGCCAGTCCGCAAACAGCCATGCTGTCGATTTCCCGCCCCACCTTGGCCGCTTCTTCCTTCGTGCGGGTACGGGCCGCCACACGTACCGCGATCTCGTTAGGCTCGCACGCCGGTTCTGGCGAGGCCACGCCGTGCACGGCATTGACGCCGAGGAAGTCGATACGCAATTCGTCGGCCCGCAAATTCGCCATGGCAAACCGCTCCTCGAGAATGCGCTTTGCCAGCTTCGCCTTCTCCAGGCATCCCGGGCCGGCATAGAAGAACATGTCCTCGCCGATATGCCCTTCGGTGCAGCCCAGCGACACCTTGAGCGTATCGGTACGCGGCAGGCCGCTCACGCCGCTGATGCGCACGCGGTCGGGGCCAACCTGCTCCAGCACGGCTGTCGAGAAATCCACGATCACATCCGGCGTGATATAGCGCCGCGGATCGTGAACTTCATAGAACATCTGCTCCTTGACCGTCTGCAGGTCGATGCGGCCACCGCTGCCCGCCACCTTCGCGATCACGGCGCTGCCATCGGCCTCCACCTCGGCGATCGGAAATGCGAGGTTCCACGGCTCGGGCACGTCCTTGTAGCCCGGATCGCCGAAGTACCCGCCGGTCACCTGTGCGCCGCATTCGAGCAGATGGCCGATGGCGCTGCCCCGCGCCAGCAGGGCGACGTCGTCCGCCTGCCAGCCGAAATGATGGATCATCGGCGCCAGGAACAATGACGGATCGGCAACCCGCCCGGTGATTACGATTTGCGCGCCAGCTCGCAGTGCCTCGACGATCGGGCCCGCGCCCTCGTACGGCTCCGCGCTGATCAACGTTTCCCGCAGTGTCGAGACAGGGGCGCCGGTTTCGAACAGCGTGAGGTCGAGTTCGCAGATGCTGCCCGTGAGATCGGTCGTGGTGACGGCGGCAATCTTCACGCCGGGCAGGCCGAGTTCCTCGCACAGTTCCGCGACGCGCCTGGCCGCGCCAAGCGGGTGAATCCAGCCCTGGTTGCTGATAATGCGTGTGCCATTGGCAATGCAGTGGGGCAACACCGCACGCATCCGGTCGTCCAGATACGTGTCGTAGCCGCCAAACGCGGGATCGCGCCGCTTGCGCACCTGCGCGGCCGATACCGTTGCCTCGGCCATGGTTTCAAAGCAGAGGTAGTCGAGCTTGCCGAGACGCGCGGACCGTTCCGCTGGCTCGACGCGGTCTCCCCACCAGCCGGATCCGGAGCCGATGCGAAGCGTAGTCTTCTGGGTCATGACTTCAAGTGTCCTGGTTTGACGATGGCGCGAGGGGCGTACCGCTCATTGCGCCTTGATGCCGGCGCTCTTGATCACGCGCGACCATTTGTCGGTATCGGCCTTGATTTCGGCGGCAAACGCGGCGGAGCCTTCGCCGCCCGGTTCGGCACCAAGCTGCTCGATGCGCTTGCGCACGTCAGGCATCGCCAGCGCTTTGTCGACCGCCTGCTGGATCTGGCGCACGCGCTCCGGCGGCGTGCCCGCTGGCGCCAGCAGGCCGAACCACGAATTGACTTCGTATCCGGGCAACCCGGATTCACGCACCGTCGGCACGGCGGGCAGTACAGATGCCCGCTTGATGCTGGTCACCGCGAGCGCCTTGACCTTGCCGGCCTGGATCTGCGCAAGGGCGGAGGGCAGGTTGTCGAACATCAGGTTGACCTGTCCCGCGAGCAGGTCGGTCATCGCAGGGGCAGCACCCTTGTAAGGCACGTGCTGCATGGTGGTGCCGGCCATCGCGTTGAGCAGTTCGCCCGAAAGGTGAGGGGAGCCGCCGGTGCTGGTCGACGCGTAGTTGATCTTGCCGGGCTCTCGCTTGGCCAGCGCAATCAGCTCGCCGACGGAGTTCGCGGGCAGCGTGCTGTTGACCAGCAACACGTTCGGGGAATTGGCGACCAGCGTGACGGGCGCGAAGTCCTTCGCGCTGTCATACGGCATCCGGGCGTAGATAAACTGGTTCGTGACCTGCGTGCCAAGCGTGCCCATTAGCAGCGTGTAGCCGTCTGGCGTTGCGCGCGCGACCGCCTCGGCGCCGATATTGCCGCCCGCGCCGGGCCGGTTATCGACGATGACCGACTGCCCGAGCACTTCGCCCGACTTCTGTGCGATCAGGCGCGCGAGGATGTCGGTCGTGCCGCCCGGGGTGAACGGCACCACGAGCCGGATCGGCTTGGTCGGAAACGCTTCGGTGGCGCCGGCCGGCGCGCTGGCCGCGATGCAGAGAAGCGGCAGGACGGCGGCCAGCAGACGCTGGCGCGGGAAGGTGATCATCGGCTGTCTCCTGTTTGCAGGCATTGGTTTCATCGACGGAAACTCTATGCGGCACATGGTAGGAAGCAGCCGGAAACGGCGTCAATCAATCGGCTGAAATTTTCAATGGATGAAAATTCGACGGTCACTAATGGCAAGCGTCTGGCGCATCGCGAACAGCGCCTGCGCCGTCAGGTCTGCCCGCAGATTGCCGAGGATCTGCCGAAGATCCGCCGGCTGCGACAAGGGGTCGCATCCATCCGATATCGTGGCACTGATGCAGGTCAAGGCCGGTATAGTCGCGACTCCACATCATTCAGGTCGGCGGCTGATTGCACACGGGATGCTCAGGTTTGCATCGCCTTGCCATCTGACAATCAGCCTTGCGAGCATATCGCTCGCGCCCTCCGTAGTCGGTGACTTGTCGCCGCAGCTGGACATGCACCGTCGTACGAAACACCACCGCTTCGAGTTTTCCTGATGCGCCGACAGTCGTCTCATCGCACTGCCTGGCTGGGGATTCTCGCCATTCTGCTGGCCACGCTCATGCCGCTCGCGTCGACGCTCGTGAGCGGCGCAAAGCTGCCTGTCGATACGGTCTGCAGCGCGGCCGGGCACCAGACAGGTGGCCAGAATGAGGCTTCGCTCGAGGATTCGTTTGCCGCGCACTTCAAGCATTGCGGCTATTGCGGCCTGCTCGCGCAATTGCCTGCGCTGGCGACCGCGTCAATCGACACCGCTTCGGCAATCGTCGTCACGGCCGCTGCCGTGCTGCCCCGCCTGCCCGCAGGGGTGCGGCACCAGCGCTACCTGCGCCGCCCATCGCGCGCGCCGCCTTTCAGCGTCTGAACACGCCTAAACCGTCCTTCTGATTCTTATCACGCCCTCGCTCGCGATGTCATCACGAGCGGGTGGGTGTCATTGCGCTGTTCAAATGCTTATCCCAAACAAAACCCAGCGTGCCTGCGCGCTGTCTCCGTTCGATCGCGATCGCTATTCGCATCGCGCATCGGTCCTTCTGCTCTCGCTCTTCGCTTGCGCACCCTTTGCCAGCCGTGCCGCTGAGCACACGGAACATGCCGAGCACACCAGCAACGACGCCGCGGCTGAAGTTGTGCTGCCGACTGTCGAGGTCTCCGCGAGTCCCCTCAATATCCCAATCGTTGTCGTGACGGACCCCAAGGCACCGCGACAGCCGCTGCCCGCGAGCGACGGCGCCGATTACCTGAAAACCGTGCCCGGGTTCACCGCCATCCGCAATGGCGGCAGCAATGGCGACCCCGTCCTGCGTGGCATGTTCGGGTCCAGACTCAACATGCTGGCCAACGGTGCGCCGAGCCTGGGCGCATGTCCCGGCCGGATGGACCCGCCCACCTCGTACATCGCCCCGGAGAGCTACGACAAGGTCACCGTGATCAAGGGCCCGCAGACCGTGCTCTACGGCCCGGGCGCGTCGGCCGGCACAGTGCTGTTCGAGCGCGAGGCGCCTCGTTTCGACAAGCCGGGCGTGCACATGGATGCGAGTCTGGTGGGTGGGTCGAATGGCCGCAATGACGAGAACCTCGAAGTCACCGCCGGCACCCCCGAAGTCTACGGACGCCTGAATGCCAACAAGTCGTACGCCCAGGACTATCGCGACGGCAACGGCAATACCGTGCCTTCGGCCTGGAGCAAGTGGAATGCAGACGCGGCGGTGGGCATCACTCCCGATGCCAACACACTCATCGAACTGGCCGCCAGCACCGGTGACGGCAACGCCCGATACGCCGGGCGCGGCATGGACGGCGTGCGCTTCAAGCGCGACAGTTTCCAGTTGCGCTTCAAGAAGCAGAACATCGGCGAGTTCCTTCGCCGCGTCGACGCTGAGGTGTATTACAGCGATGCCGACCATCGCATGGACAACTACACCTTGCGAACACCACCTCCAGGCAGCATGGCCATGGCTTCGGACGTGCGCCGCCGTACCGCAGGCGGTCGCATCGCCGCGACGTTCGACCTCAGTGAGAACGTGCAATGGGTGGCGGGCTTCGATGCGCAGTCGAATAACCTCGATACACGCTCGGCCATGGGCGTGCTGAGCCCGTCGTCGATGCCGTGGAATCCGTCGGCGTCGCTTTCGAACTATGGCCTCTTCAGCGAACTGACCTGGGAGATCAATGACGCACGGCGCGTGGTTGCCGGGGCGCGGCTGGATCGCTCGGGCGCCACAGACGAGCGCGCCACGGTCAGTGGGTCGATGGGCATGATGAAGATGCCGAATCCCACCGCGGATGAGACACGCAGTCAGTTGCTGCCGAGCGGCTTCCTGCGCTACGAGCACACGCTCGCGGAAACGCCGGTGACCTGGTACGCGGGACTCGGGCACACCGAGCGCTTTCCTGACTACTGGGAGCTGTTCTCGCCGAAACGTGGCCCGTCTGGGTCGACAAACGCGTTCACAGGCATTGAGCCCGAGAAGACCACCCAGCTCGACATCGGCGCCCGCTACCGCACCAAGACGCTCGACGCCTCGATTTCCGCGTACGCCGGCTACGTCAACGACTTCATCCTGTTTTCCTATGGCTCCGGCGCGACCGCGAACCTGTCGCAGGCCAGCAATGTCAACGCGCAGATCATGGGCGGTGAGATCAGCACGTTCTGGTACCCCAGCGCGAGCTGGAAGCTGGGCGGGTCAGTCGCCTATGCCTGGGGCCGCAACGTGGACAGCGGGGCCCCGCTGCCGCAGATTCCGCCACTCGAGATGCGTCTGAGCGCCGATTACACGTGGCGCGAGTGGTCGGTCGGCGGTTTGTGGCGTGTCGTGGCGCCGCAGCGTCGCTATGCGCTGCACGAGGGGAATGTCGTCGGTCAGGATTTTGGACCGAGTGCTGGCTTTGGCGTGGTCTCGGTGAATGCGCAGTACAACTTCAACAAGAGCGCGCAGTTGTCGATCGGCATCGACAACCTGTTCGACAAGGCCTACACCGAGCATCTGAACCTCGCCGGTAACGCCGGCTTCGGCTACGCCGCCTCCACGCCAATCATGTCGCCGGGGCGGACGTTCTGGGGGCGGTTGCGCATCAAGATCTGAGGGCAGGGCGGCAAGCGTAGAAAGTGGGCGGAGAAGCGTGGCTTCCCGCCCACCCATGCCGCGCGACAGCGCCGACGGTTATACCGCCTGCAGCGCCTGGTCGATATCAGCCAGCAGGTCGTCGATGTGCTCGATGCCAACGCAGAGGCGAACCGTATCCAGTCCCACGCCCGTCTGCGCCAACTCTTCCGGGGAAAGCTGGCGATGCGTCGTGGAAGCGGGGTGCGTGGCCAGCGACCGCACATCACCGATGTTCACCAGGCGCGTGAACAGCTGCAGCGCATCCAGAAACCGGGCGCCAGCCGCCCGGCCATCGCCATCGGCGGCCTTGACACCGAACGTGAGCAGGCCCGAAGCCTTGCCGTTCATGTACTTCTTGGCGAGCGCGTAGTCCTGGTTGTCCTCGAGCCCCGCGTAGTTGACCCAGCCCACCTTGGCGTGCTGGCTAAGGTGCCGGGCCACCGCGAGCGTGTTGTCGTTGATCCGATCCATGCGCAGGCCAAGCGTTTCGATGCCTTGCAAGATCAGGAAGGCATTGAATGGCGACAGCGCCGCGCCCATGTTCCGCAGCGGGACCACGCGAGCCCGGCCGATGTACGCCGCAGGACCGAAGGCTTCCGTATATGTCACGCCGTGATAGCTGGCATCCGGGGTATTGAGCTTCGGAAAGCGAGAGGGGTACTTCGCCCACGGGAACTTGCCCGAATCGACGATGGCTCCGCCAATGCTCGTGCCATGACCGCCGAGGTACTTCGTCAGCGAGTGAACGACGATATCCGCGCCATGCTCGAACGGCCGAAGGAGATAGGGCGTGGCGACGGTATTGTCGACGATGACCGGCACACCATGCCGCTTTGCGATCGCCGCAATCTTCGCGATATCCGTCACGTTGCCCGCCGGATTACCGATCGACTCCAGGAATACGGCCTTGGTCCGATCGTCGATCAGTGCCTCGAAGCTTTCCGGGCGCCGGTGATCGGCAAACCGTGTCGTAACGCCAAACTGCGGCATGGTATGCGCCAGCAGGTTGTAGGTGCCGCCGTAGAGCGCCGAGGAAGCGACGATATTGTCGCCGGCCTCGGTGATCGTCTGGATCGCCGCCGTGACCGCGGCCTGGCCGGACGCGACCGCCAGCGCCCCGACACCGCCTTCCAGCGCCGCGACCCGCTTCTCGAGCACGTCGGTCGTCGGGTTCATGATCCGGGTGTAGATATTCCCCGGCACCTTCAGATCGAACAGGTCCGCGCCATGCTGCGCATTGTCGAAGGCGTAGGCCGCCGTCTGGTAGATCGGAACTGCCACTGCCTTAGTCGTAGGGTCAGGGCTATATCCCGCGTGGACCGAACGCGTTTCGAATTTCCAGTTTTCAGACATTGATCAAGCACTCCCAGGTTTCACCAAAAGACAGCCTTCTCGCGGTGGCATAGCGCCTCCGTAGATCAGGGGCATGTTACCCGGAGAGGTGGTACCAGGGTGAAATACGAATCACTCATATGCATATGCCATGCACAGCATGTGGGTCGGGATTCAAATGGATATTGGGATTTTTCACCGCAAAACTAGGAAATTTCTGCGCCCGATTGACAGCGCCCCTGCGCAAAATTTGACTTTATCCACCAGGCATTTAGCCACCATCGGACCCGCTTGCCAGGCCCGATCCGTGGGAACCCCGAAATCGTTTCTCACGCGCTGAATGCAAAGCCAGGGACCGACGCTTCTTCGTCGCGCACACCCACGATTTTCAATCCATTCCTTCAACCCACTCCTCTTCCTGGGCATGACCTCATGAAAGAGACACTTCGCCACGCCGCCTCCCAATGCCGGCGCTGGACGCTGGCCGTCCTGATCCTCGGTCTGAGCCTGATGCAGCCCGCCATGGCGCTGCCGGCGAAACTGACCGTCGGCATGCTCGACAACGGCTGGGCTCCGTTCACGATGCTCAATGCCGGGCGGGCCGAAGGTATCGGCATGGATTTCCTTCATGAGGCTCTGCGCGGACACCAGATCACGTACAGCGTGAAGGGGTATCCCGACATGACGTCCCTCCTGGCGGCGTTGTGCGCAGGCCAAGTAGACGTGGTGCTCAACGTCGCCATCACGCCGGCACGACGTCGGTGCCTCTCCTTCTCCGAGCCATACTTTGATGGTGATGCCGTGGTGGTCGGTCGTCCTTCCTCCGAGTTGGAAGAGGACCTGCTCGCGACCATGCAAACCGGCCGCTTCGCGATCGAGCCCGGTTACTACATGGAGGGCATTCTGCGCCAGCGCTATCCGAAGGCGAGCATGGTGCACATCAAGGACACAAATGATGGATTGCGCGCCATCGTGAACGGGCGGGCCGACTACTACGCTACTCTGCAGCCCGTGGCCGAGTATGCAATGGTTTCACGTGAGTTTGCGGGGCTGAAGATCCTCTCGCGCTACCGGGAGCCAACAGGAGCCATTCACTTTGCGTTTCGATCCAACGCGAAGGAACTGCGTGACGCGACCGATGCCGGCCTGGCGGCGATTGATCCAGCTCGCCGCGCTGCCTTGCTGGCACGCTGGATAACCTCGCAGGTGGCCTCGCCCGACAAGCCCCAGAAATTCTTCCTGACCGACGAGGAGCGTGCGTTCCTGAAGTCGTTGCCAACCCTGACGGTCGGTGTCGATGCGGGGCTCGCGCCCTACACGTACCTGGACGAGAGTGGCCGCGCCAGCGGCATAGCGATTGACTATCTGAGTTACCTTGGCGAGACCCTGGGCGTCCGCTTCCGACGTCAGCCGACGAGCGACATCCAGCAGACCGTCGAGGCGCTGCATCAGGGCAAGATCGATCTGATGGCCGTAGCGGTGCCGGAGGACCCCACGCTGCGCGGCTTGCCGGTGTCCCGTCCGTACTCGACGTTTCCAGTGGTGGTGGCGGGCAGAAACTCGGCCTTGCCGCTCGCACACCTGCGCGACCTCGCCGGAAAGCGAGTTGTCGTCACCGACTCTGGCGGGGTTGGCGATTTCACCCGGCACGAGGTACCGGGCGTGAAGCTGGTGATCGCCCCGAATGTCCACGCCGGACTCGACATGGTGGCGCAGGGGAAAGCCGATGCCTATGTCGACGATATCGTCTCGACCGATATCGAACTGCGACGCAATTTTGCCGGCAAGCTGCGCGTGATCGGTTCGGGCGAGCACATGCTCAACAGCGGCTTTGCGGTCAACCCCGCGCTAGCCGGGCGACTGCTGCCATTGATCAATCGCGCGCTCTCCGTGCTGCCGGAGGACCGCCGGCTGGATATCCAGAATCGCTACGCCGGCACCAGCTATGTGCTGGAAACGTCGTGGCTGAATGCGCTCTGGCGCGCGAGTCCGATCCTGATCGGGATGATGGTCATCCTCCTGATCCTGCTTCGTTCCCAGCGCCTGTACCGCAAGGAGGCTTCCATTCGCCGCGAGGCCGAACGGGAGCTTTCGACCCAGTTGCGCTTCCAGTCGACGCTGATGGATGCCATCCCTTTGCCCATTGTCGTCAGCAACAAGGACGGCCGGTATCTTCGGTTGAACGCATTCTCCGAGTGGATCACGGGGCGGTCATGGGCCGACATCGTAGGACACACCACCACGGAAGTACATTTCTGGGGCGAGGCGAACAGCGCGCGGGTGGAGGAGGCGAGCCAGCGGGCCATCGACACAGGCAGGCTGGTGCAACTCCAGTTGCAACTGCAGGACAAGGAAGGCCTGGAGCGGCATTTCCTTCTCTATATCAAGCCCTTCGTCTGCGAAAGCAATGTCGAGGGACTGATCAACACCGGCGTGGATGTGACGGAGATCCGGCAGGCAGAGCTCGAGGCGCGCGAGGCGCAGGGCCGGCTGGCCGATGTCACACGCTACCTGCCGATCACGGTGTTCCAGGCCCGCCAGTCGGGCCACCTCGGCCGGGGACCGATATGGGTGAGTGGCAATACCACGGACCTGTTTGGCGTCGACGCCGAAACCCTGGCGGTCAATCCCCCCACAATCGAAGCTTGTGTGCATCCCGATGACCGGATGTCGCTGCGTCGTGCCATCGCCAGGGCGCGGCGGGAGCTTCAGGTTCTGAACCACGAAGTGCGCCTGCGCAAGCTGGAAGGGTTTCGCTGGACGCGTTTGCAGGCCGTGCCCCGTATCGAGATCGACGGCAGCGTGCTCTGGAACGGCTATTGGCGTGACACCCAGGCCGAGCATGAACGCGCGGCCGCACTGGCCAGCGCCAAGGAGTCCGCGGAGGCGGCATCCCGTGCCAAGGATAGTTTCCTGGCCATGATGAGCCATGAGATTCGGACGCCGATGAACGGTGTACTGGGGCTTGCGGAACTGCTTTCCCATACGTCCCTGACACCGGAACAATCCGCCACGGTCGGCATGATGGGGGATTCGGCGAGCGCGTTGCTCCAGATTCTCGACGATATCCTGGACTACTCGAAGATTGAAGCCGGCCGCATCGACATTGAATCCCAGCCATTGGATATCCGCGAGCTTTGCGATTGCACCATCGGTGTGCTGGCGACCCGCGCGCATGAGAAAGGCCTGCATCTGCGGCTGCATGTGGGGGCGGATGTTGCCGCCGTGGTACTAGGCGACAGCGTGCGCCTGCGCCAGGTCCTGTTCAACCTGCTCAGCAACGCCATCAAGTTCACCGAAAGCGGCATGGTGTCGGTGTCCGCCGAGGTAGTACAGGAAACGGAGACCGCGCAAACCCTCCGGTGGCGCGTGACCGATACCGGTATCGGCATCGAGCCGCAGAGCCAGAACCGGCTGTTCGATCCTTTCGTGCAGGCCGATACGTCGACCACGCGCCGTTTCGGCGGCACGGGCCTGGGCCTGGCAATCTGCCGGCGTCTGGTGCAGTTGATGGGTGGGCGCATCACACTGAAGAGCGAGCCCGGCATCGGCACCCAGGTCGAAGTCGAGTTGAGCCTCCCGGTCAAGGAAAGACGCTATTCAAAGCCGCCGCTGGCGGGCATCCAGTTTGGGGTCCGCTTGCGGGATCGCGCGGTGGGCCAAGCGCTGACGGACTTCCTGTCTGCCGCTGGCGCGACTATCTCTGCAAGCCAGGACGAGCGTGACAAGCCGCAGATGCTGTTCCTCAACGACGGCGAGTATGCGCCGCCGTCGCCGGTCGGGCAGGCCAATCCCATCGTGGTGCATGTCACGGAAAAACCCAAACTGGCGGGCTACCGGCTGACAGAATCGGATGTCCGCCTGAGCAGCAATGCCCTGAGCTGGCGCGCGATCAACGCGGTGACGGTCGCCGCCATGCAGGGCCGGTCGCGCACTGTCGCTACCCAAGCGCAGGCCAAGCCGAAGCCTGCCGCGCACGCAGTGACGCGAGAACAGGCGCTGGCATCCGGCAGGTTGATCCTGGTGGCGGAAGACCACGAAACCAATCGCATCCTGCTGCAGCATCAGCTGAAGCTGCTCGGTTATGCCTGCGATGCCGTGGTCGATGGGCAGCAGGCACTCGACGCCGCCGAGAAGACGGCCTACGCGATGCTGATCACGGATTGCCACATGCCGAACGTCAACGGCTATGAACTGGCAAGACAGCTTCGCGCCCGCGAAGCCGAAGCCAAAACTGAAGCCGGAACGGACGCCCATCGCCTCCCGATCGTCGCGATCACGGCCAGCACCGAAGCCGAAGAAGTCCAGCGCTGCAGAGAGGCCGGCATCGACGAGTGCATGTTCAAGCCGACACAGCTCAATGCCTTGCGCGCGTGTCTCCAGAGATGGAACCCGGACAATCAGGACGCCGACGGGCGCCAGGGGTCCGGCAAGGCCTGAAAGTGGCTGGGATCTGCGCGCGTCACCCTGACGCGCACAGATCCCGCAGTATTCCTAGCTGCGAGTCGCAGAAGTCGAGATAGGCTCTGACGATCGCCGATGGGTGGCGGTGAGAGGGATACAACAGGTTGATGTGCTGCTCGGGCATGGGGTAGTTCTTCAGCAGCGTAACCAGCTTCCCCGCTCGCAGACCGGCGGTTGCCAGGAACGGCGGCAACTCGGTGACGACTTCCCCAGCCATCGCGCGATTGCGCAGGTGCGCGTAGTCGTTCGTGCCAAGCACTGCCGCGGGTTCGATCGATTGCCCGCCCAGATTCCATATGCCGCGAACGTTGGCGCCGTTGGTCCACACTGCGCACGGATAGCGATGCAATGCGTCGACCGATTCGGGCATACCGAGGCGCTCGACGAGTCCTGGGCTCGCCACCAGAACATGGCGATAGGTCAGCACGCGTCGTGCCACCATGGATTCGTGGGTGATCGTTCCCACGCGCAATGCCACATCAATCCCGTCTTCGATCAGGTCAACGCGCCGCTCCGTCGTATAGACATGGACAAGGACGCCCGGATAGCGTTGCTGGAAGGCCGATAACAAATCCCACCACGGCTCGAACGCCGGCGGCAATGACAGCCGTAGCCGGCCCTTGAGGCTGGCCTGATCGCTCACTACCGCTTGCTCCGCCTCCAGCAGCGCCTCGATACCTCGGCCTGCATGCTCGTACAGGCGCGTGCCGGCATCAGTCAGGCGTGTGCCCCGCGCCGATCGCTCCAGCAGTTGCACGTTGAGTTGGCGTTCCAGCTCGCGAATCCGTCGGCTCAAGGTCGGAAGGGGGATGCCCACTCGCTCCGCACCCGCTGACAGGCTGCCCGCCTGCACGACGCTGACAAACATCTGAACAGCATTGAGGTCCATCTATACCTCTCGTTTTTGATAGGCCGATTGCAATTTATGGGCATTCTATTTCATAAGCGATAACTCCAGACTACGTCCATCCGCTGCGAGACAGCGGCCACTGACAACCGGAGCCACGCCATGCCCATGTCATCCATCCCGAAGTCCTGCCAAGCGGCGATCCATTCGCACCGCTTCCTGTTTTCCACCCATCAGCCGCGCGCCTGAACTCTGAGGAGACCGTCATGAAAGCCTATGTGATCCAAAATGCAGGTGGCCCCGATGTTCTGCAGTTGCGTGACATTGCGTCGCCGGAGCCTGGCCCCGATGAAGTACAGATCCGCGTGCGAGCGTTCGGCCTCAACCGTGCCGAAACCTATCGTCGCGCCGGCAAGATGGGGCCGATCTCTGGACAGGTCGTGCCGGGTATCGAAGCCGTCGGCGAAGTCATCCGGGACCCGGCCGGCGTCTTCCGTACCGGCCAGCGCGTTGCCACCGCGATGGGTGGCCTGCAGTTCAGCCGCAATGGCAGCTACGCCGAACAGGTGACCGTGCTGCGCAGCAATGTCATCGACCTGGATGGCACCACGCTTTCCTGGGAGGAACTCGCCGCGCTGCCCGAGGCATTCCTCACAGTCTGGGGCGCACTGGACAAGGGCATGTCCATCGAGCAAGGCCAGACCCTGTTAGTTCGGGGTGCCACATCATCCGTCGGACTGGCGGCCTTGACGTACGCGAAGGCCTGCGGACTGAACGTCATCGCTACCACGCGCTCCCCGGAAAACAGGAACCGGCTTGAGCAACTGGGCGCGAATCATGTCGTCATCGACGCGGGCGAGGTCGCGGACATCGTGCGCGAGATCTCCCCGGCCGGCATCGACGCCGCTCTGGAAGTTATCGGCGCCTCGACTCTGCGCGATTCCATTAAAACGCTACGACCGTTTGGCGCGGTTTCCGTCATTGGCCTGCTCGGAGGCCCGCCGGTCCTGGAGCCGTTTCATCTGATGCAGGACTTGCCGGCCGCCACGCGCCTGAGCTTTTTCCAGAGCGGGCTGTTCGGCACGCCAGCGATGCCTCTCCACGACACGCCGTTGCCATGGATCGCTCAGGAAATCGCCGCCGGCCGGATGCCGTCGTTGCGGGTGCAGACCTTCGACTTTGACGATGTTCGTCGCGCGCACAGCCTGATGGAAAGCAACCGCGCGCTGGGCAAGCTCGTCGTACGCCTGTGAATTCCAACTGGAGAGATTGAATCATGCGAATCCCCCTTCAGCACAAGCGAGCGGTGGCACTGCTATCCATGCTGGCGCCACTGGCCGCGATTGCCGGACAAACCTACACGAACGAGCCGGCCAAGGCCGCCATCAGGACGCAGCTGGCTCGCTACGAGCAGGCGCTCAATGCATCCGACGTCGATGGCGTCATGAAGCTCTACGCCGCCGATGCGGTGTTCATGCCGCAGAATAGCCAGCCTGCGGTGGGCCGCGAATCCGTGCGCAACGCGTATCGGCACGTGTTCGATACGATCCGGCTAAACATCGGTTTCACGATCGACGAAATCCAGCCATTGTCGCAAGACTGGGCCTATGCGCGCACCCGCTCCAGCGGCACGGTGAAGGTGCTTGAATCCAGCCAGCCCGCAGCCCCCGAAGGCAATCAGGAGATTTTCCTGTTCCATCGGGAAGCTGACGGCCAGTGGCGCTTCGCCCGCTATATCTTCTCGACAACCAATCCCGCCAGGTAAGCGGAAGTCTGTCATGATCGAACGGCTCATCAAGAACATCGCGATGGCCGGAGGATTCCTGCTTCTCGCGCGTACCGCGCCTGGCCGACTGCGCGTGGATGGCGAGAGGGCAAGAGGGCAAGATGTAGGAGGGCGCTCCCCGCCGCCGCGCAATTACTGCGGCCGGGGAGCCTCTCGCTGGACAGACGGAGCGGGGCTGGGCGCTGGCGTATCGTAGACGTCGGAGGCCGGCACGTTCATGCGTGGCGGCGCGGGGGCAGGGGGCATGGCGTGATTGCGTTGCGGGGCATTGCACCCGGCGATCAGACCCGCCGCAACGGCTCCGAGGCTCCATCGGACCAACGGAAGAAAATCCATGCCTGCCTCCTCCTTGTCAGACTCGTGCTACCAGCATAGTCATTTTCTGGCGATGAGGCTGACCTCATCGCCGGAGTAGGCTCACATGAAGCAAGAACGCAAGAAATTGCCTAAAGTATCCAGCATGGCTGCCGTTGATGGATAAACAACGATCCACGTTCGGGGGTGATCATGCAGGGGACAAGGCTATCTTTGTTGCTCGCCTTGATGGGCTCGATCTCTTTCGCTGGACCAGCGTGGGGTGGCACCATCCAGTTTCGCGGCGCGATCACGGAACCTTCATGCCAGATGACCCAGGTCGGCCAGTCGCGAGGGATAGCGGCCACGTGTAGCGAGGCCGGAAGGATGATGACCCGAACGCTGAGCGATATCCTCGCACTTCCTCGCGATACGCGCATCGGCCCCAACCGGCTAAACGTAACGGCGGTATTCGGCGCCGGCGCCAGCGCCAGCGCGACGGATGCCCGGCCAGCCGGCTACATCGTCACCATCACCTATCTGTAAGACTCCAGAGCATCGTGCATGACCGACGAAGCTAATCAAGCCTTGTCGGTCGGCTCATTCGGCTTCAGCCATGTCCGCCGGGTCATCTCGGAATCCAGGACCAGCCTGCCATGCACACGGCCGTTCATGCGCGTGACGTAATGCGTGCACTCTTCCATGTGCGCCGACATCAGCGACCGCACCGCCTCCGCATCCCGCGCGCGGGCAGCCGCCACGATACGCCGGTGGAACACCACGTTGGCGGCCCCGAAGCGTTCGTGCTCGCACGCCGGAGTCTCGTTCCCGAACACGACTAGCTGGCGAATCATCTCGTTGATGAGTTCGCAGCAAAAACGCAGCATCGGATTCGGGTTCGCCGCGGCCAGGATGTCGTGGAAGGTCAGGTCCTCCTGTCGCTGGTCCAGCATCTTGGTGCCGGCGGCAGCCTGTGACGCCGGGTCGCACAAGTCGATCGTGCGCTCGAGCGCCAGAAAATCATCCTCGGTCAAATGCGGGATCGCCCCGGCGGCCAGCTCGGGCTCCAGAAGCCTGCGGACCGTGTAGACATCGGCAATGCCAACGTCCTTGAAGAAAAGATAGTTCTGCATGAGCTGGAAGGTGCGGTCCAGCGGTACTTCAACGATCGTGGCACCGCCCGAAGGTCCGGTGCTGACACTGATCAGTCCCTGGACTTCCAACGACTTCAGCGCCTCCCGAATCGTGCTCTTGCTGACTGAGAACATCTGCTGAAGCTTGATCTCGTGCGGCAGCTTGTCGCCAGGCTTGAGGTTGCGCTGGGTAATCAGCCGCTTCAGTTCTTCAGCCACGAGGTCCGCACGTTTTTGCTTGCGGATTCCAATGGCACCTTCCTTCGCTTCGCGAAACATCGACATTGCGCAATCCTTCACGTTTGCTGGACCTGCATGCCTCGCCCAGTCGATCACTGGGCGCCATTCTATCCATCTGGGGCCTGGCTGCCGCACCCGGACGAAAGGGCGCGCCAGGCTGGTCCGACGAGGACCCTCGCCGAAAGAGCGGGGCTGCGTAAACCCTGACCCCACATTCATTGACAAGCCGTTTTCCAGCCTCCTAAGATGATTCTATTCTATTTATGATGATAAATAGGATAAATGCAATCGACCTGCCTCTCGCTGCGTCGCGCCAGGAGGCGGAATAAAGCTGGACGGGGCAAGGTGCCACATACGGACATACGGCGCCAAAAGCTTCGCCACAACACGATCCCCACCTAACGAGGAGTGAGCCGTGAACCGTCGTGATTTGCTGAAGTTGGCCGCCGTGTCGGCAGTCCCTGGCGTAGTGACCTATTCACGCAGTGTCCTGGCAGCCGGGGAGGCCATCGAACTCGGGTGTCCCGTGCCGATGTCCGGCGCGTTCGCGGCAAACGGGAAGTTCGCGGATCTCGGCATGAAACTGGCCGTGGAGCAATATGGCAAGGTCCTGGGACGCCCGTTGCAGTACAGCGTCCTCGATACGGAAGGCAAGCCAGCCACCGCGGTCAGAAAGGTGCAGGAGTTGGCGCAGCAGAAAGCCGCGCGCTACTTTGCCGGCGGCATCCTGTCCTCGGAATCGCTTGCCATGGGCAAGGAGGCGGAGAAGCTTGGCGGTGTGTTCGTGACGACCGCTGGCGCCGACGAAATCACCGGCAAGGACTGCAACCGGGCCACGTTCCGCTGGTCCGTTCCCACCTACGGCGCGATCGAGCGCACGGTGCGACCGCTGATCGAAGCGATGCCGAAGGCCAAGCGCTGGTACACGATCACCCCCCAGTATGTGTTTGGCGACGGACTGCTTTCCGCAGCCAAGGCCATCTTCAAGGAAAAGGGCATCGAGCACGTCGGCAACAGCTATCACGCGCTGACCGAGAAGGAATTCAGTGGCTACCTCACCAATGCGATGGCCGCCAAGCCGGATGTGTTGTTGATCCTGAACTTCGGCTCGCAGTCGTCGGACACCCTCCGGCAGGCCGTGAGCTTCGGCATGAAGAAGAACTGCACCATCCTCGTCGCCTGGGCATCGGGTCTGGAACAGTTCGAATCGCTCGGCGCCGACCTCTGCGAAGGCGTCTACTTCGGCGCGCAGTACTGGCACGGTGTGGACACGCCCCTGAACCGCGATCTGGTCAAGCGCGCCAACGAGAAGTTCAAGGCGAATCCGAACTACAGCCTTGCCGGCTCATATATCTGCACGAAGATCCTGGTGGACGGCATGATCAAGGCAGGCTCGGCCGACCCGAAGGCCGTGGTGGCCGCGCTGGAAGGTCTGAAGTACGAGGGCCTGACGGGTCCCGAAGAGATCCGGGCCGGCGACCATCAGGTACTCAAGAACTACTATCTGCTGAAGGGCAAAGCCAAGTCCAAGATGAAAGACAAGGATGACTTTGCCGAGATCGTGAGCGTGGGCAAGGCATTCCTGCCGCTCGATCAGACGCAGTGCAAGATGGCATAAGCCGGGCGAAGCCGCGGTCGTTCTGACCGCGGACATCTCAAGTCATATTCGATGCACCGGACCGCGCCGCCGCGGTCTGGCGGTCTCCCTCATTCGCACGGTTTATGAACGTCTATCTGTTGCAGGTCATCAATGGCGTTGGCATCGGGATGCTCTACTTCCTGCTGGCAGTAGGCTTGTCGATCGTCTTCGGTCTCTTGCGCTTCGTGAACTTTGCCCACGGTGCGTTCTACGCGCTTGGCGCCTACCTGTGCTTCCAGGCGCTCCAGTTCGGCCTGGACTTCTGGGCGGCGCTCATCCTGGCGCCCATCATCATCGGCGCGCTGGCATGGCTCACGGAAAAGGTGATGCTTCGCTATGTCTACGCGCAGCCGCACGAATTCCACATCCTCATCACGGTCGGCCTGGCGCTGGCGATCCAGGAACTCATCATTGTCGGGTGGGGCCCGCTAGGCGTCGACGTACCGCCCCCCGATGTGCTGCAAGGCGTGGTGATGTGGGGCGATTTCGTCTATCCGAAGTATCGCCTCTTCGTGATCGGCTTCACGGCCCTCCTTGCCGTTGCGCTCTGGTGGCTACTCGAAGGCACCCGCATCGGCAGTGCCGTTCGTGCTGGCAGTGAATCCACGGAAATGGTCTCGCTGCTCGGCATCAATGTTTTTCGACTGTTCAGCCTGATGTTCGCGCTCGGCGCGGGGACCGCCGCCATGGCGGGCGTCCTCGCCGCGCCGATCCGGGGCGCCGAGCCGTTCATGGGCGTGGAAGCCCTGGGGGTGGCCTTCATCGTGGTCGTGATCGGCGGCATGGGCAGCTTCACCGGCGCCCTGGTAGGCGGCCTGCTTGTTGGCATCGTGCAAAGCCTGATGAGCACGCTCTGGCCGGAAGGTGCCCGGCTGATGATCTATGTGGCCATGGCCGCGGTGCTGTTGCTGCGTCCGCACGGCCTGCTTGGGAGGGGATGATGGCGTCAAGCAGACAATGGTTGTTTCGCTACCGATACTGGTGGCTAGCGCTGGGCGTCACGCTGCTGCTGCCGCTGACGATGCGTTCGGGCACGCTGGCGACCGAAGTCCTGATCTATGGCATGGCTGCCATGGCCTGCAATCTTCTGCTCGGATACACGGGCCTGCTGTCGTTCGGCCAGGGGATCTTTTTTGGATTGGGAAGCTATGCGGTCGGCCTGGCGCTGACGCGTGCCGGCGGCTTGCCGATGCCCGTGGCCCTGCTGGGTGCCGTGGTGATCGGCGCGGCGACGGCGGCCCTGGTAGGGTGGTTCTCCATCCGTCAGCGCGGCACGTACTTCGTGATGCTGACGCTGGCGTTCGCGCAGATGTTCTACTTCCTCGCCTACACCGCGCCCGGCATCACCGGCGGTGACAACGGCTTGCTCGACATCCCGCGTCCCCCGATTTCCATCGGCGGGCACGCCCTGATCGATCTGACGTCGTCGTGGGGATTCTACGGATTTGTGGCGGTGCTGTTCCTGATCGTCTTCGCACTCGTTCTGCGCGTCACGGAATCCGTCCTCGGCCGCACGCTGCTGGCCATTCGCGACAACGAGGAACGGGCGCTTGCCGTCGGCTACAACGTCCGGGCCTTCAAACTGCTGGCATTCGTGATCTCCGGCGCCGTGACGGGGCTTGCCGGCGCCTTGCACGCCATGCTGACAGGTATCGCGCCGCTGGCGAACATCGACTACCACGCGAGCGAAATGATCCTGATCATGACGGTGATCGGCGGCACCAGCAACATCTTCGCCTCGGTGCTCGGCGCGGCGTTCTACGTCCTGCTGGCGGACTGGCTGTCCACACTCTGGCCGCGCTGGCTCATGCTTCTGGGCTTCCTGCTTATCGCGGTCAGCCTGTTCATGCAGCGCGGATTGTGGGGCCTGGGATCGACCATCGCGGCACGCCTGCGAGGCGTGACGGGCACCGCATCCACCCAGGAGGAGCGCGCATGAGCACGCCGATTCTTGAAGCCACGGGCATTGTCAAGCAATACGGGAAGTTCATGGCGCTGGGCGGGGTCGACCTGCGCGTGATGCCCGGGACCGTTCACTCCGTCATTGGCCCCAATGGCGCCGGCAAGACAACCCTGTTCCATATGCTGACCGGCACGCGGCCAGTCAGCGCGGGGCGAATCGTGTTCGAGGGCAAGGATGTCACGGCAGAGGCCGACTATCAGCGGGTCCAGCGCGGCATCGCCCGATCCTTTCAGGTGACCAGCCTGTTTCCCAACCTGTCCGTGCGCGAGAACCTGCGGCTGGCGGCGCTTGGCACCTCGCCCCGCAAGGCGATGAATGGATGGCGTCTGCCGGCCGGCGACCTCGCCTGCGCCGAGGTTGTCGACCATGTGCTGGAGCGGCTTGAACTCACTCATGTGTCGGGCTCCGCTGCCGGCGTGCTCTCGCACGGCCAGCAACGGCGGCTGGAGGTCGGCATGGCGCTGGCGGCACGTCCCCGCGCCGTGTTCCTCGACGAGCCGACCTCCGGCATGGGCGTGGACGATCTGGGCGCAATGAAGCGGCTGATACGTGGATTGGTCCAGGACCATACCGTCGTGCTGATCGAACACAACATGGACATCGTGATGGATATTTCGGACACCATCACCGTGATGCAGCAGGGCAAGGTGCTGATGGAGGGCGCGCCAGCCGATGTGCGTAGCGACGCCCGCGTCCGGGCGGCCTACCTTGGCAACATGATCACCGGAGGCAAGGGATGATGCTCGACGTACAGGATATTCATGGCTACTACGGCAAGAGCCATGTACTGCAAGGCGTCTCCCTTGCCATTGGCGACGGAGAACTGGTCACGCTACTGGGCCGCAACGGCGCCGGCAAATCGACAACCTTGAAGGCGATTGCAGGCATCGTGCCCCCACGCGGCGGGCGTGTGCTGTTTCATGGCAAGGACATTGCGGGAATGGCCCCGCACCGGATCGCGCGCGAAGGCCTGTGCTTCGTGCCGGAGCACCGGGGCATCTTCAAGCTGTTGACCGTCGAGGAAAACCTGAAGCTGGCGGCAAGAAAGGCGTCGCCATGGCAGCTCGAGGATGTCTACCAGATTTTCCCGCGGCTGCGCGAGCGGCGCCGCAATGGTGGCGCGCAGCTTTCCGGGGGCGAGCAGCAGATGCTTGCGATCGGCCGGGCGCTGATGAACCATCCGCGCCTGCTCATGCTCGACGAGCCCGTGGAGGGTCTGGCACCGGTCATCGTCGAAGAGATCGTTGCGCAGCTCAAGGTCATCAAGGCAGCGGGCGTCCCCATTCTTCTGGTGGAGCAGAACCTTGAGGTCTGCATGCAGCTCGCTGACAGGCATGTGGTGATCGAGCAGGGAAGGGTGGTCTACACCGGCGGCAACGAGGAGTTCCGCCGCAACGACGCGGTCAAGGACAAGTACCTCGGCGTCGGTCTTACCGTCTGATCCGCCATCGCACTGGAGACAGCATGAGCAACACGCAAGCATCCGCCGGCATCGGACATGATGTGCGCATCAACGGCTCCCGCCTGTGGGACACGCTGATGCGGCTTGCCGAGATTGGCGCGACCCCCAAAGGGGGTGTCTGCCGTCTTGCATTGACCGATCTGGACCGCCAGGGCAGGGATTTCTTCGTGAAGGAAGCGGAAGCGGCCGGCTGCGCGATCCGCGTCGACGCCATCGGCAATATCTTCGCGCGCAGACGTGGCCGCAACGACAGCCTGCCGGCCGTCATGACCGGAAGCCACATCGACACCCAGCCGACAGGCGGCAAGTTCGACGGGAACTACGGCGTGTTCGCCGGCATCGAGGTCCTCAGGACGCTCAACGACCACGGCATTGTCACCGAGGCCCCGCTCGAAGTGGCCGTCTGGACGAACGAAGAGGGATCTCGCTTCGTGCCCGTGATGATGGGATCGGGCGCGTTCATCGGAGAATTCGTCCTCAAGGATTTGCTGGTGCAAACCGACCGGGAGGGCATCTCCGTCAAGGATGCACTCGAGGCCATTGGCTATGCCGGCTCGGCACCGATTGGCGAACCCCGGCCCGGCGCGTACTTCGAGGCTCATATCGAACAGGGGCCGGTGCTGGAGGCGCACGACACCGTGATTGGCGTCGTGACTGGCGCGCTGGGGCAGCGCTGGTACGACGTCACCATCACGGGCATGGAAGCCCACGCGGGACCGACGCCGATGGCGCTACGCAAGGACGCGCTGCTTGCCGCTTCGGAGCTGGTCGGCATCGTCAACCGTATCGCGCTGGACCATCCGCCGCACGGGCGCGGTACCGTAGGCTGCCTGACGGTCCATCCTGATTCCCGCAACGTCATCCCCGGACGCGTCAACATGACCGTCGATCTTCGTGCATCGGACGACGATCTACTGACCTCGATGCACGACACGTTCCTGGCCCAGACGCGCGAACTGGCGGTACGTAACGGTGTCTCGATCGATGTCCGGCAGGTTGTCTACTTCCCGCCGCAGCCATTTGACGAGCGGCTGATCGGCGCCATTCGCGCGGGTGCCGGACGGATCGGCCATTCGGAGATGGACGTCATCAGCGGCGCTGGCCACGACGCGGTTTATCTCGCGCGCGTGGCCCCGACCGCCATGATTTTTGTGCCTTGCAAGGACGGCATCAGCCACAACGAAATCGAGGATGCGAAGCCGGAGCATCTGGAGGCGGGCGCCAACGTGCTGCTCCATGCCATGCTCGATGCGGCCAATCGGTAATCGTCGACTTCATTCCGATCACTCAGGACACCCATGAAGATTCTGATCGCCAGGCTCAATCACGAAACGAACACGTACTCGCCGGTGGCAACACCACTTGAGTCCTTCAGTCCACGATACGGGGCGCAAGGGTATCGGGCCGCCAAGGGCACGCGCACCGCAGCCGGCGCGTTCATCGACCTCGCCGAAGCGGCGGGCGCGGAAATCGTGGTACCGGTGATCGCTGGCGCGAACCCAAGCGGCCGTGTGGCCGCTAACGCCTATACGCACCTGACAGACACGATCGTCGCGGCGGCGGCGGGCTGTGATGCGGTGATGCTCGATCTGCACGGCGCGATGGTCGCGGAGAACAGCGACGATGGCGAGGGAGAACTGCTCCAGCGCCTGCGCCAGGTCCTGCCCGACGCGCCGATCGCGGTTGCGCTCGATCTGCACGGCAATATCACGCAGCCGCTGATCGACCATGCCGACATTGCCGTCAGCTTCAAGACCTATCCGCATATCGACATGTACGAAACCGGCGAACATGCCGGCCGCCTGCTTCTGGAGATGATCGCCGGGCGCGTGCGTCCCGTCATGGCGTGGCGCAGACCGCCGCTTGTTACCCATACCCTGCGCAGCCGTACCGACGAAGGGGCCATGCAACGGGCGGTGGCACTGGCCAGGGAAGCGGAAAAGGGCGGCATGCTGGCGGTATCCATCCTGGCCGGCTTTGGTCTGGCCGACATTCCGGCGCCGTGCATCAGCGTGATCGTGGTGGGCGATGGCGATCGCCGGAAGGCGGACGAGGTGGCCGAGCGCATCGCGGCGCAGATCTGGGAAGAGCGCGAAGGCTTCACGTATCGCCCAGATCCGTTGCCGACATCCATCGCCATGGCGGCGGCTGCGGCGAACGCCACCGCCGAGCACCGTCCCGTGCTGCTCCTCGATCATGGTGACAACTGCATGTCGGGCGGCACCTGCGACAACATGGCCGTTCTGCACGAGGCGTTGGCCCAGGGTCTGGATGGCATCGCAGTCGGCCCGGTGTGTGACCCGGAAGCCGTGGCCCAACTGATCGCGGCAGGCGTGGGAGCAAGCGTCACGCTCAACGTCGGCGACAAGGTGGCCGCGCCCCAGCTCAGCGTGTATCCGGAATCAAGGCCGCTATCCGGCACGGTCACCGCGATCAGCGACGGGGAATACGTCATCACCGGCCCGACGTATACGGGCCAGCGCATCCGGATGGGCCGCACGGTGCTGCTCGATACCGGTGCGGCAAAGGTCATCGTCACCGAAACGCCGCAAGAGCATTGGGACCTTGGCATCTTCACCCATATCGGCGTGGACCCTCACGCTGCACGGTTCCTGATCCTGAAGTCGCGCATGTATTGCAGGCCGGTTTTCGTGCCGATCGCGAAGTCAGTGATCGAATGCGATAGCGAAGGCGTGACCAGTTCGCGCTATGAGATGTTCCCGTTCCGCAATGTCTCCAGGCCGGTGTACCCGCTGGACAAGGAGACAGCCTGGTCGGCGTCGGCAGGTTGATTTGACCGGGGAAGGGCGCAGGGCAGGGGGCTTATGCGCTCAACCTGGCCGTCGATTCGCCACGGCCGTCTCAAATAGCAGTTCGAGCTCGGCTGCGGCATCCAGCAAAGGCGTGGCGCTCTTCTGCACACGCATCTGGACCAGCGCTCCCGAGATCGTGGCCATTGCCATGCGGGAAAGCCGGTGCGCCCGCGACGCTTCCACTTCGCTTCGAAGCAGCGCCTGCTCGATGATGCGGGCCCACGCGCCAAATGCTGCCTCGCCGGCCTGCCGGATGTCTTCGTGCTCAGGCGCGAGTTCCAGAAGCGTGGTCGTGATCGGGCAGCCGTCCCGAAATTCGGATTGCTTCATCCAGCCGGCAAGCAGTCCGCAATACTGCGTGATCAGGCGGGAAGGCGAGTCAGATTGGCGCGCCAACTCCTCCAGCGTCGCCGCGACCTTATTGCCAGCAAACTCGATTGCCGCCACGCCGATCGAGATCTTCCCGTTCGGAAAGTAGTAGTAGAGCGACCCCTTTGGAGCGCCACTTGCGCCAAGGATGTCGCTCAGACCGGTGCCCGCATAACCCTGTTTCCGAAAAAGCGCGACGGCACTCTGCACGATCGCATCACGATGCTTGGCGGCTGCTGACATGTCGTTCGGGTCCTTGCCTTGTTTTCCCTGATCGAATTATATAGAGTGGTCTACATAATATCGAGGAGAACGTACATGGAACATCAGGACAAGCTTGCCTTGATTCAGCAAATCAGCGCCACTGCGCCTTTCAACCGATGGGCCGGGTTCGAGGTCCTGCGCGCGGGTGACGGCGAAGCGGAATTGGGGATGGACTGGCGCGCCGAAGACATGGCGCAATATTCCGGCTTCCTGCACGCCGGGCTGATCTCGGCCTTGCTCGACACCGTATGCGGCTTTGCCGCCGCAACGGTTTCCGGCCGCGTCCTGGCATCCCACATCGCAGTGAGTTGCCTAGCGCCAGCGGTTGGGCATCGGTTTATCGCCCAGGGCAAAGTGGTAAAAGCGGGCAGAAAGCAGGTCTTCACCAAAGCCGAGTTGTATGCGCTGGGGAATGACAATTCGCGCAAGCTGGTGGCGATTGGCGACACGATCCTTGTGCCGGTCGAGGAGTCGCGGTAGCTTGGCGAGGCGGATGGCGCGGCGCGGTATCTGATAGTCGACATCCGTTGTCTGGGCCCTGGATTTCCTCTTGGCGTCCAAACGGTGGCAAACGGAGGCAAACGATGGCACGCGTTCGCGTTAACGGCTTCACCATCTCGCTCGACGGATACGGAGCGGGTCCGAATCAGGACATTAACAATCCGCTAGGCATTGGCGGGACGGAGCTCCATCAGTGGCTCGTCCCGACACGGACGTTCCAGCGATCGTTGTTCGGCAAGGACGACGGCACGACCGGGATTGATGATGACTTCGCCGCGCGCGGCTTTCAGAATGTCGGGGCCTGGATTCTTGGGCGCAACATGTTCGGGCCCATTCGCGGGGACTGGCCGGACATGAACTGGAACGGCTGGTGGGGAGACAGTCCTCCGTATCACGTTCCAGTCTTCGTCTTGACCCATCATCCGCGCCCCTCCGTCGAGATGAAGGGCGGGACAACGTTCCACTTCATCACAGGCGGCATTCGCGAGGCCCTCGACCGCGCCCGCGAGGCCGCAGCCGGCATGGACGTGCGGATTGGCGGCGGTCCGGAGACGATCAGGCAGTATCTTCGCGAAGGCCTCATCGACGAACTGCACATCGCCATCTCGCCGGTTCTGCTTGGCCAGGGAGAATCGCTGTTCGAAGGGATCGACTTGAGAGCGTTGGGATACACGTGCGCTGAGTCCGTGGCCTCAGAAAAGGCCACGCATGTCATCCTGCGGCGCTAGGGACGCACGGATGACATGCCTGCTGATCGGCGCCAGGCCTCAGCCGGGGCCCCAGCTTCCGCTAATCAACTCGGTCGGTTTTTGCCGGGCAATGATACGGGCGCAATCGTCCCAGGCGTCGACGCGCACATTCAGGCCGGCGTAGATGCCATAGCCTGCGCCGGTCAGAATATCTTCCTCGGTTTGGATTCCCTCGCCAGCCTTGATGGCCCCTTCGGCAATGATGGAGCCTTTGGCCTTGATACCCCATCCCGCTTCCAGGTGCTGACCGGCGTGAATGGCACCGCCAGCCTCGATGCCACAGCCGGCAATGATGTCGTGCTGTCCGTCAATGCTCTCGCCGGCCCTGATCCCACGGCCACAATGGATAGCGCCTTGCGCGGTAATGCCGTCTCCAGCGAACAGATTGCCATGCGTCGATATGCGCTCGCCGGCAGTGACATACCAACCGGCGCGGAGATTGCCTCCACAATCGATCCTTGTTTCGGCCTCGACTCCCCAACTGGCCTTGATATCGTCGCCAGCTTCGATGGAGCCACCGCTGTAGACATTCCCCCCGCAGTCGATATCCGTACCGGCCACTATCGCAGTACCCGCCCGGATGCCCGCGCCGACACGGATGCTGTGCCCGACCCGGATCACTGATTCGACATCGACGCTTCCCTTCACAATCACTGTGCCGGCGAAGACCAACGCCTTTGCGTCAAGCGCATTCAGCATGAGCACCGCATCGGTCGGGCCAAACTGCTGGAGCAGCCAGCAGGCATCGGCAACACGATCCGCGCGGACCAGCGCATCAAGCAGCCGTTGATAGTCGCTACCATCGTCGCGATTGCGCAGAAACCATTTGTATCCATCCGCGCAGGGGCGTTTGGCCTTGATAAGGTTTTGAGAGAGTTCCATAGCGATGAAGTCGCCGCTTGCAATCGTGCTCGGGCCGTCGCATGGCGAGCAGATTCCGCCCTCGTCATCTGACAGGCGACAGGTACCCGATTTGGATCGAAGCCGGCTTGGGTTCGGTAATTGATCGAGGTGAGGGCGAGCGGCCAGTTGTCGGCCTGCACATCAAGCAGCAGACCGCCTTCGAACGCTCGCATCCCCCAGAGCAAGATGCCGTGCCAGGAAGATCAGGTGGACTGCGATTTAGTCCCTGGCTTCCCGCACGGCTAAAAGAAGCACGGCGAGAAGGGAAGCCTGTTGGGCGATCACTTGCGGGATAGCAGAGTCGCGCAGATGCGCACAGGCACACGCGCTCGCAACATGCTTGGCATGTTGGCGGTTGGCGCTGTGGATCTGTACGGAATGCATTCGATCGCCAGGTTTGAAAGGGGGCTCACACGACGGACGCGCCGTTGGCGTCTTACAGGACGATACACCACGAGATAGTGTCGCCGCACGGTCTGAACGTCGTGGTCCAGCCGAGAGTCGTGTGGCGCTATTAGACCATACTCCGCGCGACATGTAGGCCTATGGCCGCACTGGAGTCGTCGAAGCCTTCGCGGCGTGCTTCGGTTGATGCTCAGGCGCTGTCCGTACGGGGTAGCCTCTGTACTCCAATATCCAGACCGTTTTTAAAGGCCGTAGCGCCAGCCATTTCCAAATGTCGCTGCGACCGTGCTTTTTGTGCGAGGTTGGAGTCTTTCAGGGGTTGACGGTATCCAGAATCGTGCGCCGCCGAGCTCCCAACTGACCTGTATGTCAATCACAATGACTAACCACGTTGGATGGACTTGCCGTTAAGCCGGCAACGTGGTCTCAGACGCGCGGTGGAAATGTGTCTTTGAAGAGGGTAAACGCATCCTGCAAGAGCTTATTGAAGCGACTGGCGTCACGTCGCAGTCCTGCCTGCTGACCACCGATTAAGCACAAGTGAGCCGCCTGGCCGATTATTTCTGCATGGCTAGGCGAGCGCGCCCATCGACGGCACATTCTGACCGCGAAAGCCAGTCGAGTTGCGTCGACTCGTTGCTGAAACTCGGCCACCAACGGATCGTGCAGCGCCCACGCTCGGATGGCAACTTCCCGGCCCGGCTGTTTCTCAGCAGCAATGCTCAAATAGCGCATCAAGGTTTCGCTGGCGGTGCGTCCCTGCGCTGCATAGGCAAGCATCCGCTCCGTGTAGTCCTCTTCCCACTTGGTCAGCAACGTACGCACGAAGTCTTCGCGATTGCGAAAGTGGTGATAGAACGAACCACGGGTTACGTTCAACCGACGAGCCAGGATTTCGGCCGAGACGCCGGCGTGTCCTTCTTGGTCCAGGGACTCAAGGCCAGCCGAAACCCAGTGGTTGCGAGTCAGTTTGCTCATATGTCTGCACCATACAGGCTGTGTATGGTGTGATCTGGATTGATACGCTGCGAACATAGCATAGACCGCCACTGCATTTTGCACAGCAGCGCTTCGCCGGGAGTTCACCTTGAGAAAAATCGCACTGGTCACGTTCGACCAATTCACCGATATCGACCTCTTCCTAATTTGGGACATCTTGGGCCGCAACACCAAGGACTGGAAGGTGCGCATCCTGGCGCCTAGTTCTATCGTGCGATCGGCGAACGGACTGTCGGTTTCGGCACATGGCTCTCTCTCTGAGGCCAATCACGCCGATGCAGTGTTGTTTGCCAGCGGCAAGCAGGGCATACCTGCAGCGCTTGCTCATCCGGATTTCCTACCATCCTTCCAACTCGATCCCACACGACAGTTCATTGGCTCCATCTGTGCAGGCGCCTTCATCCTTGAACGACTTGGACTCCTTCCTAGTGGTCGTGCGACAACGCATCCGGATGCGCGCGGAGGCTTTCAAGCTCCAGGGCTGGAGTTAATGGACCAGCCCCTGGTATGCCACGGAAGCGTCGCGACGGCTGGAGGCTGCCTTGCTGCGCTCTATCTGGTGGGGTGGCTGGTGGAATCCCTGTTCGATATCGAGAAACGACGCGCCACACTGCTGCCGGTGCTGCCGGCTGGACAGCAGGAACTTTACGGCGCACTGATTGGGTTCAGTATCCGGCAAGGCGTTGGCCAGATGGCCCACGGCAGACCTTGTATCGGCACATACCCCCCAAAGGTGAATTGCGCCTGATGGCGTGACGCCAATCGTCGATACTCTCATCCAGAGAGCGCCTGAGTAGCGATCCGACGGCCCTTTTCGAGACAATGATTGCTTATTCTGGTTTGTGTCGTGTCGTGTCGAGGACGAGGACAAACTCATCATCAAGGTCGACACGGCTTGGCATCCAGCCTGGATTGGCACCGAGCAGGTTCGGTTCTTCAAAGTAGATCGCGGCGTCCTGGCAATAACAACTGCGTGGCAGATGCATCCATCGTTCCCCGGGCGAATTGCTCGCGGTGTGCTGATGGCACAGAGAAGCAATGATTAGCGCAGGCTCGCGCTCAACCCAAACCATGGAGAGATTGGTTGATGATCGATGCCCATAAAGCTCATGCGATACCCATGCCATCCGACAGCATCCTGGCGCCGCTTTATAGGAGCGCGGACCTGCTGGATGCGTATGCGGTTCAGTTGCCGGCGGGGGCCAGCGACGATCTCGAAGTGTTGGCGCGCGCTGGATTCGAGCGGCAGGCGTGGTGGATTCGTGCGCTGACGCGGGTACGGGACACGATAATGGCGACAGTCGGCGTCAAATCGTCTCGTGCGGTCGGTATTGCTGCAGCGGCGCGAGGGCCGGTGATCGGTTTCTTTCCACTGCGGTCGAAGAGTGCGGGGGAGCTGGTGATGGGCGAGGACGATCGGCATCTCGACTTCCGGATCGCGATCCAGCTGCGCGCGGGTGCGGCAGGCGGCAGGGAGCTCGTCCTGGTGACCGTAGTGCATTGCCATAACTTGCTGGGACGGACGTACCTCGCGGTAATCACACCGTTCCACCGTGTAATCGCGCGGGCTAGTCTGGAACGGGCGGCAAGCCGTGCTGCCCGAACTGGACCTGGCGCCGCTGGTTAATGCCGAGCTTCTCGGCGGCGCGCCACACCATCAGGCCATCCCGCACGACGGCCTCGATGACGTTGCTGCGATCCAGTTCGCGCAGGCTTATGGTGATGGTGTCCGGTCGTGTCATGTCGTGCTCCCGCCAGGCCGTGCGGTACGACATTTCAATCTAGCCCAAGTACGACATGACAACTTACCCCTGACACTGTCCACTCCGTCTTCAAATGTCGGCACGATCGTTCGAGAACGTCTCTCTTGGCGGCAACGTCGGGCGGTGTCGCTGGAGATCCATCCTCCAACTATCGCAAGCGCGGAACGCGTCAACCGCGTTGGACCATGTGTTTGATACCAGGGAAGTCTTCCTGCAGCGCTTCGCGTAGGAACGCCGGGTAGAGCTCGACGTTGCCAAGCTCCCGACGACGAAACCAGCGGAACACCAAGCGCTTCGTATCTTCCATGCCAATGTGGTCCCGGTTGACGTCAACGATGTGAGAGTCATCCGGCACGGAGATAGCGAAATAGAGGCCTAGCTCATGGTGCGGCTTCCCTTCATTCTCGAAGAAATTCTCCACCGCGAATAGCAGGCGCTCCACCTCGGAAGCGACGCCTAGTTCCTCGCGCATTTCCCTGGCGACAGCATGAGTTGCCTCCTCGCCGAGTTCCACACGTCCTCCGGGAAGGCTCCAGAAAGTGTCAGTCTCGACACGGTGTAGTAGAACATAGCCTCCGCGAATCAAGATCGCGGCGGCTCGCAAGTCGAAGCGGAATCTATCGGTGTTGAAAGAAATCATCGTGATGTCGCTGGTGTCCTATCGATAGGCTTGATGTCGGCCGAGTACGGAAACTCTCATCTTGTTCTTCAGAGGCCGGTGAATCTCGGCCAGGAACGGGCCAGGCCGGACTCCGTCCTTGGCAGGCAGAATGTCGGAAGTCCGGTGGTAGTCTGCCTTCGGACAGAGAGCCATCCCCTCATGCTGCCCCCGCAAGGATGTCGAACACATAGACGCGGTCACCCATCGCGGAAAGGCCATAGACGACCGTGGTCACCTGAATCTCCGCCGCGTCTTGACGCGTGACTTTGATGTCGGGTGCCGGATGAATGGGATGGCTTGCCTGGAGCAATACCAGACGACGCCGGAAGACGCGCCCGCGTGAGGGTTCGGCGGGCGAGTCGTCAGACATTTAACCGTGAGGCGGAACGGCTTCCGGGTCCATCCACATCACCTCCCAGATATGGCCGTCCGGATCCTCGAAGCTGCGTCCGTACATGAAGCCGAAATCTTGGACAGGCGTCGGGTCCGCCTTGCCGCCGGCGTCAGTCGCCTTCTGCACGAGGTCAGACACCTCTACTCGTCCGCCCGCTGACAGACACAGCAATACCTGTGCCTCCGCGTGCGCGTCGACGATTCGCTTCCCGGTGAACTGCCGCCATTTGTCGTGGGTAAGCAGCATGGCGTAGATTGTCTCGGAGATCACCATGCATGCCGCGGTCTCATCAGTGAACGCCGGGTTGTTGACCGCGCCAATGGCCTCGTAGAAGGCCTTGGATCGCGGCAGGTCTGTCACTGGCAGGTTGATGAAAATCTGCTTGTTCATGATCTGGAGTCCTGTATTTGAGCGATATATGAACTTCGGTTGTTGATGCGAGCCATGAAGAGGTAGCCATGGCATCTTACTGACGAATACTGAAAGAAGGTATTCAACGAGACCTTTTTCGGCCTGCGCTGCGGCCGAGGCCAGCAGCAGGATAGGCAGGAGCATGGGCCGAGCGCCTCCCTCAGTCGGTGAAGCCACCGTCCGTCAACAGCGAACGGCCGGTGACCCAGGCCATATCTGGCGAGACCAGCGCCGCGATGACATTGGCAATATCTTCGGGATCGGCCAGCCGGCCCAGCGGCGTCCTCTCGCGCGCCTGATCCAGATGCGCTTGGGGAATGCCGGCGGTCATATCGGTGCGCGTGATGAAGGGCGCCACGGCGTTGACGCGGATCCTCCGCGGCCCGAGTTCGAGCGCAAATGCGCGGGTGAGCGCGTCCACCGCCGCCTTGCTGGCCGAGTAGACGCCGGCCTCGGCCGTAGGTGCACGGGCAAGATTGCTCGACACATTGACAATGCTGCCGCCCGCCGCGCCGAACAGCGGTGCGAACGCCTGCGTCATCAGCATCACGCTGAGAGCGTTGAGGTGGAACTGTTCGTCGAAGAATGCGGCATCCAACTCGCCGATCGGCCGCGCGCCGTACACGCCCGCGTTGTTGACGAGGATGTCTATGCGGCCACGCTCGTTCGCGACCGCGTCGGCCAGTGCGCGGACAGAGTCGGCGCGGCTGACGTCCGCCTGGAACGCATGCGCGCGGCCGCCGACGCCCCGGATCTCATCGACCACGATCTGCGCCGACTCGCGCTGCTGCCGGTAGACGACAGCGACGCTGGCACCGCGAGCGGCGAGGGCGATTGCGGTGGCGCGGCCTATGCCGCGGGAGGCACCGGATACGACGGCGACTTTGTCTTTCAGGGACACGAAAGTTCTCCGGTAAGGTGCGGGCGAGAAGGAGGCCCGTCGATACGGAGAACGTTATCGGCTCGCCCCGGCGGCGGGAAGCCGGTGGTTTGCAACGAGGCGTTGCGGAAGTGGAACGGGCCCGCCGGACACGAGGGATCAGGCGGCAGCCAGATCAGACGGCCACCTTGCGCGCACCAACTCGAGGAACACACGCACGGCGGACGTCATGCCGCGCCGACTCGGGTACATCGCGTATAGCGTGGCCGGGCGGGAGCGCACGGCTTCCAGCACGGGCACCAGCGTGCCGTCATCGATGGCGTCCTGGCAAAGATAAGCCGGCAACTGCGCCATGCCGGCGCCGCGCAGCGCGAGTTCGCGGATGGCCAGCAGGTTATCCACGGCAATGCCCGGCGTGACAGCAATATCGATCGGCTTGTCGTCTGCGTCGACGAACTGCCATGGCCGCGGATTTGCGAGTGTGCCCTGCGCGAGGCAGGGGTAGCCAGCCAACTCGTCGAGGTGCGCTGGCGGGCCGTCGGCTTCCAGCAACGACGGATGGGCCACGACGATCGACGCCGACGTCGCCACCGGCACGGCGATCACGTCCTCCGAGGCGAGCGGCACAACGGCCGCGCGGATGACCAGGTCCAGTCGCTCCTCGGCCAGGTCGACAAAGCGATTCGAGAGCGTCAACTGCACCTGCACGCCCGGGTGCGCGCGCGCAAACTCGGCCAGGATCGGAGGGAGCGTGGTCTCGGCGATCAGCACGGAGGTATGGAGGTGGATCACGCCGGATGGCTCCGCCACGGCGCTGCGCGTGAGGGCGCCGATCTTGTCGACGTGCGCGGCCGCCTCCCGCGCGTGCGCCAGCACCGCCTCGCCAACCGGCGTGAGGCCGAAAACTTGCCCCGACCGGTGCAGCAGTCGTACGCCGAGCGCGCGCTCGAGTGTCGCCACCCGTCGGGACAGCCGCGACTTGGCGATGCCGGTCTGCCGCTCGGCGGCGCTGAATCCGCCGGCATCGACCACGTAGATGAAGAGCAGCAGGTCGTCGAGATGTGCGCCGATGCTCTGCAGCATGGGGGCAGATTCTGTGTAGTCGGCGGAGGCCGCTCGGGGATCTGGCATAGGAGGCAAAGGCGCGGGGCCGCGAGATTGCGGGAAAGGTAGATGCTACGGCTCTGAGGTGCGGCTGGGAAGGCCGTAGCCGCGGATCTGCCGGCGCAGGGGTCGCCGCTCGACCTGCGCCTGAACACTCAACAGCCCGTCAGACCGCCCGCAGCGCTGCCTCCCGACGCCAACACCCGCGGCAAGGTGGAAGGCTGGAGCGCGGGCGCCTTCAGCACCTTGTACCGGAACGATGAAAACAAGCTCGACGTGTATGACGATACCTGGCTCCAGTACGGCTGGTTCAACAAATCGCATCGCGGCGACCTGCCTCACCGTCAACTGGTGGCACTCCACCGCCAGCAGCAACTTCAGCGCCAACGAGTTGCCGCTGGGCAGCGTATACCCCGAAATTCGCCATGAGCTCAGGCTCGGCATGAATGCGGACTTCCGCAAACACTGGACCGGCTGGACCAATGTCTCGGTCTCATGGGGAGCGCAGCGCTTTTACAAGTACGCGGTGCGGGTGGGGGTGAAATTCACATGGTAGGCGGCCGGCTATAAGGCGGAACGCGCCAGGACCTTCCTTTTCTGGCCGTGGGCGGGCATATGCCCCTGCAATTCACCTTTGCTCGGGCAGCGTTTGTCCGGAGTGCAGGGCGGTCTCGTTCCTGCCACGAGTTGGTAGGCCCAGCAAACGCTCGGAACATTGATCTTCCCTTCATCCCATTGCGGAGCGATCTTGGCTTCGGGCGACCGCTATCGAGTAGCCGTTGCGCATGTCCCTTTTTGGCCGGTCTCAGCCTTCGGCCCTCCCAAGCAAGGGCTTGGGACGCGAGCCTGAGCGACTGCGATTGGCTCAATTGCTGCCGACGCTGTCAGCTTCGCGCTAGCTCTGATTAGAGCTTGGGGTGCTAACGGTGCCTTGGAAGCCGGTGATCGAAGAACGGCTGGGACTACTGAGTACGGGACGATGAGCAGTAAAGGAACGTCGTGGGAGGGCTCCGCAGGAAGGGGCCCCAAACCAGGTCCATCTTTTCTCAATAATATTTTTTACCCGGGTAATATTGACAGCGCTTTTTATCCGGGTAAAATTCGTGTAATCAAATCTCACGTCGCCACCATGTCACCAGACAAGTCCAACTCCCTCACGTGTTCCGGTGGCAACCGCCGTGTTACCACGAGGCCTGTTCGCCCGAGCATCGTAGAGTCGATCCCCGCCTTTGTGTCTCGCAAGGCTTGTCTCGCGGGTATAGGCCACCGCCCGGCGGCGATCGACAACTCGCGGCTGCTGCCGCTTTCGGGAGTCGGGGACAGCCCGTCGGCATAGACACCGAGTCACTCCAATAACCCGCTAGTGCCCTTTCTCGGACGGTCTGCTGTCAATCCGGGCGGGGAGCCCTTTGTCCAGAAAAAGAAAATGACCTCCAGTTCGTCAATCGCACCCGCTGCTCCAGCAACCTCCCGCCCGCTGTGGCGTACATACCTGGCCATCCTGCTACCAATGATTCTGACAAACACGCTGCAGGTTGCGGCCGGAACCATAGATGGCATCTACCTGGGGCAGATGCTCGGCGTTCAGGCCATAGCGGCCGTCTCGGCATTCTTTCCGGCGTTCTTCATGCTCCTGGCGATCATCATAGGATTGAGTACGGGTGCCACGGTGCTGATCGGCCAGGCATGGGGGGCACGCAACCCGGAGAAGGTGCGCTCCATTGCAGGAACCGCCATTGCATTGGCACTGACCACAGGCATTGTCGTCAGCGTCGCGGGCGGCGTGTTCGCTTCATCGTTGCTGCAGGGGCTGGGAACATCGCCAGACATCCTGCCCGAGGCCACGCTGTATGCACGCATCATGTTTGTTGGCTCACCACTCATCATTCTGCTGTGGCTGATGACTTCGATGAGTCGGGGAGTTGGTGATGCCGTCTCGCCATTGTGGACATTGGCCGTGGCAGCCATCATCACCATGATATGTACGCCAGCCCTGATTCGCGGCTGGGGTGGCTTGCCTCGATTGGGGGTGGCCAGTGCGGCCGTCTCGACGCTGGTCGCGTTTGCGCTGGCGCTAGCGTGGATGGCTCGCCGCTGGCTTCGCGCTTCGCATCCACTGGCACCAAATGTCGAACTGCTTTGCCAGATCCGCTTCGACTTGCCCACGGTACAGCGCATGTTGCGTATCGGCATTCCGTCGTCGCTTCAGATGTTCACGGCGGCATTGGCCGAGATCGTGCTGCTTGGCCTCGTCAATGGCCATGGCTACAACGCAACTGCCGCCTATGGTGCCGTGAACCAGGTCATGAGCTGGATTCAGTTGCCCGCGATGTCCCTGGGCATCACTGCTACGGTTCTGTCGGCGCATGCAATCGGCGCAGGTCGCAACCAGCGTGTCCTCGACATTGTGCGGGCAGGCCTCTGGCTGAACATCGTGGTCACAGGTGCCGTAGTTTCCATCGTGTACTTCATGGCTCCCGCGGTCATTTCGCTGTTCTTGACGGATGGCCCCACTGCCTCCCTCGCTCAGGATTTGCTGCGCACAGTTGCCTGGAGTGTCGTGATACTGGGTGCAGCCAACGTCGTTGTCGGCGCGATGCGCGCTAGCGGTACGGTTTTGTGGCCCGCGATGCTTGGCATGGTATCGATCCTGGGAGTGGAGGTTCCGTTCGCCTATTGGCTGCACAGTCGCATCGGAATTTCCGGGATATGGTGGGCTTACACCGTGGGATTCGGGGCCATGCTGCTGCTCCAGTCGATGTACTTCAAATGGGGCTGGCGTCGTCAGCGCATCGAGCGGCTCGTGTAGCGGACGAAATCGCTCGTGACTCGAGAGCGCCGAATGGCATGCCGCGGACGCAGGGCGGGGCGGTTTGTGGAAATAGTTGTTTGCCCAAAGGAGATTCTTCGATGGCGCGCTCCATAGTCAGCCGATTCATCGGAAGTGCTCCTTCACGTTCAGGTCGAGGCGTGTATATGAGCGGCCGCAGCCCTAGTCGCCGTCGCTTCGTGACTGCACAACGGACGCTCGCGAATCCATACGCAATGACCGAGTCTGGCCGTTCTGGGACATCGACCCATCCGGGCAGCGGATTCGAGTATGGCATGGTGGGACCGGCTGCTACCGGTTGAATCCGCGGCCAACAGGAGCCACTCGGGAGCGGCCGCCGCTCCGGCGAACGGCCGCGGGGATCCACCCGGCTTGGCGCGCGGTGCCGAAACAGCACGGTCTTGCAAGTCGTACGACGCACTTCTGCAAAGGAGCGGCGCTATACTTCGCGGCGATGCGTCCAGCGCATTCCCACCCCGCACCGAGAGAACCCGCTCCATGACCGAAGCCACCGCCCTGACACCCGATGAACTCCAAGAGCTTGACGATCTGCTGGACGACCTGCGTCAGCGCGCTGAGGAAATCCCGCAATGGGAGTTCTGCGATGGCTTTCTCACGGCCTTGGTCTGCACGCGCCGCCGCATCCCCGCTGCCGACTACCTGCCCATGCTGCTGGGCGACGGCGCGGCGCTCGATGTGGCCGAGGGCAGCCCGCTGCCGTTGCTGCCCGCGTTCCATAAAGCGGCCCAGCAGACCCGCTTTATGGAGCTATGGCAGCGCCGGTGGAACGAGGTGGAGCACCAGCTCGACCAGCCCGTGGAGACGCTGGAGGACGAACGCACCTTCCATCCCGAGGCCATGGACATCCGCGGCGCCATCTTGAGCTTGCCCCAGGAAGAGCGCGCCGAGATGGATGGGCGGGAAATCCCGTCGTTTGGCCAGGTGTGGGCGCTGGGCTTCATGTTCGTGGTGGAGAACTGGCCCGAGGACTGGGCCGCCCCGCGCGACAAGGAGGCCGCCCAGTGGCTGGACGACGCGCTCGACAGCATCGTCGCCCTGACCGAGGACGACACCGGCCAGCCCGAGGTCTGCATGTACAGCGAGGATGGCCCGCCCAGCACCAGCCAGGCGCGCGTGGAAACCTTCGGCGAGGCGATCTGGGCTGTCTACGACCTGCGCCAGATCTGGAAAAGCCTGGGTCCGCGCGTGGAGGCCGTGGTGAAGGGCGACCAGCCCGGCCGCAACGACCCGTGCCCTTGTGGCAGCGGCAAGAAGTTCAAGAAGTGCCACGGCAGATAAGGGAAAAGCGCTTTCTCGCAGCTTATAGCTGCTTGTACCTTGTTTTTCGACTGGCGTGCCGGCGTGCCATCGCTATTGAGGCACGCATCGCTCTCAGCCGGGTGATTTAGGAGCAAGGCAGCCGGCTTTCGCAGTAGACTCGCCGCTCACCAAATGCTGTTGCACCTTAAAGACGTGTCGTTGGGTGCCACGAACTCTTTCGTGCATGGAGCCATCCATTCGTTGGCGCCGCACCGCAGATGAATTTCCCATGCGGTGCCGGCCGGCAACCCGGCCATCACCAGGCCGATCAGTGCCATTCAGCCAGAATTTGCCAATTGTCTGCCCGACTTGCTCAAGCGAGTCGCATGAGTGTGGCTGGTCGCCGCCGCCCAACGTCGAGCGACCAGTGGCCAGCCGGCGACTTGCTCGCGGCCGGTTTCACGCCTCAAAAGGACGGGGCGACGCCGCCGCAGACTATGACCGTGACAATTGCTGGACGCGGTCGTCCGTCACCTTGAGCACGCATGCCGCATCGCTGCAAACATTACGTTGCTGCTTGATCCAGTCCATCTGCTGGGCTTTGAGTTGCTGCGGGTCAGCTGCCTTCTGTCTGGCGGCAGCAAATGCGGCGCCGAGGCGCTTGTCGGCTGCAGCGGTCTCGGGGGTGGAGCAAATCAGCTTCTCGATCTTCGAGCTCGCCTTGGCGCAGTCGAAGCTTGCTTCGATGATGGCATTCGCTGCCTCCTGCTGCCCGCTGACCTGTGACCCGGTTTCGCTCGACACCTGGGGGAGAGGCTGTGAAGCCGGAGCCGAGTCGGCCGGCGACTTTTCTGCTACGGGCGCCGCCGTCTGGGCGTTTGCCGGTGTGGGCGTTGCTGCCGCCTGAGCAGACGCATCGGGTGCGGCGGGCGATGCGACCTGCGCTGCCGCCGTGCCAGTCGCCGCACTCGATACAGCCTTCTGCGTATATTCGGCGGCTGAAAGCAAGACCTCGATGTTCTGGATCGCGTCAATGAAGCGCGGCTTCTCCGTCTTGACTTCCACCTGGAACTGGCCGTCCTTGCCGTCGATCTTCGCGATCGTATAGGTGATGTCGAACGGTACCTTCTTGGTGTTCGGGTCCATTAACGACATGCCCTGTTCAATAAGGGTAGCGTTCTTCTTGATCTCTTCGTCCTTCTTCGCAGCCGCAAACATCATGCTGGCGCCGAGGATATCTCGATCGGAGGCACTCGCCGGAAGATTGAGGGCTTGTGCCAGGTCCGCACGGGCGGCGGCCCTATGCTCGGGGCTGGCACCCTCGTCGCTCGCTTCCTTGACCATGGCCATGACGTCCATGACGGAATACGTGCCCATCAGTTTCCGCCAGTTCTTCCAGAGTTCGGTCTGATAGGCAGGGTCGGATTGACTGCGCTGGAGGGCGCTGATCGTAGTGTCTGACACCTGGTAGTTCGCCACACCTTTGCAAGAGTAGCTCTTGAGCTTTTCGTCGTGAGCGACCACCACGGGTTGTTCGATCGTGAAGTGAATGCGCTGTTTGATCTGATCGGCAAGTGCGCCGGTGTCCTTGGTCACCAACTCCGTGAGAATTTCGCTGGACAGCTTCGTGGCCTCAACGTCGCCACAACTCGGAACGTCCTTGCCGCAGCCGGCGAGACCGGTGACTGCCAGAACCGCGACAAAGGGGTACAGCATCTTCTTGTTCATTTGGACCCGGAAAAATAAGTTTGCAGCGCGATATCGGCAACGTGCTGCGGATGTTAAACATCCGCCGGGAATCATATCCAGCCCACGGCTGCATGCAACTGTTCCTTGAGAGATGAAGACTGATTTTCAGCGCTTGTTGTTTTATCGCTTGGTTGAATTGCGCTAACTGGCCTCCATGGAGAAAGCGATTCGACTACGCGGTGAATGAGCGGACATTGAGCAGTGCTTTTGGTGGTTTTATATTCATTACATTTGAATTGAGGATGATGCGAACTAACCGTCTTGCTGGCAGGTTAGGCACAGACAAGTGGCTCCGACTGGACCGTGTACCGTATCGTCGATGGCTCGCTTTAGGTCGGCAGTTGCCTCTGGCACGTCGCAAGCCCTGTGCCAGGATCGGCCGAGGGCAGAGAGCGGCCAAGAACCGCCGTTCGCGCCAGCACGCCCGTGCGTGGGTGAGCCGACGGCGGAGTTCTGCTAGGGGCGGTGGCTTTCCCACATCGGGTCTAGGCCCCTCCCTGACCAATGCAGGCTACGGGCACGTTGCGTCCTGCCAACATACCCCACTTCGCGGACGCCGTTTGCACCGCGCTCCCTGCTAGTCTCTTCGCACAACATCAACCCGAACAAAAAATTGCGAGCGATTATGCTATTCAAGCGCATTGTCACAGCTATCTTCGTCACGTTTCTTATTAGCCAGGCCGCTATTGCCGCAGCACCTGTCGTATCCGAGCTTCCTGTTAAGCTTGGCGATTCAGTCGATGATGTTAAGCACGCTTTCAATACAACATTAGATCCAGAAATCATCGAATCTGCGGTCCCGAGTCCAAGCCAGACGAGAAAAAAGCAACTTCGTCTGAAGACGAAGGGCGTCTGGATTTTCTTTGAGAAAGAGCGTGTCGTGACCTATCGCGTCGATGCGCCGTTCAAAGGCAACATTGGTGGCGTGAAGCTCGGGGACGATGTGACGAAGCTAACCAAATTGCTCGGCGCTCCGGTGAAGACCAGCACATTCATGGGTCGCACGACGTACACATATTATTTCGACGACGTCACGACAACCAACTTTCTTTTTTCGGGTAGCGACGAACTAGAGACAATTTTCTTCCTCAAGTAGAAAAATGTGTCACCTGCCGGGAATTCTGCCCTGGTAGCTCTGCCGCCCTCATAGAATTTTTGCGGCGCCAGCGAAGATGGGCGGAACGCAGTGATAGTCAGAGCGTAGCGGCGGTCATCCAACCGAAGTGCATAATCAGAGGCGATGACCGCTCGGGGTCCAGAACTCCACCCAGAGGCTTGGGCAGCCGCTGATCAACTCAGCAGACCTGAACGACTTTGCCATTGAGACCAGTGATCTCCGGCTGGTTACGGTCGGAAATCCGGTCGATAAGCGGGGTGGTGTACAGCAGGGCTTCATATCGAAAGACCGCATAATCCGCTCGGGATCGCGGGAAACGGGCTACAACAGGTATGGTGTAAAAGAACTGGTGGTGAGCCTCTCGCTCGATTCCAATCTCATTTGCATACCCAAGCGAGAAGTAGAGCGTGTTTATGGTGCCGGGGAAAACAGGGAGCCCTTGCCACCTGAACTGATTGATTCGACACCGGGTGGCGCCAATACGAAGACGCCGGCAGACGGCTTTCCTCCATGTCGTGAATTACAAAACACGATCTGGCTCGAGCCGATTCACCAAGCGCTGTCGTTTGACGTTCAGCGGTACCGCTGCAGGCCGCGGCGGCTCGCCATGAAGGATGCGGGAAGGCGCGCCGAATCGGCGGTTGTCGCGCAGGGACTGCACCTCGGCCGCAATGGCCAGTGCGTGGCCTAAGCGCTTGTTCTCAACGATGGCGCTCTGGTCGACCTCCGGGAACCGGTCGTAGGTGGTGTAGGGCAGGGAAGTGCGATCCGCCCACAGCTCAGTCCGTCCGTCCGGATACCCGGCCACCTTGATATAGCGATGGATCAGCCGGCCGGTGGCGTCGTCGACATAGACCAGCAGCGTGCAGGCCGGCGCGCGGTCCTCGAACCAGGCGTGGTCGCTACCGTCGATCTGCACCAGCTCGCCCAGGCAGGCCCGCCGGTTGCGCGGCTGATGGACCTTGGGCGGGCGTTGCTTCCTCGGCACCCACAACCCGGCATCGATCATGATCGGGCGCACCGTCTCCTTGGCCAGGTCGATGCCATGGCGCTCGCGCAGCTTCTCGGCGGCGCGCCACACCATCAGGCCGTCCTGCACGACGGCCTCGATGACCTTGCAGCGATCCAGTTCGCGCAGGCTCATGGTGATGGTGTCCGGTCGTGTCATGTCGTGCTCCAGCCAGGCTGTGAGGTACGACATTTCAATCTAGCCCAGGTACGACATTACAACTTAGCCCCTACAAGCCATTACGCAATAATGTATAAAACATCAAATCAAGCTTTAGTCTGCTGTCACCACGCTGGAACGTAAGTCCGGCGCGGCTTGACGAGTGACAGCAGCGTATTAAAACCCTCGGAAATTTTTTCCAAAACTCCCTTCTTTTTTGCCTCTTCTTCGACCAGCGCCATAAACATTTCGCGTGGGTCGATGCCTGCTTCTTTCGCCAGCAAAAACGCGCTCGTGTAGTCGGGCAGGGTCTGTCCTTTGACGTACCTGTCGAGCGTCTGTTGCTTCATGCCGATGGCCTTCGCCACGCTGTTCACGCTACGGCCATGTAGCGCCATATCTATCAATTCGCGATAGCTCATAGTTATTTCCTCTTTGGGTGGCTACACAGTTCT
Organism: Cupriavidus sp. SHE; assembly: GCF_000812445.1. Lineage (NCBI taxonomy): Bacteria > Pseudomonadati > Pseudomonadota > Betaproteobacteria > Burkholderiales > Burkholderiaceae > Cupriavidus > Cupriavidus sp. SHE. The sequence continues at coordinate 121,692 of NZ_JWMB01000005.1, read as the reverse complement.
GTGTAAGCTTTCGGCCATGTCCTACACAGATCGGTGTAACTCAAAGTCGGGTTACACAGGGCGGAGTGTAGTCGGTAAACCGCGAGGGGTAAACGAATGGGCCAAGTGGCGTTGTTTCTAGCTGTTGCAGCAGGCGTAGGTGCTGCCGCTGCCATCGGTGCGTGGGTAGGGCTGTGGGCCGCTACGCGCATCGCCTCGGCGCTGGTTGAAGACGTCCGTAGGGGTGCGTGATGGCAATGCGCGTCGATCTTGAAACGGGTGAAATTCTCGGCGCAGTCGGCGGTGTGTCGCTGGCTTCGGTCGTTGGGGCGTCGCTGGGACTGGAATCTGCCGAAGGCTCGTCCCCCCGTCCTGTAACACGGGGGGAACTTGATCTTGCCGATGGTCTCGACGGTGTTAAGACCAAGCTCGACTGGCTGCATGCCTCTTGGGAACTGACCGGCCCGGAAAACGAGATTGAATGGGTGCGCGATTCGATTTTCGGTTGCGAAGGTCCGGGTGTCGAGCGCAAGTTCCGGTATGAGCGTCGGCAGGGCAAGGGGCTGTTCGGCTTCGCAGAGTCCGAGGACGTGATGTATTGCGTCGGCGGTCAATGGGAACGCGTTGCGGTGCTGGCGTGGGGCGGCCATGACAAGCAGGCGAACATGGGCTTCCTCCAAATCAGCGGTACGGGCTGCAACGCGCTCGGCCTGAACGAGGACAAGTACGAGCGGGGAAATCTGCGCGTTGTTCTTCAGTCGATCAAAGCGACCATTACGCGCCTGGACATCTGTTTCGATACCGAATCGCTCGGCGTCATGGATTGCTGGCAGGCCTATCAGGATGGGCTCTTTCAGCGCCAGAGTGCGCGGCCTTCGTATGACCAAGCGGGTGATTGGCTTGAGCATCAGGGCAGGGGGCGAACGCTCTATATCGGCAAGGCCAAGAACGGCAAGCTGATTCGTTGCTACGAGAAGGGCAAACAGCTTGGGGACCCGGATTCTCCGTGGTTGCGTCTTGAGGTCCAGTGGGGCAATCGTGATCGCGTCATTCCGTATGACGCCATTACCGATACGGACGCCTATTTCGTCGGCGCGGCTCCTTTTTTTTCCACTGTCTTGGCTTCCGTCCCGCGCTTGGTCAAGACGATGTCTAAGGGCGCGGCAATCGTGGCGGCGAAGCTTGTGGAGCATGGGCGCGAGGCCTATGGCCGCTTCATCAATCAGCTTGTGCGGGCCAAATGGTCGGCAGAGCAAATCGTTTCCGTGTTGCGTCGTGAGGGTGCGCCCAAACGCATGGTGCCCTTCGTTTTGAAGGACGGCGCATTCTTTCCAAGTGGTTATTTCGAGGGGTCAATGTCATGAGTGAAGCGGCACAACAGCAAAAAATGGGCGTCAATCAGGCGCTCATTCGTGGGCGCGTTGAGGAATCGACGGCGTTGGAAAACGGCGGCTTCGACACTGCTATTGCGATGCCTGCGCCGGATGAGTTCTCGTCGCCGTCCTTCATTCACGTGTATTCGGACAAGCGTCTCGGGCAGAAGGGCGAGGTTGTGCAGGTGCTCGTGGACGTGCGCGGCTTCCGTCAGCGCATCAACGGTAACAAGGGCGTGTGGGTGAAGTACACGAACACGCTGCGGGCGGTTCAGTAACGCCATGGGCGACACGTGCTGCACCGCTGAACAGCTTGCTGCCATCGGCATTAATGCTGCGGATATCGCCCTGGCGTTCGCCTGGGGCATGAAGGCGGTGTTGGCGGTCTGGGCGGTCGGTTTTGCAGTGGGCGTCATAGTGGACGCGATTCGTAAGGTGTAGGGCATTTGCCCAAACGGTTGCCGGGCCGTTACCCGGCGTTCTCGGGAGTAGGAAATGCAAGAAATCTTCGCAGCAGTGGATCTGAGCGGTACGCAAACGGCCGTGATCGCCATGGGCGTTCTGATCATCGGCATCGCAATGGCTTTCAAGGGCATCAGCCTGGCGAAGCGCGGCGTCAACAAGGCCTAAGGGGGCTGGCGTGACGGGGGCACTGGTGGCGCTGTTTTACGCGCTCGTGGCGATGCTCGGTGGCATCAGTGCCCTGGTCTTCATTCTGGCTTTCCGGGGGCGGATCTCATGAGAAAACACATCGGAACGGGGTTACTAACGGCGCTATTTATGGCGCTGTTTTTCATTGGGCAGCGTGCACACGCTCAGACGCACCTGGTCTGGGACAGTAACGGCAACATCATTGCGTCCAGCTCGGAGGCTAACCGTTTGCAGCTCTCGCGGGACATTACGGCGTACAACCAGGCACGGATCGCTGGGGCGATCAAATCGGCGGCGGTGCAGGGGGCGGAGGTGGTGGCTACGCGGGCGGCTACGTTGGAAATTCCGGCTGCTGCTGGGATGGGTAAGGCGGTGAAGCTAGGTCTTGAGGAATTTGTGCGCTATCCGCTGGCGTCGGTTGGGAAGGGCATGGTTACCGCTGCTCGGCTTACTCCGTGGGGTGTTGTCGGGACGGTTGCAGGGTCGTTGCTGCTAGATGCTGGCATTTCGTATGCGAATGGTCAGTGGGGGAAATCACCGGCTTTGCCTCAGTATGGATCGAAGGCGTGGTTTAAGCCGGGTACTGATCAGACCGGTCCGTATTACGACACTCCGGTTTTGGCTTGCGAGGCGTTCGCTACTGCGGCGGGGCTGCCTGGCGTCCGGTCGACCGACCCTAGCGGCGGTACAGATCCTGTCACTGGTCTTTACAACCAGTACACCTGTTCTGCCAAGAACGCCGGGGGTTCGTGGGTATCGCTTGGTTCTATTTTTTCGGGCTCTTCTCATTGCGTGACGGGCTACGTCTGGAACGGTAGCAAGTGTGTGTCGTCTTCGGGTGACGTGCCTGCATCTGATGCGGACATTCAGAACGCGATTCAGACTGGGTTGACCAATAAGCCGACCATGGCGGCTGACGTACTGAAGAATATTTATGACAACGGGGGCTATGTGCCCCTGGATGCTGCGAACGCGGCTGGCTTCAATATCCCGACCAACACGGTTACCGGACAGCCTAGTACGACTACGACGACCAGCACGGGGACGGACGGTAAGACTCTGACGACGACCAGCACGACCACCCCCACTGCAACGGTGAGTCAGGCGGGAAACACCGTCACAAATAACACGCTTACCTACAACATTTCTAACGTCACCACCACGGTGACGAAGGATTCCGCGGGCAACACGGTCAATTCCAGCACGTCCACCACGGACAAAAGCGACGACGCCTTTAGCGACTCTGCCATGCCTGGGGTGCCGAAGCTCTACGAGCAGAAGTATCCGGAGGGTGTTGCGGGGGTCTGGAACACGTCGAAGCCGGACATTAGCAATACGGCTTTCTACAACGGTATCCGCTCGATGTTCCCGTCTTTCGGGGGCGGTCAGTGCCCTGTGTGGCGGATGTCTTTCAACTTCGGCGGTGCTGGGAATTTCGGCTCCGGCGATCTCACTGTGCCTTGCTGGATTTTCCAGGCACTCGGCCTGGTCATCCTGGCTACGGCGGCTTTCACCTCTCGCAAGATTCTTTTCTAAGGAGCGGACATGGGCGCGTTCTTCACGGCTGTCTTGGCGAAGTTCGCCGCGTTGGCGGGTTGGATCGGTTCCCTGGCGGTGGCGGTGTTTGCAGCCGCCTGGATGTTTGGCACTGACCTGGTGTGCTGGGCCTTTGAGTCGTTCCTCAAGCTCACGCAGGTGATTCTGAATGGTTTGCCTGGGACGGATGCCTTCGCGGCATTGAACCCGGCGCAGTACATCAGCGCGGCTCCGCCCGAGCTGGTCAACATGATTGGCCTCATGCGGGTGGGCGAGGGGCTAGCCATGATCCTCGCGGCGATCGGCATCAAGCTGGTCCTGCAACTTATTCCGTTCACCCGTCTTGGGAGCTGACTATGGATTTCTTCGGGTTTCGTGCACGCCGTGCGCGTGCTCAGCTGTTGGAAAAGCTGTCTGACCTGCACGCTGAGTTGAATGAAGAATATCGGGACTCTGTCGCGGCTTATCAGGAGTGGAAGGATGTTTGGGAGGACAGTGGGGAAGACCCATACAGTAAGTACATGGACAAGGAGGATACGGAGGAGTTTCTGGGGGGGAGGGTCTATTCTTTGGCGACCAAGTTGGAATTGATCTCTGATCGGATTGAGGCGCTGCAAAATGACTGAGGACTACACCATCGATCAGCTGTTTGAGTTCGCTCAGACAGTCGCGGCCCGCAAGGAAGCCGTGGAGCTTCAACTGGAGCTGTACGGCGGAGACGACCCTGCGGTACTGGAGCTACGGGAACAGCTTGAGGAGCGCCTGGAGAGCTTGCAGCGCAAGGAGGACGCCATCAATGAACGGGTAGAGGCGATCATGTCTGCGGCTGGCTGGAGTCCTGAACATGATTAACTTGCTCTTGGGAGCCCCTGGTGGGGGCAAGAGTTACGAGGCGGTCGCCTATCACGTTCTGCCTGCGCTCAGTGCGGGCCGGAAGGTCGTGACCAATCTTCCCCTGGTGTTGACGGAGTTCCCGCCTGAACAGCGGGTCCTTCTGGATATTCGGACGGAGGCCAAGGGCAAAGCAGAGCGGCGCACCGGCCTGGCGGCGGCTCTGGGCGAGGATGCGGACGAGGAGGTGTTTCGTCGTCCCTTCTCCACGGTCGAATGCTACGGGGATACCTGGCGGCATCCCGATACTGGTAGTGGGCCGCTGTATGTCATTGACGAGTGTCATATGTGTCTGCCCAGGGACAGCACAGGGCGCAAGGTGCGGGAGTGGTACTCCATGCACCGTCACGAGCTGGCCGACGTGCTGTTGATCACACAGAGCTATGGCAAGGTGTCCAAGGACGTCATCGACCTAGTGCAGGTTTGCTACAAGGTCCGTAAGGCAACGGCGTTCGGGACGAACAAGGGGTACATCCGCAAGGTGTTTGATGGGGTGCGCGGGGATTGCGTCAATACTGCCGCCCGGCAGTACAACAAGCGCTATTTCAAGTTCTACCGCTCCCACACTAAGACCAGCCAGGCCGGGGAGGAGCTGGCCGCTAGTGACATCGTGCCGCTGTGGAAGCGGTGGCCGTTCATCGGCCTCGGGCTGTGCGTGATCATCTTTGTCGGCATGTTGATCGGTGGCGCGAGCCCTAACCCCATGAAGGCAGGCAAGCCGGAGAAAAAGGCTCCCAACCCCTCTCTTGCCTCTGTCAGTCCTGGCGCTGTCCGTCCGCAGGGGAGCCCGCCTCCCGGAGCCGCGCGCACGGAGGAGCACGGCGGGAGGGAGGAGGGCGGAGCTGCGACACCTGGTCGTCATCAGACTGACGGGCATCCCTTCGCTGGCCTGGGGATTCATATCTCTGGTCTGGTGACCTTCGCGGGTAAGGCTCCGGTCTACGCCGTCACCATGTCTCAGAACGGACAGGCGATCTTCTGGACGACCTCGGAGGAGCTCGTGGAAGCGGGCTACCAGGTCAAGCGGATTAGCAATTGCGCCATGGGCCTCAAGTTCAAGGACATTGAGCTGGTCGCTGTGTGCGATGCACCGGTTGTTGGCATCACGACTGGGGAGGGTGTGTTGACCGATAAGGGCAAGCGCACCGGTCCTTCCGATAGTGTTTGATTTTTCGTTACTCAGAAAAGTGTAACAGTAATTGAATATCCGTTACTCGTAACATAAAATAGAATCATCGAATCGGGAGGCGAATATGCGTGACGTAACGGATAACGTGACTGGCGAGCTGGATGTGGAAGTCAAGCGCGGTCGTGGTCGTCCTCGCAAAGAGGGCGCGTTGACCAATGCGCAGCGTCAGGCAGCTTTCCGCGCTCGCCGTCGAGACAATGCCGTTACCGTAACGAAAAAGGTGATCGCACCTGTCCAGGACGTGGACGCCTACGACGAATGCCGAATCGAGGTGGAGACGCTGCGTTCTGAACTGGCCGAGGCTCGCGAAAAGATCATGGGACTGTCGATCGGAATCGAGAACAAGCACAAAGCAATGCTGCGTGCTGAGCGTGAGCGCGATGAGGCATTGGCCGCTGCAAAGAAGGGTGCCGGGAAGTCTCTGGCGATCAATGGAAGCGATGCCGATGTTGTGGAGCTTTCGCTTCAACTTCTTGAAATTGCCTGCAAGCGCAAGACGATTGCGGGGCGGAATGCACTTTATAAGTCCACCGCCTGGAAGCGTGCCTTTGATCTCGTGCTGAAGCGTGAGTTGTATGAACGATTCTCCGACTGCGTCTTCGGCCCTGATCTTGATCCCGTTACGGGTAAGGTAGTAACGAAAAAGGGGGCTCAGTGATGACTGAGGGATGGCTGGACTTGACTTGGTGGGATGTGCTGGTCACTGTCGGCGTGACCTTCGGCGTGATCTTTGTCTGCTCCGCCGTCTTTATCTCCGCATTGCTGTCACGGGACGTCTAGCGTCAGGAGTGTCCGCGCTCGTCCAGAACCGCGTATTGCATTAAGCCAGGGCAATCCTCGTGGCGGTTGTCGAGCGGCTCAGCGAGGCTGGCGGGACCGAGTAGCGGGCGGCGCGGCTCGGTCGTTGCGAAGTCGTGGCCGGGCTAAGGCTCCCCCTCACTGCAAGCCAATCCCCGGCCTTTCTACTGCGATGACGCGTCTAGTGAAACCATCGACCGTAGTTCTTGGCGATGATCAGCAACACTGTCCCGACACCGGCCATCCAAAGCAGCTTGATAGTCCAGTGCCATTGCGCTCCGGGTAGCTCTGGCGGCTCGTTTCTCTGATCAGCGCCGTCGCGGCTGTTCTTGGGGCTCTCGGCGCGAAATGCTCTTGGGTTGTAGACGGCAGCCTTGGCTGCACGGTCTCCGTCCTTTTCCGGCCGACGCCACGCCGCGTCCTTTCGGGGCTTGCCGCTTTGCTGGTTGTAGCGGTCCCGCCACCAATCCCTGTCATAGATTCCCATCTTCGACCCCTCTTTTTTTGGCGCATTTTAACGGGTCCGGGGGAAACATCTGTATCCACGCCTGTTCTATTTCAAATCGATGCACTCGCATTGTGTCGACTGTCCATGCTGGAATTGGTCGTCTGCCGGTCTGCCAATCCCTGATGGTTCTGTCGCATCGGCGCAATAGACGGATGAGGTGTTTTCGTGATAGCCCGCTGGTGTAGTGCTCGAATTCTGATTGACTGACCCAGCGCCTGGACGTGTTTTTCATGGGCGTCTCTGGCAAGAAAAAAGCCAGCAACCTTAGGTGCTGGCTTCTGCGCTTTGAACCCCCGATGCAGGGGCTTGACTGATGTTTTCTGCGACTTCTTAAAACTTGATTCGATGTTCATAATGTATATTATGTTAAATGAATGATTAGGCAGCGATTTGATTGAAGACGCTGCGCATAAGGCTACCTCTTCGGCAAGCCTGGCGGGTGGGCTTAGGTTGAGGTCCCATTCACAGTTACTGCTTTTTGTTGGGCACGGGTGTCGCCCCCAACCTGGGATCGGCCATGCTCACCCGAACCGGCAAATTGCCCTCTTTGCGACTAAGCCACTAAGCCGCGTAATGCGTCCGCGCATGTGAACTGCGCCGCTTCCATTGCACCTGCCCAACGTGTGGCTCGTTTGGTATTGACTCGGCCACACTGACGCAGCGGGCCATGCCGGTGGCAGTGTGCAAGGATCTTCAACGGCTTAGCTCCTTCGGCCACCTGCCACATGTGCGGCTTTTCGCATCGTCCCCGGCCGCGCGTGATGCCACAACTGGCTGCAATTACGAGACCGCTTCGGTCTGCGAGCGGCCCCCGCCCTGCCCGTTCGATCTGCACCACATCGGTGCTTGCTCGTTGGTATGAAGTTTGCGCACTTCTTCATACCAATTCACAAAACAAAAATGAGCCAGAGCAATTCTTCTCGTCGGGCGCCTTTGCGGCGCCCGACCTCGCCCAAACTTCGCCTTCGCGCGGCGACACTTGGCGCTATTCCAGTGAGCGCCCTTGCAGGCGGCCTTCAGCAAGCCCAACAAGAGCTTCCGGCGATCACCGTCCAGGCAGCACGTTTCGATGTCGCGACTGCGGATTCCACCGTCTCCGCCAACCAGGGCTACGTCAGCCGCGAGCAACTCGCCAATCGCCCATTGTTGCGTCCCGGCGAACTGCTGGAAACCGTCCCGGGACTGATCGTCACGCAACACAGCGGCGACGGAAAAGCGAACCAGTACTTCTTACGGGGCTTTAACCTTGACCACGGCACCGACTTGTCCACGACCGTGGCGGGCATGCCGGTCAACATGCGTACCAACGCCCATGGCCAGGGGTACACCGATCTCAATTTCGTGATTCCCGAGTTGGTCAGCGGTATCGCCTACAAGAAGGGCACGTACTTTGCCGAAGAGGGAGACTTCTCGGCGGCGGGTGCCGTGAGCATGGACTACGTGTCGCAACTGCCGACCGGTATCGCGCAGATCGAACTGGGCCAGCACGACTACCGTCGGGCGGTATTGGCCAATTCCCACCAGGTGGGCCCCGGCACCGCGCTCTGTGGGCTGGAATGGCTGCAGGTGAATGGTCCATGGGTGTTGCCGGAAGGCGTGCGCAAGCTCAATGGTATGTTCCGTTACACGCTGCCGCTCAGTGCCGGCGAGCGCGTCAGCATCACCGCCATGGGCTATCGCAATAGCTGGGACTCGACCGACCAGGTGCCGCAGCGCGCGATCAACGAAGGGCTGATCTCCCGCGTCGGGAATATCGATCCCACGGACGGTGGCTATGCGTCGCGCTACAGCCTGTCCGCCGACTGGCTCAGGCCCGTGCAATCGGGCTTGTTCAGGGCGAATGCCTATGTCATCAAGAGCCGGCTGCAACTGTTCTCGAATTTCACCTACGCGCTGAACAACCCGGAGCGTGGCGACCAATTCCAGCAGTTCGAAAATCGCGTCACCGCGGGCGTCAATGCGTCGCGGCTCTGGTTCGGCAAGCTGGGGCTGCGCGACACCGAGACCGAGGTCGGCGCGCAGGTCCGATTCGACCGGCTGGACCCTATCACACTGGCCAATTCGGAAGAGCGGCAGATCTACGAAACGATTCGGACCGATACGGTCAACGAAACCAGCGCCGCGCTATATGTGCGCAACACAACCGAATGGCTGCCTTGGCTGCGCACGATCGCAGGGCTGCGTGCGGATCAGTTCTGGTACGGCGTTTCGAGCGACAACCCCGCCAACTCCGGAAACGGCACCGACCACATCGTCAGTCCCAAGTTCAGCGTCGTGATGTCGCCGGCCGACCAGACCGAAGTGTTCCTGAACTGGGGGCGCGGTTATCACAGCAACGACGTACGCGGCGCCACCACCACGATTGACCCGTCCACGGGCAAGCCGGCGCAGAAAGTCAGCGTTCTCGTGCCAGCCACCGGCTACGAGGTCGGCGTGCGCCCCCGGCGGCTCGCCCCCGGCCTGCAGTTGTCGGCCTCGCTCTGGCAACTCGACATCGGATCGGAACTGGTCTTCTCGGGCGACAGCGGCACGACAGAACCGAGCCGACCAAGCCGCCGCCGCGGGATTGAACTGGCAGGCTACTATGCACCGCCCGACGGCCCGCTCGCCGGCTTGATCCTCGATGCGGACGCGGCTTTCTCGCGGGCACGCTTCCGCGATCACGAGGAAATCGGCGACTACATTCCGGAATCGATCCAGACCACGGCGTCGGCCGGCGTGTCGTACCACACCGGACGCTGGTCGGTAGGCGCGCGGGCCCGCTATTTCGGCCCACGTCCGCTCATCGAGAACAATAGCGTGCGCTCCGCCTCCTCGTTTCTCGTCAACCTGAAGGTGGGCTATAGGCTACTGAAGGGCGTGCGGATTTTTGCCGAAGTTCTGAACGTGTTCGGCAAGCGGGTCAACGACATCGACTACTACTATGCTTCGCTGCTGAAGGGCGAAACGTCACCGCTCAACGCAGACGGCTCGCCTGCCGGGATCAACGATCACCATATCCACCCCGCCGAACCGAGGACGTTCCGGGTTGGTGTCTTGTGGAGTTTCTGAACATTGAAGCTTGCGAGGCATGATGCAAGCGACGATTGACGGGTTCCGATTTTCGTCCCGACTTTACAGCTCGTCATGCCTTTAGAAGGTGATCGGCAGCCGCACCGTGACTGTCAGGTCAGGGGTGTCGCGTGTCACGCCCGCGCCCACCGACAGGTTCAGCGTGTACCGGTTGTTGAAGCGATACGAGTAGCCCACCAGCAGCGTGCCCTGCGTGATACGCACCGATCCCGCGATGGTTTCTCCGTTCTGCTTGGTCGGCCAGATGATGCTCTGGTCGTAACCGATACTGAATGACGCGCTCTCATTGATCGCCAGACCCATGCCGAAGTTGAACTCGAACATGTCTCCGGGAGCGATCTTGCCAAGGAACTCCTGCTGGCCAGCAAGCACATTGCGGTAGACATTGTCACGCGCGAAGTTGTGCATGTAGCTGAAGCCGCCGAAGAGTACCGCCGGTTCGGTTGGAAACAACCACGTAATGCCGGGCTGGATCGCCTGGAAACCGGTTCCCGTTGGCATGCTCAGGGGTAGACCGGTGCCGGTGGCATTGCCCACGCAACGGGTCACGCAATCGGTGACCACCTGGAACGGATCCCTGCCGGTGTTCGACTTGTAGCGCAGCCAGCCGATGAAGTACGGCATCTTCTCGCTGCCGTAGTTGAGCTGGTAGCGAAGGGTCGCTTCCACATCGCCAAGGCCGCTGCCATTGGCGGTGAAGGCGCTGTCGACAGCGGTCCCCGTGAAGACCTCGTGACTGATCGTGTTGCTGCTTGCGCTCACGTACGGCACCTTGGCTTCTATCTCGAGGCGCTTGGTGATGCCGTAGCGGAATGCGAACGCGCTGATGTAAGTGGACGTCCTGATGTCGCGCACATCGATCAAGCCGACCAGTATGGCGGGGATTACCGTGTAGCCCACCAGCGACACCGAGTCGCCGTACGAGTAGCTGTACTGGAAGCTCGGCTCGACGACAATTTTGCCGACTGGCGTGAGCACGCCTGGCTGGTCGAAGATCGGCGCGATTGCCGGCGGGCGCGTGTCGCGCTCTGGCGGATTGCCCACCGGCTGCTCGGCACCTGCTGCGGATTCGCCCTGCTGTTCGCCCTGGGCTGCCTGACCCTGTTGCGTATCCTGTGGCGTAACGGCCTGTGGCGGCGTTTCGGATGGCGTCTGCTGGGCCTGCGCGGTGCTGTTGATCTGCGTGGCGCTGCTGGCTGCCGCGGCCGCTGCTGCGGCGCCGGTCGCGGCATTGCCCGGCGTCGCGCCGGCGCCAACCTCTGCCTGGCCGCCGCGCTTATGCGCCAGCATCTCGTTGTCCACAGTGTTACGAAGTTCGCGAATGATATCCGCCCGTTCGGTCAGCACTCGCTTCATGGCTTCGAGCTGCTTCGCCCGCTCGGCGATTTCCTTCTGTAGCGACTCAAGCTGCGCGAGGGTGGGAGCGTCATCAGGCGTCGTCTGCGCATGGGCCATGCCGCCTAGCAGCAACATCGTGGAGCAACTGGCAAAGCGAGTGCCCCACAGCGAGCGCTTCTTCATGACGTCCTTCTCCCAAGGGCCGACGCTCGGCTACCCGGATGCTCGAAATCGGCCCGGTCGATGTTCGCCTGCGCGCACCATGGCTTGCGGCGACTTCATTCCGGACGATATTCGGACAACCCTGCACCGAGGGAAAGTGGTCCATGCTCAATAGGAACGCAAACGTCCTCATGCTTGCGTTGACCGCCTTCGCGCTCTGGATGCTCTGGATGCCCTGGCTATTGAGATTATGCTGACGTAGGTTGGACGGCAAGTTCGATACCGCACCTACGTAGTGACGATCTTGCCCGTGACTTGGCGGATCAAGGTGACAATCTGTCAACTGTTCAATGCCACCAGATCACCTTCCATATGTCTGCGCAAAAAATCATTAGGGAGGCGGAGGTATGCTGCCCAGACATCAGGTGGAGCCATACTCCTGGCAGTTCGGAATGCTACGGAGCCATCGCAAGGCTGCTGCCTCGCAATGTGAGACCGCAGATAGGGTCCTGTGTGGGACCCACTGAACATGGAATCGCGACCTTTGCCTGCAGGCGCTGACAATCAGAAGCTGGCAGTTACTGAGACCAATGCGACCCGTGGATCCGCTTGAGCCAGCCCTCCGTAGGCATCAACGGCGGCCCATCCTCGTCTTCCCATAACGTTGCGAATGGCAAGACGCACCGTGGCGGGATAGCGCGCGCCACTCACGCGATATCGCATTCCCAGGTCCCAGCGAGTCCACGATGGCACCTGCTGGGTATTCGCCGCATCCACATACTGCGCACCGTTGCTAGCCACGGCAGTGACCAGCGTCAGGCCTGGAATCTGGCGGACGTCCCATTCCGCACCAAGATTGAGTTGCCACGATGGCACGCCGACCGGGGTCTTTCCAGACAGCGCTGGACTCCCCGAGATCGTCGCGTCGAGCCACATCGCACCGGCGTTGACGCGCACGCCTGGCAGCAACTCGTGTCGTACGCCAAGTTCCAGTCCGCGGTTACGCTGCTCGCCGTCGGCCGCAAAACTCGCCCCACTCATCACGCCAACAGGCCTGCTGATCTGGAAGGCGCTGAAGGTCGCCTCAAGGTCTTGCCGCGCGAGCCTGACCCCGGTCTCGTACTGGGTAGAACGGTAAGGTGCCATCACCTCACCTGCGTTTGCCGCGCTCGTCGGCGCGACATCTCCTTTGCTGAGTCCGTCAATGCGGTGCGCGTAGAGTGATACGGCCTGGTTCGGCTTGAACACGATACCGAGCAGAGGGGCTAACGCACCCGCGTCGTAGTGCTCGATCACAACGCCTTCCGGGTTGAAGTTGTCGGAACGAATGCGCTGATAGCGAAATCCGGCCGTCAACTGCAAGGACTCATCCCTTGTCGATACCGTGTCGACAAGGGACAACCCTGTCAGGTACGTCGACGACACCTTGGGCACGCTGGCAGGATCGGCAATTGACTGCGGGGGTAGCGGCACGGGATCGTAGAGATTGGTAAGCGACGTGATCGCAGAGTTCACGAGTCCGCGATTGAGCCGGTCCCTGTAGCCGCTGGCAGACAGTGCAATACGATGCGTCATCGGGCCGATGGCAACCCGCCATCGCATACCGGCTTCGGCGCTAGTGCGTGCCACGTCGAATCGGTAGTTCGTATCGGATACGGATACGTCTCCCGCCTCGTTGATGATCGTCGGCGTGATGGCGAAAACGCGCGCCACACGTGTGCGGCCACCTCCGACGTGGGCGAACACCTGCGTGTTCTCGTCAACGTCGTAGGCAACCCGCGCCAATGTCGCGCCATCGTGGATTTCCGAAGACTCCCATGGCTGGGATATGTTGCGATGGCCGTCCGGCGCCGCTGGCACGTCGATACCCGCAACGATATGCAGCAGCCGGAACGGCGCCGATATCCGCTCATACTGGGCGATGACATCGAGGCTCGCGCGCAACTGGCTGCCGCGATAGTCGAAAGCCAGCGCCCCCGAGCCGGCATCGCGATGCTGGTTGTCCAGGGCGGTATCACCACCGCGGTAGCCACCATTGAAGCGAACGCCGAACGCACGGTCGCCGCCGAGCCGTCTGCCCACATCGATGTTCGCGCCAAACTGGGACAACGAGCCATAGTCCGCAGCAGCCTCGGTCACGTCCCCGTCCCCTGCCCGCTTCGGCACGATGTTGATGGCGCCGCCCACGCTGCCGCCAGGTGACATGCCGTAGAGCAGCGTCGCGGGGCCCTTGATCAGTTCCACCCGCTCGACGTACCCCGTCGCAACGCGATAGTTGGAGGCGATGCCGTAGACGCCATCGAACGCAATTTCGCCGAAGTTGCCGTTGCTGTACGGAAATCCGCGAATCGTGAAGGCGTCGAGAATGCCGCCCGGCTTGCTGACCGAGCGAACCGAAGCATCGTTCTCCACGACATCGGCCACGCTATACGCCTGCTGGTCCCGGATCTCGCGCGCGTCGAAAACCCGGGTACTGACTGGCGAGTCCATGCCGCCTATGCTTCCCAGGGCTCCCAGATTCACGGTGCGGGCGATTCCATGACCGGCTTCCGTGCCCTGCGACACATCAGCGCGATAGGCCTGGCCGACTACAGTCACCGTGGGCAATGTCTGCGCGGCTTCCGCCTGCGTGTCGGCGGCAGAGGCCTTGCGTATCAGGTACCCCCCATCGCGCAGGTCGACGGCGTAGTAGCCAGTCTCGTGAAGCAGAATCCCGATGCCGTCGGCAATCGTATGCGGCCCCGTCAGCCCCGCGCTGTGCAGCTTCCGCAGCGCGTCGGCATCGAAGGCCAGGTCCATCTTCGATGCCGTGGCGAACTGTATGAGCACCACGTCCAGCGGACCGGGTGGTATCGAGTAGGTGTGAGCCTCGGCCGCCGCCCCTTGCACGGAACCAGCGGCCGGACAGTCCTGGGCATCCAGGATGATAGCCGTCGCGAGAATGATCCCAACCAGGATCTGGCGGCAGCCTATCTGCATTGACCCTGCATCAGAAGTCCACCGTCACCGAGCCGAGGAACGTGCGCGGCGCGCCCTGCGAGATCGTGCTGTAGGAAGCCACGCCCGACCAGTAATGCTTGTCGAAGGCATTGATGACCGTGGCCCGGAACGTGGTGGTCTTGCCCGACACCTTCGTCCGGTAGCGAGCCCCAACGTCGACGGTGGTCCACGACGGCACCGACTGCGTGTTGGCCTGGTTGACGTCGGTGCGACCCGTGTAGTTGAGCGCGCCAGTCAACGTCAGGCCCTGCAGCCAGGGCAGGTCCCATTCGGCGCCAAGATTGGCCATGAAGTCCGGTACGCCCACCGGCCGGTTGCCCTGCGTCGCAGCGCTATTGGTCTTGGTCAGCTTGCCGTCCAGCCAGGTAATGCCGCCCAGCAGCCGAACCCGCCGCATCACTTCGCCAGAGACAGTCAGTTCCAGCCCCTGATTTCGTTGTTCGCTGTCCACAGCGTAAACCGTGCCGAACAACTGGCCGCTCGGCTTGGTCATGCGGAAGGCTGCCAGCGTGGCCATGATGGATCCGGCATCGACCTTGACGCCGACCTCTTGCTGCTTCGTCTTGTAGGGGGCGAATACCTGACCTGCATTCGAGGCAGTGGCCGGTGCGATATCACCCTTGCTCAGCCCCTCGACATAGTTCGCATAGAAGGAAACATTGCGCCATGGCCTGAAGACGATGCCGGCCAGCGGCGTCACAGCGTTCTCGTCATACGAGGACGACTTTGCGCCGGTTGCGGTGTTGTAGTTGTTCGACTCGACCTGTTGATACCGCAAGCCAAGCGTCAGGGCCACGCGATCATCCATGGTGCTGACCGTGTCGACCAGGGCTACGCCGGAGAGCGTGGAATCCGACACCTTGGGAACAAAGCTCGGCGGCGCGATCGACTGCTCGGGGCTCACCACCGGGTTGTAGATATTCGAACGGACCGGCGTTCCCGCGACGTTGGCGTTGGCAATACGATCCGAATAGAGATTGGCCTGCAATGCAAGTGCATGCTTGACCGGACCGGTGTCGAACTTCGCTCGCACGCCGGTATCGAACGACATCCGATTGATCTGAAACCGCCAGTTTTGCACTGCGGCGGAAGTATCGCCTGCCGCGTTGAGGATTGTCGGGGTCTGGTCCGAGAGGCGGGACACGTCGGACCGCGTCCCGCCAGCATCGGCATAGACAGTGACGTTGTCCGCCACGTCATATTCGACGCGCAACAGCGTCGAGACGTCGTTGGACTTCCACCATCCCCAAGGCTGCGTGACGTTACGCCGGCCATCGGGTGCCGCCGGCACTTCGATGCCAGGAGCCACCAGGAACGGGCGCGTCGGCGCATCGATCCACTGGTACTGCTCGATCAGGTCCAGCGATGCCCGCAGACGGTCGCCGTGATAGTCCAGCGATACGGCCGCCACCTCGCTGCGTGACTTCTGGTTGTCCAGCGGCGTGGGCCCCTGACGGTGCAAGCCATTGAAGCGAACGCCCCACTCCTTGTCGTCGCCCCAGCGACGGCTCAAGTCAACGGCCCCGCCCACTTGGGCGTCCGACGCATAGTCGAGCGTGAAGCGTGTCAGGTCCGTGGCACCCGCCCGCTTGGGAACGAGGTTCACCACGCCCCCCACGCCGCTGTTGGGCGACATCCCGTAGAGCATGGCGGCCGGCCCCTTGAGGACCTCGACGCGCTCCATGTACTCAGGAAACAGATGGTAGTTCGGCGAAACGCCATACACGCCGTCGAACGCGACTTCCGACAGGTTCCCTTCATTGATCGGGAAGCCACGAATCATGAACGAGTCGGTGACACCGCCGGTCTGGCCGGTGAAACGAATCGAAGGGTCCGCGTTGAGCACGTCGGCCAGGGTCACGGCCTGTTGGTCCTCGATGCGCTGGGCCGTGTAGCTGGTGGTGGAGAACGGGGTGTCCAGGCTGCCACGGTTGCCGAGCATCCCGAGGCGGCCGCCGCGCGCGGTTTGCCCGCCCGCATAGGCTGCCGGAAGATCGGTGGAATCACTGGCGGCCACGGCGCTCACCGTCACTGCGGGAAGGGTGGTTTCCGGAGCCTTGTCCGTGGAAGTCTGCGCGGCGGCGTTGATCGACATGGCACCCGAGCCGACGGCAAGGCAGAGCATCGCCTGATGGAGTGCGGCAGCAAGTGGCTTGGGCGAAGGGAGGCATGCGGACTGGGTGCTGGTGCGGGATGACAGATGGCGGGATCGGTGTGACGACATGGTTGCGAAGTCCAGAGCGGATTGAAGAGGGTTCCTACAATCCAAGCCGGACAGGTCGCCCAATCCCCTCAATTCACCTCGATTTTTTTCACATCACCCTGTCTCAGGCATGCACCCTGGGCCCGACGCGAATCCAGTAGCGCGTGAAGTACGACACCCGGATCGGCAGCGCCTTCTCCAGGAAACGCAGCGTGCGATCCGTATCGTCGATGCGGTACGCACCCGAGATGACCAGATCCGCCACGGCGGGATCGCAATCGATGCGCCCGTGGCGATAGCGGGCCAGCTCCGCAAGCACGTCGGCCAGGCGCATGTTGCTGCCGGAAAGCAGCCCGTTGGCCCAGCTGTCGGGCGACAGCGCGGCGGCATCGCTCAATGCGCTCGTGTCCTGCGTCATCGTCCATTTCGTGCCCGGTGTGGCAACGGCTTGCGATGGCGCTTTGCCGTCGTGCAGCGCGACCGCGCCCTGCTGCACGCTGACACACGCGCGATCCGCTTCGAGCCGCACCGCGAAACGTGTCCCGAGCGCGCGCATCGCGCCGAACGGCGTTTGCACACGGAATGGCCGCGCTGCGTCGCCGTCGTGCCCGGTCGTGACCAGAATCTCGCCACGCCGAAGCAACACGTCGCGATGCTGGCGATCGAAGCGAATATCAAGGGCGGTCTCGGTATTGAGCACGACGATCGTGCCATCTTCCAGCGCGAGCCTGCGTTGTTCGCCCACGCCGGTACGCACGTCGGCGGCCCAGCTTCTCCATGGCGATTCGCGATAGGCCATGGACAACCCAAACGCCGATACGCCACCCAGACCCAGCAACTTGATCGCCTGGCGGCGCCCTGCCTGGCGGCGGCCGCGAATGGTCTCGGCGTTGCGGAGCGTCTCCACAGCCAGCTTCGCCGGCACACGGGGGAATCCATCGCGTAGTGATTGGATGCGTTGCCATGCCAGCCGGTGCCGGGGATCCGCGCCCTCCCAGACCAGAAAGCGCTGGCGCATCTCGTCGCTGGGTTCATTGAACAGCAGGCGGACGGCCCAATCAATGGCCGCATCAATGACTTCTGACGGCAAATCGGCTTGCGAACTGGACATCTTTGCGCCCTGTGCTTGTGCCGGTTGCTAAGCGCCGAACTGCAACGCGTAGCATCGGCGCAGCGCCTGGCTGATGTACCGCTCGACGGTCGCCAGCGACATGCCAATGCGCTCCGCGATCTGCGGGCAAGTCAGGCCGTCGAGCTGCGCCAGCAGGAATGCCGTGCGCGCGTTCGGCTTCAGCGTATCGAGCATCTGATCGATCTCGATCAACGTCTGCAGGAAGTGCAGACGGCTTTCGGGCGATGGCGTATGTGCTTCCGGCAATTGAGCCAGCGTCTCCAGCCACGCTTGCTCAAGTTCCCGCCGCCGCCAGAAATCGATGACCAGCCCATTGGCAATGGTGCCCAGGTAGGTGCGCGGCTCGCGGATCTCGACGACTTTCCTGTGAAGCACCCTGACGAATACATCCTGGGCGATGTCCGCCGCATCGCATGCATTGCCGATCTTCCGCAACAGCCAGCCTTGCAGCCAAGCGTGATGCCGGCTGTAAAGGACATCGACCTGCGAACGGGTACCTGGATCCATCGCGACTACCTCATCTCACCGCAGCGGGGGTCATCAGGTCTTCCAGGAAATACGCCGCCAACTGAGGGCGCCCCGCTATGGACGAGCTGATTGAGATCCCAACCCTGATAGGCAGGAAAAACGGCAAGTAAAAGAGGCAACCTGGTGGACATAGACACTGCTGCGGGCACCGCCGTGCTGCACGGCGGTTCAGGAATTTCGGATTCGCATCAGATGCAAATGTAACTTATTCTCACTTACGAAGAAAGAACGTTACTAGAAACACCGCCACATGTGTCGCATACGGCATATGAGATGTCTGGGACGTGTCCAAACAAATGCCGCGCCAAGGCGAAACAGCACTGGCCACTGAATCGCACGCACTAGGTCGTCAAGGATTGGACACGGCACCGCATTGGCGTGGTGAAGCCAATGTTCTACGCGCGCCTGATCGGCAGCGAAAAGACGTTTCAGGGCGAGACCCTGCCCCTCGACATCGTGCCAAGTGGCAAACCCCTGCAATTTCGCGCGATCTTCAAGGACACACCGTTTCCCGGCGCGGATGTGAGGTGTTCGCACGCGAGGTCGTGCACGACCTCCGCGTCTGATTGCTGGAAAAGCCATCACGGGCAACTGGCGGCCATGGGCTGGGACCTTTCCTCCAAACATCGGAACCTGTCCGATAGCCCGCGCGTGATCCGACGGTGTTTAGTCGAGCTGGATATGGGCGTCCTGCACGATCTTGGCCCACTTGGGCATATCACCCGAGACCACCGCCGCCAGTTCCTGCGGCGCCGACCCGACCGGTTGCAAGCCCATGCCCGCCAGCTTCTGGCTGATTTCAGGCAGCTTGACGATCCGCGCCACCTCGGTGGCCATACGGCTGGTCACGTCTTTCGGCGCATTGGCGGGCAGGAACAGCGCAAACCATCCGCTAGGCTCAAATCCCGGCAAGCCCTGCTCCGCGAACGTCGGCACGTTCGGAATCGCCTTGTAGCGCTGGGTACCGGTAATGCCCAGGATCTTGAATTTGCCGCTGGTCAGGTACGGATACGCCGATGTCACATCGACGAAAGCCGAATCCACCTGGCCGCCGAGCAGATCGTTGAGCAAGGGCGCAGCCCCTTTGTACGGAATATGTGTCAGTTCGACGCCGGTCTGCTGCCGTAGGAGTTCGCCGTGCAGATGCGACGAAGTCCCGTTGCCGTATGAGCCGTAACTGAGCTTGCCGGCCTTGGCCAGCGCGACGAACTCGCGTAGCGTGCTGGCCGGAACGCGGTTGGGCACGACAAACAGGTCGGACGATTTGGCAATCAGCGAGACCGGCGTGAAATCCTTGTTCACGTCATACGGCATACGCTTGTAAAGGCTGGGCGACTGGATCAGCGCGGTGATGGCCAGCAGCACCGTGTAGCCATCGGGCGCGGCCTTGGCCACGGTATCGTTGCCCAGCATGCCACTGGCGCCGGGCTTGTTGTCGACGACCACGGGCTGGCCCCAGGCTTCGGCCAGCCGCTGGCCGATCATGCGGCCCACAGTATCGGTGCCGCCGCCGGCCGGATACGGCACGACCAGCCGGATCGGCTTGCTCGGGTAGCTGGGCTGGGCCAGTGCCTGGCCAACGCCGCCCAGCATGGCGGCGCCCGCCAGGGTGCCGGCTTGCGCCAGCCAGGTTCGTCTGCTCGTTTGCATGAAGCTGTCTCTCTCAAGAACTGGATTCGGTACGCCGGATACGCCGGATACACCGGCCTCCCCCGCCGCCTATGCCCGCATGGCGTCTTCCTGCAGCGCGCGCCACTGGATCTTGCCGGTGGCCGATTTGGGCAGCGCGTCCACGAACTCGACGATGCGCGGCACCTTGTAGGCCGCCAAACGCTCGCGGCACCAGGCCATGATGCGTTCCGCATCGGCCTCCGGTGTGCCGCGCGATTCGGGGCGCAGCGCCACCACGGCCTTGACCGTTTCGCCGCGATGCTCATCGCGCGCGGCGATCACGCAGGCCTCGTGGATGGCCGGGTGGCCGTAGAGCAGGTTTTCCACCTCGGCCGGCCAGACCTTGAAGCCAGACGCGTTGATCATGCGCTTGAGGCGGTCGCGCATGAAGAAATAGCCCTCTTCATCCATGAAACCGAGGTCGCCGGTACGTAGAAAGCGCTTGCCGGCGATTTCGATGAAGGATTCCGCATTGGCCTGCGGGTTGTTCCAGTAGCCCTGCATCACCTGACCACCGTGGACGACGATCTCGCCGATCTCGCCCTGCGGCAGTTCGGCGAGCGATGCGGGGTCCACCACGCGGGCGTCCACGCCGAAGGTGGCGATGCCCAGGCACTCACGCTTGGGCTTCTGGCGCGGGTTGGACAGCAGGAACGACGCGGTCTCGGTCATGCCATAGGCCTCTACGTACGGCAGGCCGAAGCGCTCCTGCAACATGTTGGCCACCGCGTCGGGCATGGCCGCGCCGCCGCCACCCAGAAATGCCAGGCTGGACAGGTCACGCCGGGCGACATCGGGCTGCGCGAAAAAGTCCACCAGCATGGCCGGCGGCGCGCCCCAGGCCGAGACGCGGTAGCGTTCGATCAGATCGGCGGCAAGCGCGCGGTCCCAGCGCGGCATCAGCACCACGGTGGCACCCAGGTAGATCGGCGAATGCATGCAGTTCTGCATGCCGAGCAGGTGGAACATCGGCGCCACCGCCAACACCACCGATTCCGGCGAACTGCTGCGCCAGACTTGCGAGCCCACCGCGGAACTCATCATGGTGCCGTGGGTATGCATGCAGCCCTTGGGATTGCCCGTGGTGCCGGAGGTATATGCCAGCATGCAAAGCGTGTTGTAGCCAGCCTCGTGCGCACGCGGACGCTGGCCGGCGGCATTGCGCGCGGTGTCCCAGTCCACCGGCATGGCGCCACCCGGGGCCGCGCGCTGCGCGGGAGCAGGCTCGCGGAGCCAGGCCGGAACCGGCAGGCCACCATCGTCTCGCAGCATCCCCGCGTAGTGGTACGTGATCACATGACGCAGCGCCTTGCCATGCAGCGGCGCGACGCGCTCATACAATTCGCTGCCGCAGAACGCGGCCACCGCGCCGCTATCGGTAACCACATGCTCCAGTTCGGCTTCCAGCCACATCGGATTGGCTGGCACGACCACCGCCTCGGCACGCAGGATGGCGTAGTACGCCACGATGAACTGCGGGGCGTTCTGGCTGTAGAGCACTACCCTATCCCCGGGCTGAATGCCGCAGCTTTGCTGCAGATAGCCGGCCATCCGTTCGACGTCATCCAGCAGTTCCGCATAGGTGATCGCGGTGCCAAAGTACTGGATCGCCGTCTTGCCGGGATAGCGCCGCGCGGCCACTTCCAGGTTGTGGAACAGGCTGGTCTGCGGCACATGCAGCGTGCCAGGCAGGCCGGCAGGCCAGGCGGGAGAACGGTAAGGCTGGGACGTACTGGCGGACTTCATGTCAGGCAAAGGCTCAATCAAGACGAATGTTGTGGGTACGGATCACTTTGCCCCAGCGGGCATAGTCGGCCTGCACGGTCTGCGCAAAGGCATCGGGCGTGCTGCCGGTCAGGATCACGCCCATGTCGTTCATGCGCGTACGCACGGTGGGGTCTGCCAACACCTTGTTGACGTCGGCAGAGAACTTCTCGACGATCGGCCGCGGTGTGGCGGCGGGCAGCAGCAGGCCAAACCAGCCCAGCGAATCCATCCCCGAAACGCCGCTCTCCTTGAAGGTCGGCACATCAGGCAGTTGGGGCGAGCGCGACGCGCCGGTCACGGCAAGCGCGCGCAGACGCCCGGACGCGGCGTGGGGCTTGGCGCCCATCACCGAAATCACCGCGGCTGGCACCTGGCCACCGAGCAAGTCGTTCAACTCCGGCGCCTCGCCCTTGTACGAGACGTGGATCATGTCGAGGTTGGCGGATTCGTTGAATATCTCGCCGTAGAGGTGGCCGCTCGATCCCGTGCCATACGATCCGAAGGAGTAGTGCCTGGGCTTGGCGCGGACCAGCGCGATGAATTCCTTCAGGCTGGTGGCCGGCACCGCACTGCTGTTGATGGCAAACACCAGGTTGGTGGTGCCAAGCTCGGATACCGGCGCAAAGTCCTTGACCGGGTCAAACGGCGCCTTGGTGTAGAGGCTCGGTGCCTGCACGAGCGTGGTGATGGTCAGCAGCGCGGTGTAACCGTCTGGCTCCGCGCGGGCTACGGCCTCGGCGCCGATCATGCCGCTGGCACCGGGGCGGTTTTCCACCACGACCGGGCGCTTCCATACCTTGCCGAGGCCATCGGCAATTGCCCGCGCCAGTACGTCGGTAGCCCCGCCGGCCGGGTACGGCACCACAAGGCGCACGGATTTCGACGGGAAAGCCCCTTGTGCCATGGCGGTACCGGCGCCTGACAGGCCAGCAACGGTACCTGCCAGCGCCAGCGCTCCGGTGCCAAGACGCAGCAATGCACTCCGGCGATTTGCCAGCATGTGGTTGTCTCCTTTCTTGTTGTCCTTTTGTCCCGGGTCGCTGCCGAGTCCGGCGTTGCCGGCGGCGATCCGCCCGGCTCCGGACTTCTGCATAGTGAGAGAGTGCGTGATCCGGCACGGTCTGGACAATGACCAGACAACCCAAAATCATTGGCCGAATCGTTCAGACGGAAGGCAGGCTTTGGCAAATCCCGATTGTGTGGCGCGAACCGGGCGCGGTAAGGTCCGCATCAGCCCGGCATGCCGCCATTGCGCGCGGCAGGGTTCCGGAGCTGCCCTACACGACGAGGAGACTCATGCACATTGTTGCCACTCCCGCTCACCGGCACCCCGTGCCGGGCAAGCAGCGCAGCACCGCTGTACCGGGGCCGGCATTGGCTGGCACTACTGGCACCAACATCGCCCCGCTTGCGACAACGCCAACGCCAGCGCCGGCCCGCCATACCATCGCCATCCATCATGTCGACCAGATCCTGCTCGGGGTGCGCCGACTGGGATTCGACATCGATGCCGTGCTGCGACGCGCCGCGATCTCTCCAGCGCTGCTGGCATCGCCGAACGCGCGCGTGACCCAGGACCAGTACGCCGCGCTGATCCGTACGCTGCGCCGCACCACGCGCGACGAACTGTGGGGCCTGCTTAGCCGCCCCGTGCCTCCCGGCGTCTTCGCCCATGCGGCCGGCGCGATGATCCACAGCGCCACCCTGGAGGAGGCCATCCAGGCCGGGTTGCGCCAGTATCGGCTGCATATCGACGAATTCACGCCACGGCTGCACCTCAGCCCCGATGGCAAGACGGCTTCCCTGATATTGCACGGGCATGCGCCGGCCACGCCGTGCCAGATCTTCGCCAAGTCGACCTTCGCGTTCCATGCTTACGGCCTGATCAACTGGCTGGTGGCGCGGCGCGTGCCCCTGTCGCACGTCGATCTGGGTTCGGGCCCGCCCCAGGCGCTGACCGACACCGAGCGCATCTTCAATACGACGGTCCGATACGGGCAGTCCTGCACGGCCCTGCACTTCGATGCCGCCTGGCTGCGGCTGCCAGTGATGCAGGATCCCGCCGGCCTGCGCGAATTCCTGCTGGAGACCCCGCACAAGCTGCTGGTGCGTTATCGCGACAATAGCTGCCTGGCGGAACGCATCCGGCTGCACCTGCGCTCCCACCTGGATGACGAGCTGCCGTCGCTGGAGCAGATGGCGCAGATGCTGCGCCTGACACCGCAAACCCTGAGCCGTCGCTTGCGCGATGAAGGCCGCGGTTACCAGAACATCAAGGACAACCTGCGCCGCGACGCGGCGATCGGCATGCTCGAGCACTCATGCCTGTCGCTGCAACAGGTGGCGCTGAGGCTGGGCTTTTCCGAGCTGAGCACCTTCCACCGCGCATTCAAGAAATGGACCGGCGTCGCGCCCGGCGAGTACCGGCAGCGCGGCATGCAACCTATCTCGCCCATCCAGGACGATAGCCCTCGGCAAAGTGCCTGATTTCCTTGCTGAACTCGGCACAGACATGCGTCATCAGGTCCATCGAGCGATAGACCAGGTAGACGTTGAAGTCCGGCAGTTCGTCCTCCATCGGTAGCACCTCCAGCGAACCGGGGTCCATGCGCAATGGCCCGCCAGTGCCCCGGAAAACGAAATCTGACCACATGCTGATGAGGTCGGTTTTGGTCGCCAGCTGCAGCCCCAGCAGATTGGATGCGCTCTGCACGATCCGGCGCGGTATTTCCAGTCGGTGCAACCGCATCAGGCTCGATATCGGGCTGCCGGGGTCATCGAGCGGGTCCAGCACCAGCCAGTCGGCATCCAGCAGCGGACGCAGCCGGCGGACGCGTCGCAGTGGATGGCCCGGCCGCACAGCCAGACGCATCGGCACCGAGAACAAGGACTCCCACTGGAGTCCGCCCGCTCCCGGCCCGCTATTGGTGGAGATCAGCCCGAGATCAAGCCGCCCCTCCCGCAGCCCCTCCTGAATCTGCTGCGGGCGCTGCTCGAAGCCACGCAAGGCGACGTTGGGAAAGCGCTTGCGCAACGCCGCCATGGCATCAGGCAGCGGGCCACTGGAGGCCACGGCGGTAAACCCGATGTTGAGTTCGGCTTCCGCATGGCCGCGTATGGATTCGATGTCTTCCAGCGCGTGACGCAGTTCCTGTTCGACCACGGTGGCGCGCTTGACCAGCGCCATCCCGTACGCGGTCAAGCTCACACCGCGCACGGAGCGGGACAGCAGCGTGACGCCAAGCTCTCGCTCCAGTTCAGCGATGGCCTTGGATAGCGCGGGCTGCGAAATATGCAGCCCGCGTGACGCCTCGTGGATGCTGCCGTGCTGCGCCACGGCCAGCAGAATGCGCAGTTGATGTAGCTTCACGTTCGCCTGGTCTCCCCTCTTCTGCGCGCCCGCTGCGGCGTCCCGACCGGACCATGCCCGCATCAGGTGCGTCGCGCGCCTGTGCGGTGCAGCATGCGTCCGGTCTCTCGCGCCAGCACTTCCGGGCTTTCCCCGATAGCCGGTGAACACTGGTTATGACGGTGATTCTATTTGGTTATCGGGATGAATATTTGCGATTTTGTAGGTTCGCGACTTCCCCGAATACTTCATCGCCAAGGGTTCCTGCACAGAAGCCCGTCCCCCACCTTCGGAGACCACCGATGAATGACGCCACCCTGCAGCCGGCTCTTGCCCCCGCACCGGCTGCCGCCGAGCCACGACGAACCAGCCAGGCCCGGTTGATCGCCGCCTGCTCCATCGGCAACGCGCTGGAAATGTATGACTTCACCGTCTACAGCTTCTTCGCGCTCATGATCGGCAAGCTGTTCTTCCCCTCCGAGAGCGCCTACGGTTCGCTGCTGCTGGCCGTGGCAACGTTCGGCATCGGCTTTGTGATGCGGCCTTTGGGCGGCTTCGTGATCGGCAACTATGCCGACCGCCACGGGCGCAAGGCTGCCATGACGCTGACCATCGGCCTGATGGTGGTTGGAACGCTTTGTCTGGCGGTGGCCCCGACGTACGCCACGGCGGGCCTGCTTGGCCCGTTGATCATTCTGGCGGGGCGTCTGCTTCAGGGCTTCTCGCTGGGCGGCGAGATCGGTGCCTCCACCGCCATGCTGATGGAGGCCGGCGGTATCCGCGGGCGTGGCTTTCGTGTGAGCTGGCAGCTTGGCAGCCAGGGCATTGCCGCCCTGTGCGGCGCGCTGACAGCGGCGGTGCTGTACGGCAGCCTGTCGCCGGAAGCGCTGCAGAGCTGGGGATGGCGCGTGCCGTTCTTCCTGGGCTTGCTGATTGCGCCCGTAGGCTTTTACATCCGATCGCATCTGGACGAAACGCACACGGCCGAGACCCATGCGCCAAGCCCGCTCGGCACGCTGTTCCGCGAGCACGGCACCCTGGTGGCCAAAGGCGTCCTCACCATCATCGGCGGCACCGTCGGCACGTATCTGGTGATCTATTTCATGCCGACCTACATGATCCGGGAACTGCATCTCCCGGCCTCGCTATCGCTGCTGGCCGGCTGCGTCACGGGTCTGACCAGCTTTGCCGCGTCGCTCTGCTCCGGCTGGCTGGCCGACCGCCTCCAGCGCCGCAAGCCGCTGGTGGTCGCCTCCATCCTGTTCACCGTGGTGGCCCTCTATCCGGCCTTCTGGCTGATGACGCACTACCCCAGCGTGCCGCTGGTGCTGTCGCTCTCCGCGCTGCTGACCGCGAGCCTGTATCTGGGAACGACGCCACTGCTGCTCATGATGATGGAGATGCTACCGATCAAGGTACGGGCCAGCGGCCTGTCGGTGATCTACGCCATCGGCGTCACGGTGTTCGGCGGCTCATGCCAGTTCGTCGTCACCTGGCTGCTGGCCCGCACCGGCAATCCGCTGTCCCCAGCGTTCTACATGATGGCCTGCAGCGCCGTGACATTGCTAACCGTGCTGACCCTGCGCGAAGTGCGCGAAACCCACTGACCCGCCAGCATCTGCCAGCACCCGCTAGCCGCCGATTGCCCCCTTTCCCCGCAAGGAACCCTGACATGACCAAAGCGCCCACGCTCCAGCCCTTTCAACTGCTGCCCCATCTGCTGCCTCCGGTCGACATCGACGCCGAGACCTTCGTCAACATCCGTCGTCAGATTCACGCCCAGCCCGAACTCGGCTTCGAAGTCGGCGCCACCAGCACGCTGGTGACGCACCTGCTGCAGAGCTGGGGCTATGACGTCCACACGGGTATCGGCAAGAGCGGGGTGGTAGGCCAGTTGAAACTAGGCAACGGCACGCGCCGGCTGGGCATTCGCGCCGACATGGACGCGCTGCCCATCGTCGAAGCCACCGGCCTGCCCTATGCCAGCCGCAACCACGGCAAGATGCACGCCTGCGGACACGACGGGCATACCGCGATCCTGCTGGCCGCGGCGAAAGCGCTGGCCGACAGCCGCAGCTTCGACGGCACGCTCAACCTGATTTTCCAGCCTGACGAAGAGAACCTCTGCGGCGCGCGCGCGATGATCGAAGACGGGCTCTTCGAGCGCTTCCCCTGCGACGCGGTTTTTGCGCTCCACAATATGCCGGGCGTGCCGGCGGGTAGTTTCCGTGTGTTGCCAGGGTCGGTCAGCCTGTCTTCCGACGTGGCCGACATCACCATCAAGGGCGTGGGCGGGCATGGGGCGATGCCGCACCGCGCGCGTGATCCGATTGCAGCATCCGCCGCGATCGTGACGGCGCTGCAAACCGTGGTAGCCCGCAATGTGGCGCCAGACGACACCGCCGTCGTGTCGATCGGTTTCATTCGTGGCGGCGCCACCCACAACGTGATCCCCGAATTGGTAACCCTGGGCGTCAACGTGCGCGCGGCGCGGGCGGAAACCCGGGCGATGGTGGAGCAGCGCATCCGCGAGATCGTCAGCCTGACCGCGCAGGCCCACGGCGTCGAGGCACACATCGACTACCGCCAGCTCACCCCGCCCATGGTCAATACCGAAGCCGAAACCCGACTGGCGCAGCGGATCTGCACCGATCTCGTGGGGGCGGAGAACGTCGTCACGCAAGCCCCGAAGGGGCTCAACGGCAGCGAGGATTTCGCCTGGATGCTCAATAAAGTCCCGGGCTGCTACCTGATCCTCGGCAACGGCGAAGGCGAATTCGGCGGCTGCATGGTGCATAACCCCGGCTACGATTTCAACGATCAGGTGCTGCCGCTTGGCGCCGCCTGCTGGGTACGGCTGGCGCAGACGTACCTGACAGCCTGACTGCCTGAGCCCCGATCTGGCCGCCGGCCCCGTCGGCGGCTAGTCCTTCGCCAGCTTTGCCGGGCGCATGGTCGCGCTTTCCAGCAACTGTTCGTGGACGAAGGAGCGCAGCAGCAGCGCCTCGCGTTCGCCATAGCCGTCAAACGCCACGCCGACGCTGTGGTACGGCGCGGCGGCGCCAGCATTCGGGTCCTGCCGCGTCCAGCCCTCCAATGAGAAGGCCGACTTGATCCCGCCGGTGCGCAGCGTGAACGCCAGCCGCACCTGCAAGCCCGGCGCGGTCAGCGCGTCGTTGGCCGTGGAAACCGACACGCCGCCGGTACTCAGGTCCGTGATCAGCACGGTCTGAGGGGCGTCGGCACCATCCACCCGGGACATTCGTCCCACCAGCCGGACCGGCACACGGATGCTGCCACGCATTTCACGGGCATCGACATGGCTGATGTCCGTAAGCATCCAATAAGGGAACGGCGTGCGCGAAGTCGCCCGGACACGTGCCGAAAAGCTGTGGATGCTGGTGCCCGTGAAACCACGGACCAGCACCAGATCGCCGTCGCAGGGCTCCGCAGACGTGCCGGCCAGGCCGGGCCACGCCACGAACACGGCGTCATCGTTGAAACCGATCAAGCGGCTCACCCAGGCGCGCTCCAGATCGCCCGGTCGCTTGACGTGCAGCAGCGTGCCGACCAGCAGCCCGTAACCGCCGGCCCATGGGGGCGATGGCTCGTCCGGCCTGAGCGGCGCCATGTCGTCCGCCCAGAAACAACGTCCCGCCTGCAGCACGAGCGCAACTTCGTCCCCGGTCTGGAAGACGGTTCCCTCATCCGCCACGGGAAAGCCCAGTTCATCGACCAACGCCGATTTCAGTGGCTGCCCCAGCTCGATCTCATTTGCCAGAATTTCCCTTCGCATTGCAGTCTGCCCTTGATTCTTCCCTGGTCGTGCCTGTTGGCCCTTACTCTACCGCCGTATCTGTTGCAAGCGTTCGAGTGCCTTGTGCGAATTACCAATCAATCACCTTTGGACAAGCGTCAATGTGCGCTGTTATATTGCCTGAGCCGATTTTGTCTCGGTTTCATGCATGTGAGCGACGCTATCCATGACCTCTGAACTGTCCACGTCTACAACCGGTCCCCGGTATTCCGCTCGCCAGTTTCCTGAATTTGCTGATCCATCAGCCCATCGGCTTCCCGAGTGATGCGGATGCCCGGTGCCTTTTCCCCGAAAACCGTTGCCCGGCTTGGACTTCGGGCTCGCATGGCCATTATCGGCACGTTGACTTGTCTACTTGAAGGATGCGCCGGAGCGCCTTCGGTCGGCCTGTTTGGCGCTTATTTTCCATTGTGGCTGTTAAGCGCCGTCATCGGTATTTTCGGCGCCGTGGTTTCCTACCGCGTGTTCGTGAAAACCGGTTGGGCGGAAACCGTTCGTTCCCAATTAATTGTCAATACAGCAATTGGCCTGATCATCGCCGAGATCGTCTGGCTGATCGGTACGGGGCATCTTCTATGAAAATGGCCGGCGTTCAAAAGGGGCCGCTACGCGGCCGGGTCATTACCCTGGCCATCGTGCTGGTGGCCGTGTTGCTTTCCGTCTATGCCTATGAGCGGACCGTGCACCATCCGTCGTCGGACGATGCCACGCTCGACGCCGATGTCGTTCATGTGGCCTCGCCGGTAGGCGGACGCATCGCCCGCATCGCCGTCACCGAGAACCAGCACGTAGCCAAGGGCGACGTGCTATTCGAAATCGACCCTGTGCCTTACAAGCTGGCGGTGGACCAGGCGCGGGCAGATCTCGAACTCGCGCAGGCGGGCCTCGGCACGCGGCGGCGCACCATCGTCAGCGAACGCGCGGCCGCATCGATCGCCTCCGAGCAGACCACACGCGCGGCGCAAAACTACGCCTTGACGGCACGCACGGTGGAACGCCTGCGCCCGCTGGCCGCCGATGGCTACGTGCCAAAGCAGCAGCTCGACCAGGCCCAGGTGGCGCAGCATGACGCGGCGGTCTCGCTCAAGCAGGCGAACGTCCAGCACTCGGCAACCACGCAAGCCATCGGCAACGACGACGACGCCATCGCCGCGGTCCACGCCCGGGAAGCCGCGCTCGCAATCGCCCAGCGCGCGTTGCAGGACACCGTAGTCCATGCCCCGCAGGAAGGCCGCGTCACCGGGCTCTCCGTGCTGGCCGGTGAAGTCGTGATTCCAAACCAGTCGCTGTTCCTGCTCGTTCATACCGGCGAATGGTTTGCCGTGGCGAACTTCCGGGAGACATCGCTGGCCGATATTCATATCGGCGACTGCGCCACGGTCTACTCGATGATCGACCGGCGCAAGGCGATACGCGGCACCGTGACCGGCATCGGCGCGGGCATCACCGATACGGAACGGCTCAACCTGCCGCGCTCGCTGCCCTACGTGCAGGCCTCGGTGAACTGGGTACGCGTCGCCAAGCGTTTCCCGGTTCGCATCCGGCTCGAAGATCCGCCCGAGACGCTGGCCCGTGCTGGCGCCAGCGCAAACGTCGAGATCCGGCATGGCGCAGCCTGCCGCTGACAAGCTGCGCCTCGGCCTGGCCGACATCGGCGCCCTGCTCGCGCCGACGCCCGGCCGGGCGGCCGCCACCACCCGCATCACCGTGGCGAGCGTGCTGACGGTGCTCGTCACCGCCATCTACGGCACGCCGGAAGCCGCTATCTCTGCCTACGTCATCTTCTTCATCAACCGGGAAGATCGCACCGTCAGCATCGTGATGAGTGTGGCAGCGTTGGTGCTGGTCAGCCTGATCATTGGCCTGGTGATCGTGCTGGCCAACTTCAGTGTCGACGATTCGCTGCGGCGGCTGGCCTTCATGGCGGTCCTGTCGGCCGCGCTGCTGTTTCTCACGTCGGCCAGCAAGCTTCGGCCGATCGGCGCCATCGTGGCAATGATCATCGGCTTCGGGCTCGATGAACTCGGACTGGTCCCGGGCGGAGAAGCCGCCACGCGCGCCCTGCTCTACGCGTGGCTGATGGTAGCGATTCCGATTGGCGTCAATGTAGTGGTCAATCTGGTGATGGGACCTTCGCCACGCCGGTTGGCGGGCGACCGGCTCGCCCATTGCCTGCGCATGGCTGCTGCCAGCCTGCGGCAGGAGGACGCCGCCCCCGCCATGCTCGTCCCGCTGCTGCGCGACGGCGCGCAACCCGTCGGCATGTGGCTGAAGCTGGCGAAGATCGAGGGCCTGTCCCGCGCCGAAGACCTTGCGGCGCTGCGACGGGCCGCTGCGTCGACCACGGCCATTCTGATCGCCGCCGACATGGCGCTCCGGCAGCCGAACGCCCGCTTGCCGGCCGCCTTCCGCGCCCCGATCGCAGACACGCTCGATCAGATGGCGGCGATGCTCCAGGCGGGCGGCTACCCGGTGGAAATCACGCTGGCGCTTCCCACGCTCGAATCGCTCGCGCCAGTGCAGCAGGCCATCGCCGTGGAACTGCGTGACGCCATCGTCGGCTTCACCGATGCGGATGCGCCGAGCGCACAGGCCAACGCGGCCCTCGCCGAGGCCCCCAACGCAACGGAAGAGAAAAAAAGCGGATTCCTCAGCGCGGATGCCTTCACGAATCCCGAGCACATCCGCTACGCGCTCAAGACCACCGGCGCGGCAATGTTCTGCTACGTGCTCTACCAGCAACTGAACTGGCCCGGCATCCATACCTGCTTCATCACCGTCTACCTGGTATCGCTGTCGACCGCGGCCGAAACGGTCGAAAAGCTCTCGCTGCGGCTGGCTGGCTGCCTGATCGGCGCGCTGATCGGCACTGCCGCGCTGGTCTATGTCGTACCGTCGATCGACTCCGTCGGTGGACTCCTGATGCTGGTCTTCGCGGGCACATGGGTAGCCGCCTGGGTCGCGCAGGGGTCGCCCCGTATCTCGTATGCGGGCTTCCAGATCGCGTTCGCGTTCTACCTCTGCGTGATTCAGGGAGCCGGACCCGGCTACGACCTGACGATTGCGCGGGACCGGACCATCGGCATCGTGATCGGCAATCTGGTGACATTCCTGGTCTTCACGCGCATCTGGCCGGTCAGCATTTCAGGGCGGATCGAAGCCGCGCTCCATGACATGGTGCGGCAATGGCGGCAACTAATTGCCACGCCTCGGCGCGAAGCACAGCGGCAAAACGCCGCCGCCGCGTTGGCGCTGCATGGCGCGATCACGCAGGACCTGATCCTGGCCAGATATGAGCCGGCATTGGTCGGACCCGGCACTGACTGGATCGAGGCCCGCCAGCGCCATCTGGCAACGCTGGACGCCGTAGCCGGTCCGCTTTTTCTGCTGGCGGAGCGGTTTCCGGGCGATCCGGAGGTCGATCGCCGCCTGCAGGCCGTTCGCATGGATGGCCACGCGCCCGTAACAAGCTCGGCCCCGCTTTCTCCGCAGCATTCCCCGCGCGACGCGCTGCTCGCCCTGGTGGACCGGCATCTCGCCGCTCCGCGCCAGGACGATCCGCCGGCCGCCGCCACCGGATCACCGTTGCATGCCTAGAACAGGATTACCGCTTTTCCCGCTGATGCTGCTCGGCGCCAGCCTTGCCGGTTGCGCGACGGCGTCGCTCGACCTGGCGCCGGAGCAGCCCGATCGTCCGTGGCAGCCAACGACCACGGCATCCGGAGAACTCGTGCCGGGCAAGCCTTCCGCAACGGCCAACACCAGCAAGCCGGCCGACTACCGGCTGCCAGCCAATTCGGCGCTGGCGTCGATCACACCGCCAGCGGCGCTCGATCCGGCGTATCCCTACACGTTGCCCGAGCTGATCGACATGGCCGAATCGGCGAATCCGATCACGCGCGTGGCCTGGAACGATGCACGCAACGCCGCGCTGGCTGCAGGGATCGCGAAAAGCAGCTATCTGCCGCAGATCTCCGCCTCCGCGCTGGGCGGCTACCAGAACGGGCACGGTTCGGTATCGGGCGCGCTCGGATCAGTCGGCACGAATTCTTCGGGCCACGGCGGCGTGGGCGTGCTGTCGCTGCAATGGCTGCTGTTCGATTTCGGCGAGCGCGCGGGCATTGTCGAAGCCGCCGAACAGACTTCGCTCGCGGCAAACATTGCGTTCACGGCCGCCCACCAGCGCATCATCCACGACGTCAGCGTGGCGTTCTATCGCTATCAGGCAGCGCGCACCCGCGCGGGCACCGTGCAGCAGGCCATGGAAAACGCGGATGCCGTGCTGGCAGCCGCCAAGTCCCGCTTTCAGCGCGGTATCGGTACCGTTGTGGAAGTTGCCCAGGCCACACAGAACCGCGCGCAGACCAACCTGGCGATGGTGCAGGCGCGGGGCGCGGAGACCGATGCCTACCTGGCGCTGGTCACCGCGATCGGCATCTCGCCATTGTCGAAGCCGCGCATCGCCGAGATGCCAGTCCGTCCGTTGTCGCCGGCGTTGCATAGCTCCGTCGAGCAGATCGTGGAATCAGCCATCGCGCGGCGACCCGACGTGCTGGGCGCCTACGCAATCGAGCGGGCCAGCCAGGCCAAGGTCAAGGCGGCCGAAGCCGAATTCCTGCCCAAGGTGTTCATGTCGGCGTTCACGTCGTATGCGTCGGGCGGGTCTTCGATCACGGCGATCCCCTCGGTGGCCCAGCAGGCACCGACCGTGAACCTGAATGGCTACCGCTATGGCGCCAGCGTGTTCCTCGGCATTACCGTGCCGATCTACGACGGCGGGCTGCGATCGGCGGTGCTGACCCAGGCGCGTAACGACGCCGACAGCGCGTCGACCAAACTCACGCGGGCCAAGGAAGAGTCGGTGCGCCAGGTCGTGGTCAGTCAGAGCGCGCTCGAAACCAGCCTTGCGGCATACGAAGCCGCCAAGGCCCTGGCCGACGCCGCCCAGATCACGTACGACGCCGCGTTCGCGGCCTACCGCAAGGGCGTCGGCACGGTCACGGATGCCAATCTGGCCCAGAACCAGTTACTGCTGGCGCGGAATGCATCGTCCGACGCGTACAGTGGCGCGCTATCGGCGGCAGCCGCGCTGGCCCTGGCCACGGGAGCGGTCGGCGCGACACCAGAGCCGGGCGGCTGGGCACCGCGCTGAGCGCTGGCTACGCGCCCGCCGAGGGCTGCTCCGGCCCGACCATGACCACGAGACTGCCCACGTGGATGACGGACTCCTTGCCGATCCGGATATCGCCACCAAAGATCACGGCATTGGAGCGCAGGCGTTCGATGCGGACATCCAGCGTCAGTACCGTGTCGTAGGGAATGGTCCGATGCACGGTAACGTCGCGCATCAGACCAACCAGCACCTGCGCCGGCGAGGCGTTGTCCTGGCTCAGGCAGAACAGCGTGACGCCGGCCTGCCCGAACGACTCGATCGCCAGTGAGGCCGGATATGCGGCGGGCGGGTGCGCCCCCAGAATCGGGGATTCACGGTTGATGACCTTCGTGGCCAGGATGTGCTCACGCGGGGTGAAGCTGCGCACGGTGTCCAGCAGCAGGAATGGGTAGCGATGCGGCAACAGG
The DNA here is from genome assembly GCF_000812445.1 of Cupriavidus sp. SHE. Lineage (NCBI taxonomy): Bacteria > Pseudomonadati > Pseudomonadota > Betaproteobacteria > Burkholderiales > Burkholderiaceae > Cupriavidus > Cupriavidus sp. SHE. Next base: position 87,148 of record NZ_JWMB01000005.1, on the reverse strand, counting down.
CGGGCGATGTCGGGATGCGTCAGCACCGGTGCCTCGCTGGCCACGTCACATTCGAGCGGCGCCGAAACCGGCTCCGCGTTCGGCACGCACACGATCGTGGCTTGCACACGCGCATTGCCCTGAACCTGCGCCACGGCAAGACACGTAATCTGATCGCCGTCGCGCTCGACGATGGACACGTCAAGTTCGACGACATCTCCGGGCACGACCACGCCGAGGTACTGAACCCGTTTCACGCGCCGCGCCCAGGCCTCCTGGCCGAACGCCTGACCGGCCAGCGCCGCGGCCATGATCAACATGCGATCGAGCATCAACGCGCCGGGGTAAACGGGATTGCCAGGGTAGTGGCCCAGCGCGAACAGATCGGAACCGCTGACAAACAGCCGGTCGCGCAGCGCAGTGGCCGCGCAAGGAATCTCGGTATGCGACATGAGGAGGCTCGACAAGCAGGCGGAATGATCCGTCAGGCTAGAGCACCGAAGCGGCCCGCCGTTTGCGTTGACGCAATCTGATGCAATCTGGGCGATGCCGGGGGGCCAAGCTTGGGAATACCTCTGTCCGCGTTCGCGCCATCCGTCACATGGCCGGCACGTGTCTGTTAGCCGTCACTGGAACGCGTCGTCCATCTGCCTGGCACGCTTCACATCGTCGCCATGTAGATACAGTGACGTGGTCGAGACCGACGCATGGCGCAGGTTGTCGCGCACCGTCGTCAGTTCCGCGCCGCGCGCCAGCGCATGGGTGGCGTGCGTATGGCGGAGCCAGTGAGGGCTGGCGCGGCGCAGCTTTTCGGCGGTGGCCGGGCGTTCGGCTTCGAGCTGGTCGGCGGCGGTGCCGAAGAATCGCTTGATCACCATCCACAATCGCGCTCCGGTGATGCCGCCGGCTTCGTCGGAACCCAGATTGCCGACGATCGGCGTTGTCGGGTCCCAGAGGGCGCGTGTCACCGGCAAGCCCCGCTCGACCAGATAGCGGTCAAGCGCGTTGCGGGCCATCGTCGGCAGCGCTACCCTGCCCGCCTTCGCGCCCTTGCCCACCAGCCGCAACCAGTGATCGCCGTGCACGTCGGTTTCGACATTGCGCAGCGTGGCGCCGACCAGTTCGCTCGCCCGCAGTCCGGTCGCGTATGTGAAATCGAGGATAAAGCGCAGCCGTTGCGCGGCGGAGGCTTCCCAGCCGTATGACCACTCCAGGCCATCCGCGATGCTGCGCGTCAGCAGCCATTCCCCTTCGGAGAACGCGTGCGATACATCGAGCGCCGCTGTCTTGGCGCCGCCCCGCACCTTGATGCCGGCGAACGGGTTGGCCAGCACGTAGCGTTGCTGCACCAGCCAGCGAAACAGCGCCCCAAGCACCTGCAGGCTGTAGGCGGCCGACCGTGGCGACAGCCCGTCAGCAAACGGCTTCCAATCCGTAGCGCCACGCGGCCGGGCCGGCCCTACCCAGCGTTCGCGCGGCGCGGGTTGGCGCAGGAAGTTCCGGTAGGCCGTGGCGTCCTCGGTGGTCAGCGACGACAGCGGCCGCCCGCGCTCGATGATCGCCCACAGGATCAGTCTCTCGGCTTCCTTGCGATAGGCGCGCAGCGTGGACGGCGATTCGTGCAACCCCAGCCACGCTTGCACGGCCGCGTAGTCGTTGTCCGCGTTCAGCGTGGAGGTCTCGCGCGGCGCGCGGAACTGGCCGAGCGAGCCGTCCACCTCATGCGGCAGTCGCCCCATCTTCTCCCAGGGCACGATCACGCCGCGCGGCTCGGCTTCGATCAGCGCCCGCGCGCGGGCCGTCAGTTGTGGATGGCCGGCGAAGAACGCCTCGATTCGCCTGGCGCCTGCCACTCCCAGCCCCGAAATGCCGCGCCACCACTGGCGCCGGCGGGGGATTCGCACAGTGAGGTCAGCCAGCGTGTGAATGTCGCAAGCGCGCAGGGCCTCCACGGCAGCCGGTGCCAGCCATAGGCCGATATCGTCGGAAATCGCCGGTGCTGGCGGCGGCAAGCCACGGAGTGTTTCGATTGCGTGGTCTGCTTCCCTACCCTTTGCCGCCCGTTCGGCAGCCGGGAACTCGAACAATTGCGCAAGATCTTCACGCAGCCGGTAGCGCGCATAGGCGGCAAGCTGCCGGCGAATCCTGCTCACCATCCCGCGCGAGGACTGGCCCGTAGCCCGCGCATCGTCCAGATACCGAGCGACCGCGTCACGCGTGGGAAGTCCCGCATGCCAGGCTCGCAGGGCGGCCAGGGCAGCGGCGTCGGGAAAGTCCATGGGCGTGGCGGTCGGGCGATTCGTCATGGCGGAATCTTAACATTTACCAATGCTGTTGCGATAACTTTTCTTATCGCAATAGCGTTTGCATGGAAGCAAACTCATGGCCGGTGATCTGCGTCCGAGGCACCGCGTAGAGACCCCCCGGCAGAGGAACCCATCGAAAACCTGTCGAGGCGGGAAAACTCAGCAAATACGCCTCGTCCTTTCAACAAACGAGGCGTAGGACGCCCTCAGGCCGACGGCGCGGCGGCAGCGGCGCCCCAATCCCGCTTGTTGATCCTGGCACCGCCCAACGAGACTTTCGATAACAAGCCCGAAACGGTTTGCACAAATGCAATCAGCGGTCTTGGACAATGCAACGCGATCGCCTTCCACTGTCCAGCCTTGCGACTGCACCAAGTGGTGAATGTGGGCCCTGCGGTATTGCGTGATCAGCTCGAGGGGTTATTGGCGACAATATTTCCCACGATAAAAATCGTCCGATATCGTATTAATAGACCGAAATAAGAAATTGAAGTACCAAGACGTCAATCATCAATCGCCACGCCGATTTGGCGACAACCGTATTACTGAGTCCGAAACTGCGTTCCTGCTGCATTCGCAAACTCCTGATTCATCCATGGCACCCCCTTGACGCTGCCTGAGCCTGGATTGCGCGTACGCCCCAGGCACAAAACCGGTTTTGCGCTTGCTCGATGGATATTGGGCACACGCGTGGCGCCACCCCCATGTTTCATCGCATAATTACGAATACAGATTCTGGCTGGTGCAGCAAATCGCCCGCCACCGACCACGAATCCAGGACAGGAGTTGGGAATGGGGCCGGAAGCCTTGACGGGCACCGATGACAATGGCGACCGGCGAATCGCCGAAAACGAAGCACGGCTGGCGGGAATCATCCGTTCGTCGATGGAAGCCATCATCTCGGTGGACGAAGAACAGCGCGTGGTGCTGTTCAACCCGATGGCGGAAACGCTGTTCGGCTTGCCGGCGGAACAGGCCATGGGCCGCCCCCTTGGCGATTTCATCCCCGCCCGTTTTCGCACTGCCCATGCGGCGCACGTCACGCGTTTTGGCGTGACCGGTGTTTCCGACCGGCAGATGGGGCGCCAGCTCACGCTGCACGCCCTGCGTCAGGACGGAACCGAATTCCCGATCGAAGCGTCGATCTCGCAGACCTCCGATGGTGCCGGACACAAGCTTTTCACGGTCATGCTGCGAGACGTCACCGCCCGCGTGCGTGCCGAGGCAGCGCTGCAGCGGTCCCGCGAGGAACTCCAGGCGCTGTCGGACAGCATCCTGGCCGCGCGCGAGGACGAAAGCCGGCGCGTCGCGCGTGAGCTTCACGACGATCTGGGCCAGCGCCTGAGCGCGCTAAAAATGGATCTGGTGATGCTGGAGACCGACTTGCGTGCCGACTGCGGCGCCGTGCGCGCGCTCGAACAGGTCAGCGCCATGCACACCGTCATCGACGAAACCATCGCCGCCGTGCGCAGGATTTCTTCCGATCTGCGCCCGGCATTGCTCGATGAACTGGGCCTCGCTGCCGCGCTGGACTGGCTGGCCAAGGATTTCAGCCGGCGCTACGCGATTCCGGTGAGCACGCGGACCCCCGAGGAAATCGACGTCACCGAACAAGCCGCCACCGCTGTGTTCCGGATCGTCCAGGAGGCGCTCAACAACGTCGTGCATCATGCGGACGCCAGCGAGGCCTGGGTGACGCTGACCCACCAGAACCAGAACCACGATCACGACCAGTACGTGCTGCGCGTGCTCGATAACGGGCGCGGCTGGAACGGCCAGCCGAAGGATGGCGCGCGACGCTCGTTTGGCCTGCTTGGCATCCGGGAACGGGCACGCCTGCTGGGTGGCACGGTGTCCATCGAACATTCGCCCGGTGAGGGCTTCGAACTCGTCGTCACGTTTCCGGGTCATCCGGATTGCAAGGAGACCCAGGCATGATTCGCGTGATCATTGCAGACGATCACACTGTGGTGCGCAACGGATTGCGCCATATCCTCGAACGCACCAGCGACTTCGAGGTGGTTGGCGAAGCAGCCCGCGGCACCGAGGTGCCGCAACTCGTGCGCGAGCTGTCGCCGCATGTCATCCTGCTGGACCTGTCGATGCCCGGCCGGAACGGGCTGGAACTGATCCGGCAGCTGCGGGCCGATCATCCTGCACTACGAATCCTCGTGCTGACGATGCACGCGGAGGAGCAGTATGTGGTCCGCGCCTTCCGTGCCGGCGCGGCCGGCTACCTGACCAAGGAAAGCGCGGCGACGGAGTTGGTGGAGGCGCTCAGGAAGGTGGCCGCGGGCGGCACCTACGTCAGCCCCGCCATGGCCGAAAAGCTGGCGCTGGGCCTGCAGGAAAAGCCCGATGCGCCGCACGAAGGCCTGTCGGATCGTGAACTCGAGGTATTCCGGCGCATCGTCGATGGCGAGTCGCTCACGCAGATCGCCGCCGCGCTGTGCGTCAGCGCCAAGACGGTCAGCACCTACAAGATGCGCCTGATGGAAAAGCTCCAGCTTCGCAGCGACGCCGCGCTGGTCCGCTATGCGATCGAGGCAAGGCTGTTCGGCGACGAAGACAAGCTATAGCGTCGCGGTCGCCAGCCAGAGCCCCGTCGTTCAGGCCGACTCGCCGCGAATCAGCAGCACCGGCTTGCTGGTCTTGGCCACCACACCTTCAGAGACGCTACCCATGATCATGCGGCGCACACCGCGTCGGCCGCGTGTACCCATCACGATCACATCGGCTGGCCAGCGGTCGGCATAGCCGACGATCGCGCCGGCGATGTCACCCGGCACCACCGACTTCTCTGCCAGTTCGGTTTGAAACCGCACGCCAGCGTCCTGGAGACGGTGAGCGGCGGCAGCCAGGGCCTTCCTGCCGAAGTCCGTCAGCCCATTCAGGATGTCCTGCGGATTGACGAAACCTGCCTCAAGGAACACTTCGCCCTCGTCCACCACGAACAGGACCTTCACCTCCGCGCCCATGCCCTTGGCCAGCCCGGCCGCCTGCGCAATGGCCAGGTCGGAAGACGGGCTGCCATCCACGGCAACCAGGATGCGTTCATACATATCGGTCTCCTCAGTCCGGGCCACCTGCCCTCACTGACCCAGCATAGGACGTGCCAAGGCTCCATGGTTGATGTATCGCAAGATGACCCGAGCCGACCGAATCAGGCGCTCTTGATCTGTCGCAACCATACGCGGCACATCACGCATACATTTGAGACCCAAATGGCGCCGAAGCGCCTTGCTTTTTCAGGAGACCACATGGACATCTCGGCGATCATGGTCCACGTCGATGCCTCGCAATCAGTGGAGGCCCGGCTCTGTCATGCCGTGGCGCTGGCCGGATCGTTCAACGCCACGCTGATCGGCCTGCTCTCGCTGAGCGCGGACGAGCCAGCGTGGGTCTATCGCACCGCGGACGGCCGCCGCGAGCGCCAGGCCTACGAGCCGGATCTTGGCGCCGCATGTGAAACCGCCCGGGAAGCCTTCGACATCGCCACCGAAGCCGCGACGTTTGCCGTTGACTGGCGCGTCGGCGAGGGCGCGCCCACCGACGCCATCCAGTGCGAAGGCCGGCTGGCCGACCTGCTGATCGTCGGCCAGCCGAATCGATCGAACACCGACAGCGAAGTAGCCCGGCACTTCGTCGAGACGGCCATTCTTTCGAGTGGCCGCCCGGTGCTGGTCATTCCTCAAGGGCCGCTGCCATACGCCTCCACCTTCCCCTATGGCTCGATCGTGGTGGCCTGGAACGGTACCCGCGAATCCGCGCGTGCGCTGCATGACGCGTTGCCGTTGCTCAAGCGTGCCACCCAGGTCGACGTGGTGTCGTGCATTCCTCCGCACGCGCGCCGCAAGGCCGAACTCTCCCCACCCGCCTACGCGGCAAACTGGCTGGCTCGGCATGGCGTGCACGCGAGCATGGTCGAGATGGTGCTGGAACGATCGGCCGATATTGGCGAGTCACTGCTTGCCATCGCCGGCCAGCGCCGGGCCGACCTGCTGGTCTGTGGCGCATATGGACGGGGACTGCTGCGCGAGGAACTGCTGGGTGGCGTGACGGACACCGTGCTGCGCCACGCCACGATTCCCACCCTCTTTTCCTACTAGCCGCGCCGACACCCCTTGCTCGGGCGCTCAGTCGAGCGCTCAGTCGAGCGCTTAGTCGGGCGCCTAGTCGAGCCTATAGATACCCCGGTACTCGGGCATCGTGACACCCCAGCGCAGCGAATGCTCGATGCGCTGGCGTAGCGCATCGGCGGCACCGGGCTCGCCATGCACGATGAACGTCTGCCGTGGCGGCGTCCCGATGGCACTCATCCAGTCCATCAGCCCATCCGCATCGGCATGTGCCGAAAAATGGCGAATCTGTTCGACTGAAGCACGCAGTTCGACTTCGCGCCCGTGCATACGCAATGTGCGCTGGCCGGACGCCAGCGCCGCCCCCCGCGTTCCCGCCGCCTGGAACCCCACCAGCAGGAAAGTGCTGCGCGGGTCCTGCCCGAACGATTCAAGGTGATGCACCACGCGCCCGCCCGTCAGCATTCCGCTACCGGCCAGGATGATTTTCGGCTGATCCACCCGGTTGATGCGGATCGACTCCTCCATGCTCCGGGTCGGAATCGCCACCGAACAAGCAGCCGCGCACGTTTCGGGGTCGATGCGCAGTTCGTCCGTGTGCTCGGTGAGAATCCGCGTGGCTTCGATGGCCATCGGGCTGTTCAGATAGATGGGCACATCGGGAAAGCGCCGTCGCTGGCGCAGCCGGTAGAGGCAATACAGCAGCAACTGGGCGCGGCCAACCGCAAAGACGGGAATGATCACGCTGCCGCCCCGGGCAACGGTCTTGCGGATGATATCGGCCAGCAGCTCGATGGGATCGCCCTCTGGATGCAGGCGGTCACCGTAAGTCGATTCCACTATGAGGTAATCCGCCGCGGTGGGCGGCTCCGGCGGCCGCATCAGCATGTCGTCCTGCGGGCCGAGGTCGCCGGAGAACAGGATGCGCCGGCCCTTGGCATGGATCGTCACGCTGGACGAGCCAAGAATATGGCCCGCGCGATGAAACTCCGCTTCCACACCGCGTGCGATTGTCACCCGCTTGCTGTAAGGCGCAGGCTTCAGATGTTCCAGCGCATGCATGGCATCCGCCACGGTATAGAGCGGCAGCGCCGGTTGATGACGCGAATACCCCTTGCGGTTGGCATAGTTGGCGTCTTCTTCCGCCAGATGGGCGCTGTCCGGCAGCAGCAGGCCGCAAAGCTCCGCGGTTCCCGTCGTACAGTGCACGCGCCCCTTGTAACCGCGTTTCACCAGCAGGGGCAGATAGCCGCTGTGGTCGATATGCGCATGTGTCAACACCACGGCATCGAGACTGTCCGGGCTGATTGGAAAGCGATCCCAGTTACGTAGCCGCAGAGACTTGTAGCCCTGAAACAGTCCGCAGTCGATCAGCACCCGCGCTTCTCCGGTGTCGAGCAGAAAGCGCGAACCGGTCACGGTGTCCGTTGCCCCAAGGAACTGGATGTGCATGGTCTGTGATGTTGGTGTTGGTGTTGGTGTTGGTGTTGGCGTCGTCAGTAGCGGTGTTGTCAGTATTGCCGTAGCCGTTCACTGGCTTTGAAACGATGGCAGAACAGCACGTATCACGCGCTTCAATGCGACATCAGCAGTGGCACCGGTACGTTGCGCAGCAGCGTACGCGTGGTTCCGCCCATCACGAGTTCGCCGAGCCGTGAGTGGCCGTAGCCGCCGGTCACCAGCAGATCGGCTGCCTCGTTGCGCGTCACGCGCATCAGGCTGTCAGCTGGCGACGCGGCCTCGTCGATACGCAGCGAAGCGCTGACGCCGTGATCGGCCAGCCAGCGCACGGCCTCGGCCGCGCCATGCTCGTTCGGCCCCGCGCCGCTGAGCACCACCTGCAGGATCACACGCGATGCCAATGCCAGTAGCGGTAACGCATCCCTCATGGCGCGCGCGGCTTCGCGCCGGCCGTCCCAGGCCACCACGACGGTGCCGCCCGGCACCAGACTAACGTCGGGGGGGATTACCAGAATCGGACGGCCAGAGTTCAGCAGCACATACTCGGCGGAAGTGGCCATCAGCGCCGGCGTATCTTGCGCCAGCGACGGTGGCGCCGGCAGAATCAGATCGCTGCTGACACCGCGCGAGGTCAGCGCCCAGCCCGCCTCCTGCTCGACCACCACGTGTGAAATCTCGATGCCCCGCCCACGTCGCGCCACTGCCGCATCGAGCGCCGCGGCATCGGCCTGTTTCAGGTTGCGCAGCATGTCGGCGCGCATCTGCTGATAACGCGCGGTCTCCTCGCCGGCGCTCCGGAATGGATCCAGCAAGGTGCCAGTGGCGGTCAGTCCGACGACCCGGGCGGTGAACAGAGACGCCAGCGTCAGCGCGGCATCCAGACGCGCATCACGCGCGGGATCAGCGGCAAGATCGACGAGGATGGTCTTGAAATCCATGGGGGCTCCAGGCAAGGGGGCGATCGGGCGGCAAGAATGGATACCGTCTTGTGCACTTTAATCGTCAAAGATGCTCCGCGCTTGCCTCAAGTCAAATACATGACAGCCAGGAAACCAAACATTGTCGGTGCAAGTCGCGGCAATCAACCGGCTGAAGGAGGACTCAATTGAAGGCGAACTACCTTGCCTCGGCTATCGGGAGCACCTGTGCTGCACGTAGGTAATGCCTGGCCTGTCAGGTAAACCTTACAGGTGCGCTCCAGACCCTGACACAGGTATCAGCCGACGCTGATTTCAGCCTTTCCGATCACAAGGCATACTTCCGCGCAGATGGGGAGTTATTCAGATCAAAGAACCTTGATTTGGCGGTGAACGCCTGACGGCCCCAGGGGAGAGCATCATGTATGAAGTGGTAGAGGGGTCAACCGTCGAAGCAGGAATGGATGGGGCATGCACCGGACATGCGCACGCGCCGAGCACGACGCGGCATTTCCAGGCGCGCTGCATGGATTGCGGCCTCCGCCGCCTCTGCATCGCCTCGTCACTCGAACCGGAGGAGCTTCCGCAACTGGAAGCCGTGGTCAGCCACTGGCGCATGGTGCATCGTGGCGAGTACCTGTACCGCTCCGGCGACAAGTTCCAGAACCTCTACACCGTCCGCTCGGGATCGCTGAAGACCGTGGCCACCCACGCCGGCGGCCATGAGCACGTCACCGGCTTCTTCCTGCCGGGAGAAACGGTCGGCCTTGGCGCGATTGGCGAAGGCGAGTATGACTGCGACGCGATCGCGCTCGAAGACAGTGCCGTCTGCGTGCTGCCGTTCTCACCGCTCGAAGGACTGTGCCGCGACGTCAAGAGCGTGCAACAGCATTTCCATCGGATGCTGAGCCGCGAGATCCTGCGCGAGTCCAAGCAGATGATCCTGCTGTCGGGCATGACTTCGGAACAGCGTGTCGCGGCATTCCTGATCAACGTGTCGTGCCGCCTGCAGGAACGCGGCTATGCTTCGCGCGACTTCACGCTGCGCATGACCCGCGAGGAAATCGGCAGCTACCTCGGCATCAAGCTCGAAACGGTCAGCCGCACGTTCTCCCGCTTCCAGCGCGAAGGCCTGATCCGCGTGGATGGCAAGCGCATCGAACTGTTCGATATCGAGGCGCTCGCGGCCATCTGAGCCGCTGGCACCCGCGCCTGCTACTCACGGGCCTCCCGCCGCACCGCCTGCGGCGGCACGCCGAACCCCCGCAGGAAGGCCTCGCGCATATGGCGCCGGTCTCGAAAGCCGGCCTCCCGCGCCACGACTTCCAACGGGTGGCGACTCTGTTCGATCATCAGCCGCGCCGCTTCCAATCTCAGATTCTCGATCGCCTTGGCCGGCGACTGCCCGGTCTCCGCGGTGAACACGCGGCTAAACTGGCGTGGACTCAGATGCACCGTCTCCGCCAGTTCCTCCACCGTCAGTGCCTGGCTCAAGTTCTTGCGCGCGTAATCCAGCGCATTCTGGATACGGTCGGATTTCGGCGCCATATCCAGTAGCTCCGAGTGCTGCGACTGTCCGCCCGAGCGCCGCTGGTGCATCACCAGCTTGTGGGCGACCGATCGCGCGATATCCGCGCCGAGATCCTTTTCGACCATGGCAAGCGCCAGGTCCAGCCCGGCCGTCATGCCCGCCGACGTCCAGATCGCGCCATCGACGATGTAGATGCGATCGCCCTCCACCTTGATGTCCGGATGGAGCCGTTGCATGTCGCGCGCGAAGGCCCAGTGCGTGGTCGCGCGTCGGCCATCGAGCAGACCGGCTTCCGCCAGGATGAACGCCCCCGTGCAGATCGACGCCGTCCGGCGCGCACGCGGCACCGCCTTGCTTACGAACGCCAGTACCGGTGCGGGTGTTGGCTGCGCGGCTGGGTCGCCAACGCCGGCCAGCACCCAGGTATCCACCGCCACGCGCGCGCTTGCCGCGTGCGTCTCTACCGTCATCCCCAGCGAAGACACCACCGGACCACCGTCGATCGAGTAATTCCTGATGCGGTAGAAGGGCTCGCCGGCGACAAGATTCGCGTACTCGAAGACGCTCTGCGTCGCCAGCGCCATCACCTGAAAACCGTCTGTCAGCAGGAAGCCGATGTTGTGCATGATTGGCCTCGTTGGACCCATGTCCTAAAACATGACCATAATCGTCATTTCTGCCATGGTCAAGTCGCCTTACGATGCAACGCATGGATTCGACGTACCGCGATTTTCGAATCCCCATCGCAACGACATCGCAAGGAGAACACCATGACGCAAACCCATCTCGGCACCGCACTGATTACCGGCGCATCTTCTGGCATCGGCGCCATCTACGCAGACCGTCTGGCACGCCGCGGCTATGACCTGATCCTCGTCGCCCGCAATCGCGACAAGCTCGACGCCCTGGCCCGGCGCATCACTGACGACACGCAGCGCGTGGTCGAAGTCTTCCCGGCCGATCTGAACGACCGCCAATCGCTCGCGCGGGTGGAGGAAAAGCTGCGGCAGGACGCCAGCATCACGCTGCTGGTCAACAACGCAGGCGTCGGCACGCACACGCCGCTGCTCGACAGCAATGTCGATGCCATGAGCCGGATGATCGACCTCAACGTCACCGCGCTGACGCGCCTGACCTATGCCGCCGTGCCGGGCTTCGTTGCGCGCGGCCGTGGCGCGATCATCAACATTTCGTCGATCGTCGGCATCGCGCCCGAAATCCTGAACGGGGTGTACGGCGGCAGCAAGGCGTTCGTACTCGCATTCAGCCAGTCGCTGCACCACGAACTCGCGGCCAAGGGGCTGCGCGTGCAGGCAGTACTGCCGGGGGCGACCGCCACGGACTTCTGGGAAACCGGTGGCCTGCCGATCGAACATCTCGACAAGGCGATCGTTATGCCGGCTGAAGCGATGGTCGATGCGGCGCTGGTAGGCTTCGATCGTGGCGAGCTGGTGACGATTCCACCGCTGCACGCGATCGAGCAATGGAATGCGTATGAAGGCGCGCGCCAGGCGATGGCGGGCCAGCTATCGACCAACACTCCCGCGCCCCGGTACGCGACGGGACGCTGAGAGGCGGAAGGTAAAGGGTGGAAGGCCCGGGAACTACTGGGTCTCGCCCCGCTCCTTGGCATCTGCGCGGGCCAGCATCGCTTCGCCGAGCATTGTGCTGCCCTGCTCGGCCAGCGCCGTGCCCGCGCCACGGATGTCGCGCACTTCCTTGTTCTGACTCAGCTTCAACTTGCCTTCCAGCCGCGTGACCTCGATCTCGATACCGACGATCGCCTTCAGCATCGTGTCGACGAAATCAGACGGGGCGTCGGACATCTTCCACGGCCTCGGTTGCGTGGCCTCGTGCGTGCGCGTCAGATGGGCCACCACGCCGCGCACGAAGCGCTCATCGTCGCGAATCGTGATGCGACCGTGCGCGTGCACGACCATGTAGTTCCACGTGGGCACCTGCTTGTGGGCCTCGTGCTTGCTCGGATACCAGTTCGGCGAGATATACGCATCAGCGGCGCGGAAGATCACCAGTACCTCATCACCGTTCGCCACGTCCTGCCAGACCGGGTTCGCACGGGCAACGTGAGCCTTCAGCATCCCATTCGGCCCTTGCGAGGGATCGAGATGGAAGGGAATGTGATTCGCATCCAGACCGTTCCTGCCATGCGTGACCAGCGTGCCAAACGGATACGCGGTCATCAACGCATGGAGAGCCTCAGGGCGCGATTCTTCGAAATGGGCAGGGACGTACATGAGAGTGCGGGGCGTGGGGGTGTAGGGTTCGGAATGCAGGCATTGTCATCGGAAACTGGAGCCGAGTGTAGCCGCAGTTTGCGGTTATCGCCCACACGCTGATCGAGAACCGCAGGCTCAGCGGCATCGGCCCAGACGTTGACCCAGACGTTGACCCAGACGCTGCTTCTTTTTCGGCAGGTATCCCCGCCAGTTGTGCTTCGCCGTCATAACGACCAATTGAGGGGACCTGGACTGCACATCCAGCCCGAAGCTGCGTTCTATGCCCTGCCGCGCCGTGGCGACGCGTCGGCAGGGTATCCCAGCAGCCGGCGCAGTTGCAGCGCCGTATCCTCGGCTGCCGATACCGGGAGCAGCGGCACGCCAATCCCGTTGTGCCACTCGACCAGCGACGCATTGTGATCGTCCGCGAAGCGGTGAATCGCGCTCCGGAGTGTCTCCCGGCCAAAGCCGAGTTCCACCTGCAGTTCCCCGTCGCTGACCACGAGGTGACCGGAATCGGGCAGGTTCAGCAGGAACGGGTCATAGACCAGCACCGACAGCATGTCGTTGCGACGGCGCAGTTCAAGCATCAGGTCGCGGGTCTGCGCATCGTTGCCGCTGAAGTCGCTGATGACGATGACCAGATAGTCGTGACGGGCCAGTTGCAGCGCGTGCTGCAGCGCCGCGTTCAACTGGCTGGCGCCCTGGCTGGCCGGGGCGTCCGCGCGCAGCGCCTGATTGTGGCGCGCCAGTTCGCCAAGCAGGTGGAGCACGCCGTGCTGGCTGCGCTGCGGTGTCAGCGCGGTCACCTCCTTGTCGCCGAAGACGACACCGCCCACGCGGTCCCCCTCCGCCACCATTCGCCACGTGGCCAGCGCGGCCACTTCCGCCGCCGCCACCGATTTCATCGCACGGCGGCTGCCGAAGAACATGTTGATGCGCTGATCCACCACCACCAGCGCCGGACGCTCCTTTTCCTCGGCATAGACCCGCACGTGCGGCTTGCCGGTTCTCGCCGTCACGCGCCAGTCCATCGTCCGCACGTCGTCCCCGGGCAGGTAGGGGCGCAATTCCTCGAAGGCCAGCCCACGGCCCCGCACGCGTGACCCGTGGCGCCCCGACAGCAGGCTGTGCACGGGCTGGCGCGACAGAAAATGGAAATCCCGCGCCGCAGCCTCAAGCGCGGCCAGCGATGCGGTATCGACGTTGACGCCGGGCGTGGCGCTGGACGGGAGCGTCTTGTGCTGGGCCGGCGAGCGGCCGAGTGCGGCAGTATCGGGTTTCATAACGAAGCCGGATGGCCTCAGGCCACCGCCACGCGCTGCACCAGGCGGTCGATGACCGCGTTGGCGCTGACCCCCGCCGCGTGGGCGTCGTACGAGAGGATCAGCCGGTGCCGGAACACGTCGTGCACCACCGCCTGCACGTCCTCGGGCGTGACGTAGTCGCGCCCGCGCAGCCAGGCGATCGCCCGCGCGACCTTGTCGAGACCAATCGAACCACGCGGGCTCACACCCACCTCGATCCAGCGTTTCAGATCGTCGTCGAGACGCGCGGGATCGCGCGTGGCCTGCACAAGCGCGACGATATAGCGCTCCACCGGTTCGCTCACCTTGATCTCGTGGATTTGCCGGCGCGCGTCGAACACCGTTGCCGGGGACATGCGGGTTTCGCTGCGACCGGCACCACCCTGATGGGTGTCCGGTTCTTCCTCGGCACGCGCCAGCCGGATGATCTCCGCTTCGGCATCGGCCGCGGGATAGTCGACGTTCACGTGCATCAGAAAGCGGTCCATCTGCGCTTCTGGCAGCGGATAAGTGCCTTCCTGCTCGATGGGGTTCTGCGTGGCCATGACCAGGAACAGCCGTTCCAGCGGGTGCGTATTACCGCCCACGGTGACCTGCCGCTCCTCCATGGCTTCGAGCAACGCCGATTGCACCTTGGCCGGGGAACGGTTGACTTCATCCGCAAGAATCAGGTTCGCGAACAGCGGACCCGGCTGGAAGCGAAATTCGCCCTTGCCGCCTTCGCTGTAATAGATGTCCGAGCCAGTGATGTCGGCGGGCAGCAGGTCTGGCGTGAACTGCACGCGCGACAGCCGCGCGTCGAGATGCTTCGCCAGACTCTTGATGGCACGGGTCTTGGCCAGCCCCGGCAGGCCTTCCACCAGCAGGTGCCCGTCGGCAAGCAGTCCAAGCAACAGTCTCTCGATCATGCGTGCCTGGCCGACGATGGATTCGCCCATACGCGCCTGCAGCGCCAGAAAATCGTCGCGAGCGCTCATTGCGCGCCTCCCGTGAACCAGTTGTAGTACGGATTGCCCGGATCCTCGCGCATCACCTGCGAGATATCGCGCATCCATTGCTGGCGGTCGCCCAGGTATGCATCAAGCCCGGCGCGATAGAACGAATGCAGGTTGGCCCGCTCGCGCCGGATGGCGACTTGCAGCGCGTCGTCCGCGCCTTGCAATTGCGGTTCGGACGAGAGATTCAGCAACTCCTCCAGCACGGGCGGGAACGACTGCTTGCGCACCCAGCCCGAGTATTCGATGCGCGGACGGTCGTCCGTCACGGCGGGCGCGTCGCTGGCAAACCAGTCGAGGCCGGTGCGGTCGGTCACGTAGGTAGCCAGCAAGGCGGCAGGCGATGCCACGCCGACGGACCGCAGCGCCGCGCTGACCCCGGCATCGGCAAAACGCGACTGGATACGCGCCACGTCAAGCGTGACCGGCTGCAACGATCCAACCAACAGCATCTCGTGCAGTTCGGTGGTCCAGAGCGTGGCGTGCGGGAACACATCGAGGAAGCTACGCACCAGCGAGCGGGTGTCCTCGGGATTCTGCGTCGGCAGGGGCAGCCATTGCGCCACGATACCGCCCGTCTCCAGACGCTGCGCGGCGAGACGATAGAAATCACGCGAGTACAGGTTCACGACACCGCTGGCCGACGGCGGCGGCGGCTCCAGCGTGATCAGGTCGTAACGCTGGGTGCTTTGCAGCAGCTCGCGCCGGCCGTCGCGCAAGCGGATGTCGACACGTTTGTCGCCAGTCACGCCGTAGTTGCCCTGGAAGTTCGGCGCGGCACGCACCACGGCGGGCAGCAGTTCGGCCACTACCCGATGCTCGAGCCCCGGATACTGCAGCAGCGCGCCAGCGGTAATGCCGGTCCCAAGGCCGATCACCAGGGTCGAGCGCGGTGCGCCGTTATGGATCAGCAGGGGCAGCAGCGCCTGCAACCGCATATAGCGCAGCGACGTCATCGTATCGCCGGAATTCGAGACGCCCTGGATATAGAGCCGGCGGAACGGTTGACGGGCCTTGCCCTGCTCGACCACGGCCACCGTGGCGCCGCGGCTTTCCTCGTAGAAAACAAGTTCACCGCCGCGCGTCTGCGCCAGCAATGCGGCAAGCCGATCGGCCGGCGTCACCACGGCCACGATCAAGGTCACCACGGCCAGCAACGGCACGGCCACCCGTGCGAGGCGGTGCACGCCGGTGCCGAATGCGGTAGCCAGCACCGCCACGACGCCGCTCGCCACGGCCAGCACGCCGAGCGTATGGACCACGCCGATCCACGGCACCAGCACGAAGCCGGCCAGCACCGAGCCAGCAATGCCGCCCAGCGTATTCACTGCAAGCACGGCGCCGAGCCCTGAACCGGGGCGCGAGACATCGACGGAGAGTCGCACGACATACGGAAACGCCGCGCCAAGCAGCACCGTCGGCACGAACACAATACAAAACGCCGCCATGCCAAAGCTCGCGCACATGGCGGCAAGCTGGCTGCCGGTGGCACCGAGCACGCGCTGCGACACCACGGACTGGGCGACCGGGAGCCATTCACCCAGCCATGCGAACTCGACCAGACCCGCCAGCCCCGCGCCGACAACCAGCGCCGCGAACACACCCCAAGGGTCCCTGGCTCGATCGACCTTGCGTGCCACCAGCGCGCTACCAAGCATGAGGCCCGCCAGATACGTGGCGAGCATCACCGCGAACGCGAATGCGCGCGTGCTCAGGAACTGGACAATGGCTTGCGACCAGACCACCTCGTAGCCAAGCGCGATACCGCCGGCCAGGGCATAAAGCGTGAGCGCCAGTGCGCGCTGCCCAGTCCTTGGCGTTGCCTCGGCTTGCGCCTGTGGCACGGTCTGGGTGGTCGCTTTGGGGGCGCGGCGGACCATCCAGTACGCGCCGAGTGCGGCCAGCAGGTTCAGCGCGGCTGCCGCGCAGGCGCTACCCGTGACGCCGAACGCAGGAATCCACACAAACCCGGCGAGCAGCGTGCCCGCAATGGCACCGGCCGTGTTGGCCGCGTAGAACCGGCCGCCGTGGCCGCCGAGTTCGTGCTCGGCGGGCGTCACCGCCCGGAGCAGCGCCGGCAGCGTGCCGCCCATTGCGACCGCGGGCAGGCCGACCAGCAGCACGGGAAGCGCCCACGCCACGGCCCCCGCGCGCAACTGCAGCCATGCGAACGGCGCCGCCGCATGAGCCAGCGCCAGCGTCGCGCCAATACCCAGCAGGGCGATGGCGACTTCGAGCCAGAGGTATAGCCGCCAGGCGGACGTACTGCGATCGGCATGACGGCCAACCAGCCAGCCGCCAAGCGCCAGGCCCGCGAAGAACGCGCTGACACCGGTGGTCACCGCCTGCACCTCGACGCCGACCACCAGCGAAAGCTGCTTGATCCACAGCACCTGATAGACCAGGCCCGCGGCGCCGGACAGGATCAGCAGCAACGCGGGCCATCGCCACGCGGTCGACCGCGGCACGGCTGCAGGCTCGGATGCTTGGGCTGGCCGCCGTTTCGCACGCATCCCCTGCCCCAGCTTACGGTCGGCTGCCGTCACGTTTCTTGCCGCGCTTGTTGCCTGTGAAGTCTGCCAATCGAGGGCTCCGCTATTGTTGGTGTTGGTGTTGTGGTTTGTAT
This sequence comes from Cupriavidus sp. SHE, assembly GCF_000812445.1. Lineage (NCBI taxonomy): Bacteria > Pseudomonadati > Pseudomonadota > Betaproteobacteria > Burkholderiales > Burkholderiaceae > Cupriavidus > Cupriavidus sp. SHE. The sequence goes on along the minus strand of NZ_JWMB01000005.1, from coordinate 69,710 downwards.
TGTTCCGTCCGCGCTGGCAACGCAACCCCAAGGGTCAACCGAGGTGTCAACCGAGGGGGCAGCCTGAAGGGGCATTTCACGGCTTCGCGGCGGGATAGATCTGAGCCCAGTCCTTCTGCATGCTGATGACGGTCCAGCCACGCGTCGTCGCTTCGTCAAGCGCCCTATCGAGCTTGCCGATCTTCGACTGGCGATCGTAGGCGAACTCGCGCTGGGCATCGTCGTGGTGGACCAGCATGGCCAGGCGCGCGCCGGTGCCGGCCATCGTGTATTGCAGCATCTGCAGGTCGCCGTCGGAGTTGCCCACCGCCAGGATCGGCTGGCGGCCAATCTGGCGATAGATGCCGACCGGCTTGCCCGGGCCATCGTCGATGAAGTCGAGTTTAGGACCACGCATCAGCACCGGCTTGCCGTCGCGGACGTCATAGGTGATGGTCTGGGTCGAGCCAACCACCTGCTCAGGCGGAATCCCGTACACGCGCTCGGTCCAGGGACGCATGAACTCGATCGTGCCGCCGGACACGATATACGTCTTGAAGCCGTTGGCCCGCAGATACGACAGCAGTTCCAACTGCGGCTGGTAGACGAGATCCGTGTAGCGCCGGTTGAGCTTTGGATGCCGCGCCGTATCGATCCATGCGCGAATCGTGCGGTCATATTCGTCGACGGTCATGCCGCTGTTCGCCGCCGTGATCAGGGGCAGCAACCGCTTTTCCTCGCGCATGAGCCCGGCCATGTCATTGGCCATCAGCGCCTTGAACGCCGGATTGTTCTTCCATTCCGGATGCGAAGGTGCCGCCGCCTTGACCTGATCGAGCAGGAAGAAGAACTGGAAATACAACGGCTGCTCGCTCCACAGCGTGCCGTCGTTGTCGAACACGGCGATCCGTTCAGCCGGGGGCACGTAGGTCGGCGAGCCCTGCTGCGTCACGTCGGCCACGAACTTGATGATCGTCTTGCGCGTGGCCCCATCGCGCCAGGACGGCAGTGCCGCCTCGGCATTGACGGCGGTCTGCGCCGATTCCTGCGTGCCGCCAGACTGCGGCGCGCTGGATGCGCATCCACCCAGCGTGGTGGCGGTGGCGCCAATGACAAGGGCCGCGACCGCGGTATTGATCCAGCGTCGCAACCACGGTGCGCGGGCATTTTCCATCAGGTTCTCTCCGGTTCAGTGCGTCTCTTGTATGGCGGCTTTGCGGCTTGCGGCTTCGATGCGTTATTTCTGCACGTTCTGCTGCCCGCCCGCGGCCATTGCCACGGCTGGCTGCTTGCGAACTTCCGCCCAACGGGCGTCATCCATCACGAGCCGGAAGCCGAGGTGCGACATGCTGGTGTATGGGTCGGTACCGCGCCGGGCACTCGGGCGGTAGCTGAGGCAAAAGTCCTCGTTGCAGAGGAACGAGCCACCGCGCGTGACCCGCTTGGGCGCCGACACCGGCACGCCCGGTTCGGTCGGGTCCCACGAATCGGTCGGGCCGGTCGGATTCTGCGGCACGGCCGCCACCGTGGCTTCGCGGCGGAACTGGTCCGCGCGATACCAGTCGGCCACCCACTGCCAGGCGTTGCCGGTCATGTCATAGAGCCCGTAACCATTGCCTGGAAACGTGCCGACAGCACTGGTGCCAGCCGCGCCGCCCGCCTTGGCGCTGACCACCGGGAACGGCTGCACCTGCTGGCCCTGCCAGACGTTCGCCATCTGCCGGCCATCCGGCGCGAACTTGTCGCCCCAGGCGTAGGTGGCCTGCTCCAGGCCGCCACGGGCGGCAAACTCCCACTCGGCCTCGGTGGGCAGACGCTTGCCGGCCCACTTGGCATACGCCTGCGCGTCTTCATACGAGACCTGCACGACGGGATGATTGTCCTTGCCGTCGATCGAGCTACCCGGGCCGGTCGGGTGACGCCAGTCCGCGCCGGGTACGAAGCGCCACCAGCGCCAGTATTCGCGCAGCGGCACCGGGCTGTTGGTGCCGACGAAGACCATCCCGCCCGCAACCATCGCACTGTCAGGCGGGCGTGGCGTGCCGGCCGGAAGCTGAACCCTCAGCGTCTCCCAGTCCGGCTTGCGCTCCGCCGTGGTCAGGTAGCCCGTGGCCTCGACGAACTTGCGAAATTCGGCATTGGTGACGTGGTGCTGATCCATCCAGAAGGCCTTGACCTGCACCTTGTGTGCCGGGCGCTCGTTGGCCTGGGACATCTTGTGGTCACTACCCATCAGGAATTCGCCGCCCGGGACATGCACCATGCCGGCCGGGCCGTTGACGCCGTCGCCCGCGCGAATCGACGCGGGGTCCACGCCCTGCCCATTGTGCCGGCTATACCAGACCGTGCCGGCTGCGCCCGCCCCGGCCATCCCTACGACCAATGCGCCCAGCCACATCCGCCGCCGCCACGATGACGGCGCCGCGCTCGCAGCCGCCGCTCTTTCCTGCTGTTTACGTGCCATCAGTGTTCCTTGCCCGGTGCAATCCTGAACTCGGGCAGTATGAGCATCCTGGCTCGGCGAAGGAATGCAATATTTTATTGACTGATCTGAATGATTTTTTACAAGATTCTTAATGGCGCCCAGACCGGTTATGGGTTGAGCGGTGGCAGCGGGCCACGCAACTCGCGCCAGGCGGTCTTCCATGCCTTCAGTTGCGCATGCCACCAGACCGGCATCCGCCTGCGCAGCCCGAACGCCGCCAGGGCGATCACGGCCAGCCCCACCAATCCAGCGAAGACCCTGCCGTCGAGCCAGGCCGGCCACCAGTCCTCTGCGCCGAACGCGTCGCCGGTCGGCGCAAGGCCCAGGCCCGCCCCAGCTCGGCCCACTTCCACGGTAATGGCCGGAGCCACAGACTCGGAAGGCTTGCCGCTGGCGGGGTCATACCATTTCACGGTCACCGCCGGCAGCGTGTGACTGCCGCTGGACTCGAACACATAGGTCACGCGCTCCACGCGCCGCCCGCCCGGGGTTTCGCCGGCACCGGCTGCGCCATCGGATAGCTTCGGATCCGCCTTGAACAGCTTCACCCCAACTGGCGCCTCGAGCACGGGCGGCTGGATCATCATGGCCGGCGCATTGGGCGCGACGATCGTGATCGTCCGGACCACGGCATCGCCTGCGCGCAGGTGAGCATCCTTGCCCGTGACCGGGCGATCGAACTGTTGCGTGATCTGGAGGGGTCCGGCCGGAAGCGTGCCGACAATTGCCTGCAAGCCAGATGCCGCGCCCGGCGCACCGCTCCCGCCCTGCCCTCCGGCATGAATCACGGTGGGCGGCAACGTGATGCTGCCGGAGAGCGGCTTGCCGTCATTACCCGCGTACGTAAACGGGACCTCCGGCTGCGGCAGCGTGAAATCGCCGGCGCTTTGCGGAGTCAGTACATAGGTCTTGGTGATCGCCGCATAGCTGACGCCGCCCACCGTCTCGGTTGAGTTGACGGCGCGATCGTCCGGCATCGTGATCACGGCGCCAGCCACCTGAAGTGGCGGGAACACCGGCGCCGACATGAAGAAGTTCGGCGCCAGGATCGTCACCGAAATCTGGACGGACTGCCCAACCACGGCGGGACGCTGGGCACCGTTGCCGCCAACCTCAACGCGAACGATCGGCGCCGGCTCGGCCGCATGGGCCAGAGCCGCCATGCAGAACGCGATCAGAGCAAGCAGGCGCGCGATCATGGCTTCCCCTGTTGTCTCTGCAGCGCGAACTTCCGCGCCAGCAGTTCCGTTGGAGACGTCTGAATCGCGCGCATCCACATCTCCGCGTTTTGCTGCGCGAGGCCTTTCTGCATCTTGTCACCACCGGGAGGGGGCGGTGGCGTCGAGGCGTCGTACTGGATCTGATCCGGCTTGACGTCTGGCGCCTCTTCGTCGTGCTTCTCGCTCTGCTTCTGGCGCTCGATCAACTCCTGCATCAGCGCCAGGTTCCGCTGCGCTGGCGCCCAGCCGGACCGCTGCTGCAGTACCAGCCGGTACTGCGGGATGGCCTCCTGATACTTGCCCTGCTTCGCCAGCGCGTTGCCCAGATTGAAATGCCCGTCCGGACTGCTGATGTGCTCGAACTCGCGCGCGGCCTCGGCAAACTTACCTGCGCGGTACCACGACACGCCGCGCCACATCGGATCGTCGAATTGCGTCGCAGCCTCCGCGAACTTGCCCTGTTCGAACGCCCTCCGCCCCTGCTGGTCGTGCGTGAGCCAGAGATCGGCCAAGCGCCATGCTCGCGGGGCGGCGGTGGATTGCGCCCGCAGATCGGCCTGCGGCGCAGCCAGCACCATGGCCGCGCCGATGCCGACGATCCAGCGGATCGTCCAGCCCTTGCGGAACCAGAGCAGCGCCAGCAGCGCGATTGGAATCGTCAGGGGCCAGCCCACGTCGTGCCAGCGCACCGTGTCGGGCGACGCGGCCTGTTCCACGTGCTGCCGCACATGGCGCTGTACCCACGCCACGTCGGCATCGCCATCGGGGGTCAGCGTCGCAACGTCGATGTCCGCCGCGCGCAGCGCATGAAGCGTAGCTGAGTCCAGCCCCGGCGCGGTGCCATCGCGACCGCGCAGCGGCCCGCCATCCGCCGTCCCGATGGCCAGCACCACCACTTGCGTCCGCGCCGAGCGGGCGTAGGCGTGAAGCGGCTCCACGGCCGCGGGCTCCACGCCATCGGTCAGCAACAGGATGGTTCCGGGAACGGTCTCCTTCTTCAGCGCTGCGTCGATGGTCCGCACGGCCAGCACGGTGTCCTTGCCGGGCACCGGCATGATGCGGGTCTGCAGCGCATCGGCGAACGTCTGCAGCAGCGTCGGGTCATCGGTCAGCGGCAGTACCAGATGGGTCGAGCCAGCATACGCATAGATCGCCGTGCGCCCGCCGTCGCGCCGGGCCAGCAATGCCTTGATCTTGAGTTTGGCTCGCTCGAGCCGGGTCGGGGTCACGTCGATGGCGTCCATCGTCGGCGACAGGTCGACGGCAATGACCAGCGGTGCCTTGTCCGACGGAAACGGCGGCCGTTCGCGCTCCCAGGTCGGCCCCGCCAGCGCGATGGCGCCCAATGCCAGCAGCAAGGCCGACAGATGTACCGGGCGCAGCGCGCGCTTGCGGGTCCCTCCAACCACCAGCGCATTAAGCAGATGGGGCGCGATGACACCCCGCCAGCGTCGGCGAATATCGTCACGGCGCCGCACAGCCCAGGGCAGCCAGATCGCCGCCAGCAGCACCAGCAGCCACCAGGGCCTCAGAAAATGAAACTCGGCCAGGGCCTCGACGTACGCACTCATGCGGTCGATTCCAACGCAGCCGCCCGCGCCAGCCAGCGCGCGTAGAGCGCCATCGCCAACTGGTAGCACAGCATCAGCAACACGGCGGCGCCAAGCGGCCACATGAACAACTCGCGGCGCGGCTGCCAGGTCAGTGTCTTCTCCCTGTGCGGCGTGACGCGGTCCAGCGTGGCGTAGATGGAGGCCAGGCTGGTTTGGTCGGCGCCAAAGAAGTACCGGCCTCCGGTGGTGCTGGCAATGTGCTTCAGCGCGTCCAGATCGACCTTCTGCTCGCCGGTCGTGGCCGGGTCCCCGATGCCGACGGTATGGACCACCACGCCGCGCGTCTTCGCGATGTCGGCCGCCTGAGCCGGCGGCATCCGGCTGGCGGTGTCATTGCCGTCGGTCAGCAGAATCATCACCTTCTCCTGCGCGTGACTCTGGTCGAACATCTTGATACCGAGGCCGATGGCGTCACCGAGCGATGTGCTTGCCCCGGCCATGCCGGGCACCATGTCGGCCAGCAGTTCACGCACCAGTGCGTGGTCGAGTGTGAAAGGGGCCAGCGGATACGGGGCATCGCCAAATACGATCAGCCCGATGCGATCACCGGTCCTGCGCGCCACGAAATCCGCCACCACCTGCCGCACGGCATCGACACGCGGCTCCAGGACGCCCGATGGGGTCTTGAAGTCGCGCGTGTCCATCGACTGCGACAGATCGAGCGCCAGCAGCAGATCGCGCACGGGCTGGGTCCGTTGCAGCGGCGGCTCGAGGTACTGCGGACGGGCCAGCGCAACGACTACCAGGCCCCATGCAATCGGCCCCAGCAGCAACTGGACGAGATTGCGCCGTGGCACGTGCGCCCCGAGCGCGGGCTTCAGGCCAGCGGCACTGGCCACCTCCCCGAAAAACGGCAAGCGGACCGACGCGCTTTCCTCGCGATATGGCGGCAGCCACCACCAGAGCAGCAACGGCAGCGGCAGGAGCGCGAACAGCCAGGGATACTCAAAGATGATCATCGTACCCATCGTGCCCATCGTGCGCATCGTGCCGATAGCCGGCGATCCAGATCCGGCACGCGCCAAGGGTTGCCCGAAGCTGCGCCTCGGGCCACTGGGCCAGGGTAGCCGCGCCGCGATACTCGGCATCGTCGATCAGCGCAGCGAGAGCCGGAACCGCATCGCCCGCGCCACCTGCATGGGTGTGCAGAAAATCGCGCCACGCCGGGCCAGACAGGGCCGCCACGGAGTGCCGGGGCCACTGGGCCAGTGCCAGCCGCTTGAGCAGTTCGGCCAGCGACAAGAGCAGCGTGGCCCGTTCGGCGCTATCCGCCGTCTGCTGCAAGGCAGCCAATTCCCTGAGCGCCGCCCGGCGGAAACGATTGGCGTACCAGCGTCGCGCGGTCCTCCAGGCCAGCCAGAGCACGCCGACCAGCAGCACGACGCCAACCACGAGCCAGCCTACCGTCTTCGGCATCCACGACGGCGGCGTTGGCGTGACGATATCGATCAGTTCGTTCACGGCCCCACCCGTGTCATGCGAATGCTCCCTCTCGTGCGGATCGCCCGGAATTCGGGCAGGTTACGCTGAGTCGGAGGCTGACCGAAGTAAGATTTTTCGAGCGCCGGGCTGAAGGAAATCGACGAAGGCCGGGTAGCCGGCCATCACGTGACCATCACGTGACCATCACGTGACCATCACGTGACCATCAGGCAGCCAACACATACATCGACGTCGTGTCCAGGCTCGCATGACCAAGCTGCTGCTGCACGACCTCGAGCGCAACGCCTCGCGCCACTGCGTGCGCACCCGCCGTGTGCCGCATCCAGTGCGCGCTGGCCTGGGCCAGTTGCGCCGCGTCATCCTCGGCCCCCGCCAAGGTGGCGGCCTGGGCGAAGTACCGCTTCCAGATCGCGCCGATCTGCGCGACCGACAGCGCGCCACCCTCGTCACCAATCTTGACGCGGCCAATCAGCGGCGTGGCAGCCGGCAGGCTTTCGAATCCGCGCCCCAGCCCACGCGCTGCCAGATGCCCACGCAGGGCATCGATCACTGCCTCGGGAAGTGGAATCTGGCGCGGCTTGGGGCCCGGCACCGCAAGCGTCCAGTGTCCGTTCCACGTCAGATGCCCGACCGTAGCCGCCGCCTGCTCCGAGATACGCAGCCCCGAGGCATGTGCCAGGTGCAGCATAAAGGTCAACCGCGCGGCACGCGGGTCGTCGGCCAGCAGATCCGACACATGACGCAGCAGGAAGCGCCACTGCGGCTCAGTGAAGCTGCGGGCAACCTGGATGCGAGGGGTGTCCCCGCCAGTCGGGAGAGACAACACCTCGAACGGGTTCGCGCGCGCATGGCCTTGCTCGATCAGCCATCCATACAGCGTGCTGAGGATCTTGCGTGCATGACGGATGCTGGCAGGGGAGAGTGGTCCTTCGAAAGGCCGCCAGTCATGGCGGTCGCGTGGCGTGCCGCGCCGGCCCACCCACTGGGCGGAAGGTTGCGGATCGGCGAGGAACGCGATATAGGCGGCGCCATCCTCGGCCGTCACCGTCGCCAGGGACTTGCCTCGCGCGTGCAGGGTCCATAGCAGGAACCGCTCGGCCTGCGTCCGGTAGGCGCGCCAGGTGTGCCCGCCTTCCGGCTGATAGCCGCCCAGCCAGCCCTGAACCGCCCTGACATCGGCGCGTGCGCCCGGCGCACGCAGCGACTCGAGCGGCCCCGGCGCCAATACGGCAGCCATCGCGCCGATATGGGCGCCCTGCTCCTGCAACCAGATCTCCACCTGCCGTGCGGTCCGCGCGCCGATGCCGGGTACGCGCCGGTACCAGCCCTGTCCGCCCGCGCCCACGGCGGCCTGCAATGCGCCCAGCGTCTGCCAGCCGGCGTCGGCCAGCCTTGCGGCGATGGCCGGGGCGAACCAGCCACTCACCGCATCGGCTGCAGTGGGGCGCGTCAGCAGCATCGGCTGGAGCGCGTCGAGCGCCCGCAGCAGCCTGCGCTGGCGGGTCTGCCTGGCTGTGACGGATTCCCCGGCCGGTGCATGAATCAGGGCCAGCCACGCCGACTCGGTCAGCATCCGCTCCTGGCCGCTGCCACCGGATCGCGGACGGGTAGCCAGACGCCTGACGCCTCGCGCAAGCGCTTCCTCGATCCAGAGAAGCTGGGAACGGACCAGGCGCAGATCGAGACCCTTGTCCAGATAGCGGTCGGCCAGACGTCCGAGGTCCAGCCCCTGCAGGTACCCACGGTAGAACGCGAAATCATTGGGGCCAAGCGCGCGGCCGGGGGTGACCGGCGGGCGCTGACGCCGGCGGGCCGGCGGGGCGATACGGGGTACGGCTTGAGGCAAGGCGGTAAGGCGTAAACGACAAAGGGCGCGATGATACCGCGAGTCGCGGTGCCATCACGCACCCAGTACCTTGCCAGGCCGGCCCCTTCATCCCAAGGGGACCTGCGAACACGCCGCGCCTCAGAACACCAGCGTCGCGCTCCCCATCACCGTCGCCGTGCTGTCCAGACGGTTCTTGCTGGCGACGGTCGGTACCCATCGCAGGGAGAGGGACAGCGGTGCCTTGCCGCCGAGTTTAGTGTCGTAGGTCACGATCGGGCCCATGGCGAAGTCACGGCCACGGAATCCGTTCAGGCGGTCCGCAATCGGACCGCTGTCGTTGCCCAGCTGCTGCACGGTGCCCATCACGATGCCTGCGCCCCATTTGCCGAATTTCTTCACGCCCATCACGTCGAGCGTGAACAGCGGCGCATTCTGATAGTCGGTAGCGGTGTTCCGCGTATAGAACTGGAAAGCCCCCACCGCGTTGAATTCGAGCCCGTATTCCGGCATCAGATGCGTAAATGCAATCTGCGGTACGAAGGTCCAGTTGTTCAGGCTCGGGTTGGCCAGCGCACTCTTGTCGTACTGGCCCGTGGGCGCCCACACGTTGAAGCTCAGCGCCATATGGCTGGTCTTCGAGAAGTGATAGCCCGCGATGATCGGGCTGAAGTACATGTCGTATAGATTGGAGGCCCGATCCGATGTCCCACGCGAGAAATTGCCTATACCGGCAGTTGTATGGACCGACATCCAGACGTAGGGCAGCGTAAAGCTCGAGGCAAAGTTCCACGCCCCTCCGCCGGTATCCCAGACCTTCATCAGCGTGGCCAGCGTGAAGGCGACCTTCGCGTCGAGACCGATCGAGGTCTTGCCGGCGATCGGCACTTCCCGGCCGCCACTGACCGATCCGTCCATGTAAAGCTGTTGCAAATTTGCAATCCAGACCGGCTCGGACGGGATAACGGCCACATTGGGCGACACACTCGTGCCGGTCACCGGGCGACCCAGTGCGCCTTCCGTGGCGTGACATGCCAGCGGAGCCAGTAGCCCTCCCGCTGCCAAAGCGGTCAGGACGGCCGATTGCGCGCGCTTCATTCTTGTTTCCCCTTGACGATGACAATGCGCCCCTCCTGGCGCAGATGCTGCATCGTCTCAGATTCCTCCCGGGTCCGAATTCAGCTTTCTAATTTCACGAGTTGAATGTTTTCGCTGTCCCGACTCCTCCGGGGTTCCGGAGTCCCGGGGGAATCGCCTTGATCCCCTTGCCCACGTCAACAGCACGGGTAAGCGTCGGTGGTAAGGTGTGCCCATGCGCGTCCCGCATATCGCATATCGCGTATGGACGCCCCGTGCCTTCCCAACTCTCCTGCATTCAGCCCGACCATCATGGCCAGCGCCCTGCTTCTCGAGAACATCCACGCCAGCGCCCAGCAACTGCTGAGCCGCCACCAGATCGACCTCGCCACCCAGGGCAAGGCCCTGGCCGGCGACGCGCTGCTTGCCGCCACGCGCGATTACGAACTGCTGGGCATCCGCTCGGCTACCACGCTGACAGCCGAAGCGTTCGCCAAGGCGCAGCGGCTGCTCACGGTCGGCTGCTTCTGCATCGGCACGTCCCAAGTGGACCTGGGCGCGGCTGCCCATGCCGGCATCCCGGTTTTCAATGCGCCTTTTTCGAACACACGTTCCGTGGCGGAGCTGGTCATCGGCCAGGCCATCATGCTGATGCGGCGCATCCCGGAGAAGAGCCGCGCCGCCCACAGCGGCCAATGGCAGAAAACCGCCAAGGGCGCCTTCGAGATCCGGGGCAAGACCATGGCGGTGATCGGCTATGGGAACATCGGCGCGCAGGTTGGCATCCTGGCCGAGGCGATGGGCATGCGCGTGGTGTTCTACGACATCCGCCCCCGCCTGTCGATCGGAGGCGCCATGCCGGTGCACTCGCTCGAAGATGCCCTGTTGCAGGCCGACGTGGTGACGCTGCACGTCCCCGCCACGCCGCAGACACGCAACCTCATGGATGCCAAGGCACTGGCTGCCATGCGACATGGCAGCATCCTGATCAATGCCTCGCGCGGCACCGTGGTGGATATCCCGGCGCTGGCGCAATTGCTGGACAACGGGCAACTGGCCGGCGCGGCCATCGACGTGTTCCCGGAAGAGCCGCGCAGTAACGCCGATCCGTTCGTCTCGCCGCTGCAGGGCAAGCCGAATGTCATCCTGACGCCCCATGTCGGCGGCAGCACCGAGGAAGCGCAGGAGAACATCGGCGTGGAAGTGGCGACCAAGCTGGTCAACTTTCTCGAAACCGGCGCGACCCTGGGCGCGGTGAACCTGCCACAGATTCAGCCGGCGCCGCAACAGGCTCCGGCTCGCGTGCTCAACATCCACTACAACCGCCCGGGCACGCTGTCGCACTTCAACCAGGCGCTGGCCGAGATCGGCGCGAATATCGTGGCCCAGCAACTGCAGACCGAGGGCGATATCGGCTACGCGATTACCGACATCAGCCTGGTGCCGCCGGCCGGCTGGGCGGAGGCGCTGATGAAGGATGATGCCTTCATTCGCACCCGGGTGATCGTGGCGCCCTGACCGGCGGCTTCACCGCCGCGCCGGTCATCGCGCCTTGCCCGATTTCCGGTGCTCGCAGGGCCCGGCCCCAAAATGCGGGCCGGGCCCTTCTTCCGCCAGCGCATCCTGTGGATTGCGCAACGGACACTCCTTCAGGGACAGACACCCGCATCCGATACAGCCATCGAGCTGATCGCGGAGTTGCGTCAGCGTGCGGATGCGTGCGTCCAGATCCGCGCGCCATACGGCTGAAAGCCGTCGCCAGTCCGCAACCGTCGGCGCCTTGTCATCCGGCAGGCGGCTGAACGCTTCGGCAATCACGGACAGCGGCAAGCCCATGCGCTGGGCCACCCGTATGACCGCGAGGCGCCGCAGTATCCCGCGCGGATACCGGCGCTGGTTGCCGGCACTTCGTGTGCTGCAGATCAATCCCTTCGATTCATAGAAATGCAGGGCGGACACCGCGACGCCGCTACGCGCGGCAACTTCGCCAACGGTGAGCGGATCGCCGGATCGCAACGGGTGGTCTTCATGATCTTCGAGGGCGCGTTTCATGGTGGTGGAAAACTGGTCACGGACGATGCGCCATCGTAGCGTGAAAACTCGCCTACAAACAGCTTGACCTCAAGCGCACTTGAGGTTTGATACTGGCGCGACTTTCCACTGAGGACCTTGCCATGCTGCTCGAATCGCCCCGCGCTCCCTATCTCCAGTTCATGAATCCTCCCGATCTGTACGACCCCAAGCTCAACGGCTATTCGCATGTGGCTGTAGCGACGCGCCCGGCAAGGATCATTTTCGCGGCCGGGCAAGGCGGGGAAGACATGATCGGCGGCTTGCGTGCCGGCTTCCAGGAGCAGGTGAAACAGGCGCTTGCCAACCTGCGCGTCGCGCTGCAGGCCGGCGGCGCCGACATTCCTGATATCGCAAAGATCACCGTGCTCATCGTCGACCATTCGATGGACCGTCTGGCGATCTTCAGCCGCGCGTGGCAAGCCATGCTCGGTGACTGGCCGGCCCCCGCCTGCACGCTGATTCCCGTGCCGCGCCTGGCGCTGGATGGCATGTTGTTCGAGATCGAGGCCATCGCTGTATTGCCGGAGTAAAAGGACCGCCACAAAGAGGACTGCCGGACGCAAGATTCGTACCGCGAGCGAACCGGGCGTGCGTCACCTAAAGTAGGTGGAGATGCAACGGAGACGTACGTCATGGAAGCACTGACCACTGCACTGGCGCGGCTCAGCCTCCGTGCCAGGCGGTGCGCGGAATCGTTGGCAGCCGTGGCCGCGGTGGCTACAGAACCTCAGTGGCGTGCCGAGTTGGCGCATCGCGCTAATCTGCAGCATTGCGCGGCCGCGGAACTGGCGGCGCGTGCCGGCATCCCTGACGAGGATGCCGACGATCCTCCGGTCAGTCTTCGGGAGATTCCGCCCTTCCTCGCCGGCAAACAGGGTCTGATCGATTTCGCAGCGCAGCAGGCAGCGCGCGCCGCCGCCGCATACGGCGACTTGCTACGCGAACCACTGGATGACGTCGAATTGCGCCTGCTGCTGGCGCACTACTATCGTGGCGCAACGGAACTGCAGCGCCTACTCGAACAACGCGCGATGGATCTCGATCACTCGCATAGCGATGAGCGCGCGGCCCACGCAACGCCTCCGCTACATCGCTAAGGCGCCGGGTGGCGGCAAGGCCGCTGGTTGCAGCGCCGCCTGGGTCTTCGCGGTCAACTCCTGCTGCGGCAGATAGGGGCGAATAACCAGCGCCACGTAGTCCTGGTCGTCCGGCGAGACCACCAGATACACCAGCCCCGAGATCACCAGTGCCACCTCGCCGATCTGCTCGGCGATGCGCGCGGCCACGAAGTACTGCAGCAATGTCTGGTCGATGGTCGAGTCGATGGCCTGGGCCGCCGTGGAAATCGTCTGCAGGCATTGCTCGCCGGTCTGGCACACCACGATCACTTCGTCGATTGCATAGCCGGTCGGCGCCCCGCGCACCATCACCGAAATTCCCTCGCTGGTCTTGGCCCGATGCCAGCCCGGCTTGGCATGAAAATCCGGCAGGACCATCTTTGCCCCGGAATCATGGGCAACGGCATTGAACTGCTGGGCGAAATCGTGGGGACTGATGGCAAGCAACTGCCGTTCGACAGGCGTGGAGGACACGGCCACGGACGCGGCCACGCTCGCGCTGACCAGAATGGCGGCTAGATTCATCGCTACCTCCCTCGCACGCGCGCCAGCGGGAGGCACGGCGCCGCCAGCCGGTCACGATGCACGCCATGTCTTTGCGACAGGCGTTCCAGCCTCTGGCGGGCGGTTGGACGTCCCAGGCGGGACATTGTCCCGATACGTGGTCCCCTTCAGGACCACTATAGGCGGCGGAGACGTCCGGCGATATGTCTCGATTACTTTCTGGCGGTTTGCATCGCGGCGCTATCGGCACTCTGCGGCGTCACCAGCCGCAGCCCACTGGCAACGGCTGCCGCACCCGCGAATCCTGCGCCGAGTGCCAGCGCAAGCGTCGGGCCGTGGCTGTCGGCAATGCTGTAAGACAACGCCACCAGCGCAGCGCCCGTGGCCTGACCAAGCAGCCGTGCCGTGGCCACCACTCCGCTGGCGCCGCCGGCACGCTCGCGCGGCGCGCTTGCCATCAGTGCCTTGAGGTTGGGTGACTGGAAGAAGCCAAAACCAGCGCCACAGATCGCCATGCGGATACCGATATTGAGGACGCTGGCGTCAGCCGGCATCAGCGCCAGCGATGCCATGCCCACGGACATGATCGCCAGACCTATACCGCCGAGCAGCCCCGGCGGATAGCGATCCGAAAGGCGGCCCGCGATCGGCGCCATCAGCGCCACCACGGCAGACCACGGCGTGAGCAGGAACCCGGTTTCCACCGGACTCCGACCCAGGACATGCTCGAAATAGAACGGCAACGACACAAAGGCCAGCCCTTGCGCCGCGAATGAGCAGATTGCCGTCAACGTCGAGAGCGCGAACATCGGCCGCTTGAACAGATCCACAGGCAACATCGGGGCCGGGTGGCCGCGCTCGCGGCGCAGCAGCAATACGAACGCAATGACGAACACGATTGCAGCGGCCACCACGTATTCGGCCGGCGCGCGCTGGACGCCTTCGCCCAATGCAAAGATCAGTGAGGCAAACGTGATGACGTTAAGAATGGCCGCCACCGGGTCGAAACCATGGTCGCTACGTTTGGTCTTCGGCAGAGACGGAATGGCGATCGCCAGCGCAAGCAGCCCGATCGGCAGGTTCACCGCGAACAGCCACGGCCACGATCCGAACGACAGGATGACCGATGCCACGGTGGGCCCGACCGCGAAGGACACCCCCACCACCAGCGCATTGAGCCCGACACCTCGACCAAGGCGGTGAATCGGAAAGATGGCGCTGATCAGGGCAGTGTTCACGCTCATGATCGCCGAGGCGCCGATGCCCTGAAGCGCGCGCGCGGCGGCCAGCGATGGCAGCGACCACGCCATCGCGCAGATCACCGACGAGACGATAAACACCACCACGCCGGCGAGATAGATCCGCCGATGGCCAAGAATGCCCCCCAGCGCCGCGAACGGCAGCAGCGTCGCCACCATGGCCAGCTGGTAGGCGTTGATGATCCACACGGAAGCGGCCGGCGTGCTGTTCAGGTCGGCCGCGATATTGGGCAGCGCCGTATTCGCGATCGCCGTGTCGAGCGTGGCCAGCGAGACCGCGATCATGATGGCGGCCATGCCGCGCTTCTCGCGCGCGGTCATCGGGGTGTCGAGGGGCGCGGCGGCGGAGGCTGGCTGGCTGGCGTTGTTCTGCACGGTGTCGAACGGGAGCGAGTGTCGGAAACGGCGATTTCGTTGCAACGTCAACTATCGCCAAGTCGCAACAATACGGGAAAACGCGAAGGTCTGCTGGACTCGCTTCAACGCCCGGTTGACTGATGTCTGGCAAGTATCGCGCGTTCAGTCGACTTCTACGCCGTTCGTTCCACGATGTTTTGCGAACTCCGCCGAAACCCAGTCGAGAAACACTCTCACTCGCTGCGACAACTGACGACTCCGAGGGTACAGCAGCGATACCGACATCGTCGGTGGGGGAATTTCCGACAACACGCTGACCAACGTGCCGCGGAGCAAATCCTCCTCGACGTGGTAACGCGGCACCTGAATCAATCCGAGGCCTAGCCGACATGCCGCCACCAGGCTTTCCGCGCCGCTCACCGACACGGGCGCCGGCAACATGACCTCACTGCGGACCCCACCGGTCATGAATTCGAGCGGCAGCAGGCCACCGGTTAGCGTGGAGCGAAACCCGACCATGCTGTGGTCGCCAAGCGACTCGATCGACACTGGATTGCCATACCGCGCCAGGTACGGGGGAGCGGCGAGCGTGAGTTGCGCCAGCCGGGCCACGCGTCTGGCCACCATCTCGCTGTCCTGCGGTTCGCCAACGCGGAGCACGCAGTCGATGCCCTCCCGAACCAGATCGACCAAACGATCGCCCTCACTGATTTGCAGCGTAATGCCCGGGTGCTGCGCCAGAAATGCCGGCAAGGCCGGAAACAGGAAGCGGCGCGCGAGTTGCCCTTGCACGTCGACCCGCAGCACGCCTTTAGGTGAGGTGCCCGCGAATGCCGCCTCTGCCTCCTCAAAATCCGCCAGCAGCCGCAGACAGCGCTGGAAATAGGCTTCGCCGTCGAGCGTCGGGCTCACGTGGCGTGTCGTCCGCTGCAGTAATCGCACGCCAAGCCGCGATTCCAGTTGCTTGACCGCGTCGGTCACCGACGACCGTGGCAAGTCGAGGTCCTTGGCCGCGGCGGTGAAACTGCGCCGCTCCACGATTCGCGTGAACACGCGCATGGCGTCGATCCGGTCCATATTGTTCGGATTTTCGAATACTGATGCCGAATTCTGCCTGTTTATCTAGCATGGCGTAAGGTCTATCGTTCCCTCACCGATTCAGTTCATTCGAGGAAATGCCATGACTACAGACCACTCGCAGCCGTCGCAGGGGGAATCACAAAAGGTCGCCATCGTTACCGGCGCATCACGCGGCATCGGCGCCGCCATTTCGGCGCGGCTGGCCCGCGACGGCTTCGCGGTTGTCATCAACTATGCGAACGGCGCGGACACCGCCGGGGATCTGCTTCGCAAGCTCGAAGCAAGTGGCGGCCGGGCCATGACCTTCCAGGCCGATGTCAGCGATGCCAGCGCGGTCGCCCGCATGTTCGATGCAGCCGAGGCAACGTTCGACGGCGTCGACATCGTCGTCAACAACGCGGGCGTGATGGTGCTCGACACGATCGCAGCGTCTGACGACGCAGCATTCGAGCGCGTGATGAACATCAATCTGAAAGGGGCTTTCCACACCATGCGCGAGGCTGCCCGCCGCCTGCGCCATGGCGGCCGGATCATCAATCTCTCGACCAGCGTCATTGGCTTGCGCATGGAGCGCTACGGCATCTACGCGGCCTCGAAGGCGGCCGTGGAAGCGATGACCGCCGTACTGAGCAAGGAGATGCGCGGCCGCGCCATTACCGTCAATGCGGTGGCACCCGGGCCGACCGCCACTGATCTGTTTCTCGACGGCAAATCACCTGAAACGATCGAACGGCTCGCGAAGCTCAATCCGCTCGAACGACTGGGCACACCTGAAGATATCGCGGCTGCGGTGGCATTCCTGGCCAGCCCCGATGGGGCCTGGATCAATGGCCAGGTGTTACGCGCGAATGGGGGAATGGTCTAGCGGCCACGCAGGTGCAAGGCCGCCCGTTCAATAGTACGGGCCGTAGCGCATCTGCACGTCATCGACGTGGTTGGTGCGCAAGTTGAAGAGGCACGTATAGCGGAACGACATGCTCTCCTCGGTGCCATCGGGCTCGAACGTGCCCTCGCCGCTCACGCCGGCTTGCGAGGCGGATTGCTGATAGATCCGCTCGCGGTCCGGCATCATCATCACGCTGCCCGGCTGCGGATATCGATTCTTGACGGCGTTAGCGACCATCTTCTCGCAGGCGTTGCCGGCGGCTTCCATCTGCGCCCGACTGACGCCGCCATAGTTTCCGGCAGGAGGCGCCACGCTTGTGGGCGGCGTGCGTTGTGGCGGGGTGGGAGGAGGCATTGGTGTGCTGGTGCAGGCTGCGAGCAACGCGGCCAGGGCCAGGCACGGATAGGAAAGACGTGGCATCAGGTCGTATCCGGAGTCGGCGGAAAAAACCGTCGGAAGACGGGTGCTATGCCTTGGACTCTATGTCAGAAATGCTCTCGGAGCAACCTGGAAGGCACTGGCGCGTCACGCAACCTTGCCGGCTTCCCGCGCCAAAGGGGCGGCCGGGGCTGCCGGAGCCGCCGTCGTCATGTGAGATGTCGCGGAAGAAAGCCTCGCGCGCGTGGACTCATCGGCCGCCGGCCCTGCCCTGAGCACATGGCGCCTGCCCATCTGCAGTGGCTCGCCGTTCTCGGTATCCACCAGCATCGGTTCCACCACCTTGCCGGTTTCGCGATCGACGATCTGGACACTGGGCCCTTCCGGCGCGAAGTTGCGATTGCCCCAGGCCAGCAGCGCCAGCAATACCGGGCGGAAATCCCGTCCGCAATCGGTCAGCACGTACTCGTAGCGCGGCGGGCGCTCCGAATACTGGCGCTTTTCCAACAGGCCTTCCTCGACCAGGCCGTTGAGCCGGCGCGTCAGCATGTTCGGCGCGATATCGAGGTTTCGCTGGAACTCGTCGAAGCGCTTCGTGCCATAGAACGCATCGCGCAGAATCAGAATGCTCCACCATTCGCCCACCCGCTCGAGGCTGCGGGCGATCGGGCATTGCATATTGCGGAAAGTCTTGCGTTGCATATCGTCCGGACCGTTTGGCGAAAACATGATGATGATACCTACGTTCGGCAACGTCGGACGATCTGGAATGGTGGCGGCCGGCCCCGACCCCGCCCCCATGACGGCGCCAAGGGCAGCGACAGAAGCAACGCGACCAACAAAAACGGCGCCGCAACATCCATTGCGGCGCCAGAATACCTGCGCGGAGTGGAGTGCCGCGCAGGCCCTCGCTTTCAGTTGGATCAGAAGATGTGGCGCAGACCCAGCGAAACGCCCATCTGACCGCTGGCATCAGGCGTCTTGTAATAGACCTGCGAGGTCGACGGCAGATAGCCCACCGACTGACCGTTCGGCAAATACGAGATGTTGTCCCAGTTCAGCGACGCGTTGCGTGCGTACATCACCGCGAAGAAGACATCCGTGCGCTTGGAAAGGTTGTAGTCGGCCAGCGCCAGGTACTGCTGAGGATTCTTCGGGTTGACGTGCTGCCCAGCGATCGTCGCGTCCTTGATGTCGTCGTAGTAGTACGCCGCGGTCAGGCGCAGCGCGGCCGTGGCGTCCCAGGACACGCCGGCCCAGTACATGTTGTCGCGATGCGGCAACAGCGTCGGCGTGCCGGTCGACGGCGCCACCGAGTTGCCCCAGCGATAGCCGGCGACCATCTTCACCAGTCCGAGACGGTAGCTGCCCGCGACCATCGCGCGCATGTCGCGACCGTAGTCGTTCGAACCCGACGCGCCCGATGCCTGGGCGGTATTCAGCGTCTTGACTTCGTCATAGGCTGCCGCGACACCGAACGGACCAGACTGGTAGGACGCGCCGATACCGTACGCCGAACCGGCCGCGAACGTACCGGTGCGCTCTCCGAACGACCAGTGCGTCATCAGCGAAACCGGGCCGAACGTGCCCTGGTACTGGACCATGTTGTTTTCGCGGAAGTTCGCCCCGGCAATGCCGACCACGGGCTCGAACTCGGGCGCGTACGCCGCCGGCGTGAAGCTACCCATGATCAGAAACGCCGACGTGTACTGGCGGCCGAACGTCAGCTTCCCCCACTGGTTCTGCAGGCCCAGGTAAGCCTGACGGCCGAACAGCAGGCCGCCGTTACCCATCTGTCCATTGTCGGTATTGAACTGGTTCTCCAGCACGAACAGGCTCTGGAGCCCGCCACCAAGATCCTCGATACCGCGCAGGCCGAAACGCGACTGCGCGATGCCCGACGAGTTCATGAACACGTCCGACCCGCTGCCCGGCGCCAGCACGCCGTTGTTGGTGTTCTGCACGTGGTTGACGTACTGGATGCTCGTCGTCACAACGCCATAGAGCGTCACGGAAGATTGTGCCTGCGCCCCTTGCGCAAGCAGGCCGCCGGCGATGGCGGCGAACAGCGTCTTCTTCATGTTTTGGGATCCCCGTCCTCTGGTGTGGTGGCCCATGACTCCGGTTCCTCCGACCCGGTGTCCTGAGGTGCAATCTTGCGATTGCATCACGTCATTTAATCTCTCGTATTAAATTGACAAGGACGAAGGCTAAGGCCATCCGAAGGTTCAGATAGCTAGGACTTTCCCCAACTGGACGGGTATTCGGACGGAATTCGGCACCGCGACAGATGTCGGACATCAGATTTTTCCGTATCCTTGCCGGGCTTTCATTCATCCACCGAGAAGCTCAGGGAACGGCAGGACATTTCTGATGAAGCTCAAGCAAGCGCGCACCATCATCGCCGACGAGCACAAGCCACCTGCGCACGGCAAGGCTGGCAAGCACGGCAGCCCCGACGCGGAAGCGACCGACGACAATGGCGACGGCCTGACCGACACGGCAAGAAGGATCCTCGAGATCGCCGAGCGGCTTTTTGCCGAGCAGGGCGTGGAGCAGGTGGCACTACGGCAGATCGTGGTGGAAAGCGGCCAGAAGAACCGCTCCGCCCTGCACTACCACTTCGGGTCACGCGAGGCCCTGGTGAGCCATCTGCTCAACCGCCGCCTGCACGAGATCAACCGGATTCGGAACGGCTATCTCGACGCGCTGGAGCAACGCGGGACGCCCGTCGACATTCACGGCGTGGTGGATGCCACGATTCGTCCGCTGGTCGACGTGGTGCTCCAGACGGACTGGGGCACCAACTACCTGCAGGTATTGGCACAGACCACGTTCAGCCCGGGTCTGCTGAGCAAAGGCCTTGTGGATCGGACCGCGATGAGCGCGCTGTACCGCGTGCGGGAGCACATCTACCAGTTGTTTCCGAACGTGCCGCGCGACGTGATGAAACTGCGCATGGTCTGGTTCATCGACACCGTGGTCTACGCGCTGGCCCATTGGGTGCGCGAGCGCGGGAAACGCTCGCGCTCGGAACCGCCGATGGAGGAACTGATTGATTTCTGCGCGGCGGCGATCCAGGGGCCGACGCCCCCCGGTTCCGCCCGAAAGCGCTAGCCGACCCGAGAGCACTAGCCGGCCCGCAAGGCCAGCCGGCCTCGTCCTCCCGCTGGCATCACTTCCGCCGACTTCAGCCCGTCGCCCTTTCGCTACCCTGCGCAGCGCGTGCCAGCACCGGCACCAGCGCCGCGCCGGTGTGGCTGGCCCGAATGCGGGACAATGCCTCGGGATCCACCGCGCCAACGATCGTGCCGCCATTCGCGCCACCTTCCGGCCCGAGGTCGATAATCCAGTCGGCCTCGGCGATCACGTCAAGATCGTGCTCGATCACCACCACGCTGTGCCCGCCATCGGTCAGGCGATGCAGCACCTTGATCAGGCGCGCCACGTCCGCCATATGCAGGCCCACCGTCGGTTCGTCTAGCACATACAGCGTGTGTGGCGCTTTCTGGCCGCGGCGCGTGATGTCGTCACGGACCTTCGACAGTTCGGTAACCAGCTTGATGCGCTGCGCCTCGCCGCCCGATAACGTGGGCGACGGCTGGCCCAGCGTCAGGTAGCCCAGCCCGACATCCTTCATCAGTTGCAGCGGATGCGCGATCTGCGTGATGGCCGAGAAAAACTCCACCGCCTCGTCGATCTCCATCGTCAGCACTTCGCCGATGTTCTTGCCGCGCCAGGTCACCGCCAGCGTTTCCGGGTTGAAGCGCTGCCCATGGCAGACATCGCACGGCACCTTCACGTCCGGCAGGAAACTCATGCCGATCGTCCGAACGCCCTGGCCCTCGCACGCCGGGCAGCGGCCCTCGCCGGTATTGAACGAGAACCGCGACGCGCTATAACCGCGCGCCTTGGCTTCGAGCGTTTCCGCGAACATCTTGCGGATGGCGTCCCACACGCCGATATAGGTCGCCGGACAGGAACGCGGCGTCTTGCCGATCGGGGTCTGATCGACTTCGAGCACACGGTCGATCGATTCCCAGCCACTGATCGAATCGCAGCCATGCCACGCGTGTTCCACGCTGAGCGACTTGGTCGCCGTCGGCTTGCCAGCCTTCTCTGCCACAGCCCGAGCGCGGCGCGTGGCCGGCGAGGACATCACCGATCGACCGACCGCGTCGAGCAGGTTCGTCATCAGCACATCGCGCGCCAGCGTCGACTTGCCGGATCCGGACACACCGGTAATCGTCACCAACCGCGTCAACGGAATCCGCGCGGTGACATCACGCAGGTTGTGCAGGTTGGCACCGTGGACGGTCAACCATTGCGGCGGATCCGCGGGCTTGCCCGCGCGTGCGGGCGTGACCGGACGGCGCGCCTGCAGCGGATGGATCATCGGATGGGCCAGGAACTGCCCGGTGGTCGAATCCTTGGCCGCCGCCAGCGCTTCCACGCCGCCCTGCGCCACAAGGCTGCCACCGCGCTTGCCTGCGCCCGGGCCGATGTCGATGATGTGATCGGCGCGACGGATCGTGTCTTCGTCGTGCTCCACCACCACCAGCGTATTGCCCTTGTCGCCGAGCTTGCGCAAGGCATCGAGCAGAATCTGGTTGTCGCGCGGATGCAGGCCGATCGTCGGCTCATCGAGCACGTAGCAAACGCCCTGCAGATTGCTGCCGAGCTGCGCGGCCAGGCGGATACGCTGGGCCTCGCCGCCAGACAGGCTCGGCGCGGCGCGGTCCAGGCTCAGGTAACCGAGCCCCACCTCCTCCAGGAACTGCAAGCGGCTGGCGATCTCCGTCACCACGTCGCGCGCGATCTCGGCATCGCGCCCCTTCAGGCGCAAACCGTCCACCCAGCGACGGGTATCGGACACCGTCCATTGCGCCACATCGGTAATCGCATTGGTATCGAACGTTACCGCACGCGCCACGGGATTGAGACGCGTCCCGCTGCAATCGGGACACGCCGCGTCACCCACGCCCTCCGGCTCTTGCTCTTCCGACGGCAGGCTCTGCTCACGGCCACGGTCATCGCCACCGAGCACGGTATCGTCAAACGCGGCACGCTGCTCGCGTGTCAGCGCCAGACCCGTGCCCACGCATGTGTTGCACCAGCCATGCTTGCTGTTGTACGAGAACATGCGGGGATCAAGCTCCGGATAGCTCGTGCCGCAGACCGGACAGGCACGCTTGGTCGAAAACACCTTCGTTTCGCCCACGTGCCCGGTGTTCTTGCCTCCCTGCATCGCGTCGTGCAATCCATCGAGCGGGGCCAGCAGATGCATGACCCCCTTGCCGAGTTCGAGTGTCTGCTCCAGCAGCGCGCGCAGTTCCGCCTCATTGTCCGGCGACACGACGATATCGCCCACCGGCAACTCAATCGTGTGCTCGCGGAAGCGGTCCAGGCGTGGCCACGGATCGACCGGCAGGAACTCGCCATCAACGCGCAGATGCGTGTTGCCACGTGCCTTGGCCCACTTGGCCAGATCGGTATAGACACCCTTGCGGTTGACCACCAGCGGCGCCAGCAAGCCCACGTGCTGGCCGCGATGATCGCGCATCAGCTGGGCGACGATCGATGCCGGACTCTGCGAAGTCACGGGCGCGCCGTCGTGCACGCAATGCTGGATGCCGAGCTTGACGTAGAGCAGCCGCAGGAAGTGCCAGACCTCCGACGTGGTGGCCACGGTACTCTTGCGCCCGCCACGCGACAGGCGCTGCTCGATCGCCACCGTGGGCGGAATGCCATAGACCGCATCCACTTCAGGCCGCCCGGCCGGCTGCACGATCGAACGCGCATAGGCGTTGAGGGACTCCAGATAGCGGCGTTGTCCTTCGTGGAACAGGATGTCGAACGCGAGCGTCGACTTGCCCGAACCCGATACCCCGGTGATGACATTGAATTTGCCGTGTGGGATATCGACGTTGAGCGACTTGAGGTTGTGCTCGTGGGCATTCACGATACGCACGACGTTTTCGCCCTCGATGGCGCGGCGCGCCCGCGCGGCCTGCACCGCCGCCTGCAGCGGCAGGCCATGTTCCGCAGTCTCGGCGCGCTCCGCCGCCAGCGTGCCGGCCTCGCCCAACGCCCCGTCATAGTGGATCAGCGCGCGGCCGGTATGCGATTCGGCACACGCCCGGACGTCGTCCGGGGTCCCCACGCAGACCACCTCGCCGCCGGCGTCGCCGCCTTCCGGACCCAAATCGACGATCCAGTCCGAAGCACGGATCACGTCCAGGTTGTGCTCGATGACGATGAGCGAATGGCCGCCGTCGAGCAGCTTGCCGAAAGCCCGCATCAGCTTGGCAATATCGTCGAAGTGCAGCCCGGTGGTGGGCTCGTCGAACATGAACAGGCGCTTCGGCAACACCACCGCCTTGCGGTTCTTGACCGGCTGGGCCTGCGCCGCCTCCGCCAGAAAGCCGGCCAGCTTGAGGCGCTGCGCCTCGCCGCCAGACAGTGTCGGCACCGGCTGCCCCAGCTTGACGTATTCCAGGCCGACGTCCGCAATCGGCGCCAGCACGCGCAACACGGCAGGATCGCTCTCGAACAGGGCCGTGGCTTCGCTGACCGTCAGTTCCAGCACGTCGGCCACGCTCAGCGCGCGTGGCGCCTGGCCGCGCGCGGCGCGCTCGATCTTGACTTCCAGCGCCTCAGCGCGATAGCGCGTGCCATCACAATCGGGGCAACGCAGGTAGACATCCGAGAGAAACTGCATCTCGACGTGCTCGAACCCCGAACCACCGCAGGTCGGGCAACGGCCATCGCCAGAGTTGAAACTGAAGGTGCCAGCCGTATAGCCGCGCTGCAGTGCCAGCGGCGCCTTGGCAAACAACTTCCGGATCTCGTCGAACGCGCCAACGTAGCTGGCCGGGTTCGAGCGAGCAGTCTTGCCGATCGGCGACTGGTCGACGAAGACCACGTCATCGACCTGGTCCGCGCCAACCAGTTCGCGAAACACGCCCGGCGACTCGGTAGCCTTGCCGAAATGGCGTGCCATGGCCGGATACAGGACGTCTTGCAGCAGCGTGGATTTGCCCGAGCCCGACACACCGGTCACGCAGACCAGGCGATTGAGCGGGATCTCGACCGTGACGTCCTTGAGGTTATGCTCGCGCGCCCCTTCCAGCCGCAGACGCGGCGTGGCGGCGTCGATCGGGCGCAATTGCCAGTCCGACGTGTCCGTCACGCGGCGGCGTCCGCCGAGGTAGTCCCCGGTGAGGGTCCGCTCCTTGCGGATGGCCTCTGGCGTTCCGTCGAAGATGATCATGCCGCCACGTTCGCCCGGCCCCGGCCCCATGTCGATCAGGCGATCCGCGGCCAGCATCACGGACGGGTCATGCTCCACCACCACCAGCGTATTGCCAGCGTCGCGCAGGCGATGCATGGCTTCCACGATGCGGTTCAGATCACGCGGATGCAAGCCGATACTGGGCTCGTCAAGCACGAACAGCGTATTGACGAGCGAGGTGCCTAGCGCCGTGGTCAGGTTGATCCGCTGCACTTCCCCGCCCGAAAGCGTGCGGCTCTGGCGGTCCAGCGTCAGATAACCCAGACCCACATCGCACAGGTATTTGAGCCGCGTGCGGACCTCCGCCAGCAGCAACTTGAGCGCATCGTCGAGCAGCGCCGACGGCAGCGTCAGGTCGTCGAAGAAACGGCGGATGCGCGCGATCGGCATCAGCATCAGGTCGTGCACGGTCAGGCCGGGCAGTGCTTCCAGTTGGGCGCGGCTCCAGTCCACGCCGCGCGGGAGGAAACGGTCCGCCGGCGGCAGCACGGCGTTGGCGTTCCCGGCGCTCCCCAGGCGCCACTGCAGCGCCTCGGTTTTCAGGCGGGCACCGCCACAGGTCTCGCAAGGCGTGTAGCTGCGGTACTTCGACAGCAACACGCGGATATGCATCTTGTAGGCCTTCGACTCGAGGTAGTTGAAGAACCGCATCACGCCGTACCACTGCTTGTTCCACTGCCCGTTCCAGTCTGGGGACCCGTGGATCACCCAGTGCTGCTCGGCCTCGCTGAGCTGGTTCCACGGCAGATCACGCGGGATGCCGGCCTTGGCCGCGTAGCGCATCAGATCGTCCTGACACTCCTTCCACGCGGGGGTCTGCATCGGCTTGATCGCCCCATCGCGCAGCGACTTGCGGACGTCAGGAATCACCAGCCCCAGATCGACACCGATCACGCGCCCAAATCCACGGCAGGCATCGCACGCGCCATAGGCGGAATTGAACGAGAACAGCGCTGGCTGCGGGTCCGCATAGCGGATATCGCTTTCCGGACAATGCAGCCCGGTCGAGAACTTCCAGACCGGCCCTTCACCCTCGTCCGTCACCACATGCACACTGACACGGCCGCTGCCACGCTTGAGCGAGGCCTCGATGGCCTCGAGCGCCCGCGCCTTCTCCACGTTGCCAATACGGAAACGGTCCGCCACCACGTCGAGCACCTTGCGGTTTCCGGTCGCCGATTCGACCACGCGCTGGCCGTGCACCCGGGTGTATCCGCTGACCGAGAGCCATTGGGCGACTTCTTCCTCGGTGGCCGATTCCGGCAGCTCGACCGGGAATGTCAGCACCAGCCGGGCATCGGCAAACGGCTGCCCCGCGCTCGTCCGGGCCACCAGTTCCGCATAAATCGTCTCTGGCGAGTCATGCCGTACCGGCAAGGCGGTCTGCCGGTCGTACAGTTCCGCGGCGCGCGCGAACAGCAGTTTCAGGTGATCGTTGAGCTCGGTCATCGTGCCGACCGTGGACCGCGAGCTACGCACCGGGTTCGTCTGGTCGATCGCGATAGCCGGCGGAACACCATCCACCTTGTCGACCTGCGGCCGATCCATGCGATCCAGGAACTGGCGCGCATAGGCACTGAACGTCTCGACGTAGCGACGCTGGCCCTCGGCGTAGAGCGTGTCGAACACCAGGCTCGACTTTCCCGAACCGGACGGCCCGGTCACCACGGTCATCTGGCCCGTGTGCAAGTCGAGATCAACGTCCTTGAGGTTGTGCTGACGGGCGCCGCGAATGCGAATGGTGCCGGAATCTGACAATTTGTCCTCTCTAATCAGATAGTTGGAGGCGACAATTGAAGGGATATCTCACCTTCGCTGCGCCTCACTGACCGCGTGGTCGGCATAACTATACTGTATAAACGTACAGTCATCCTGACAGGATACGGACAAGATTGTCGAAAACCTCACCGGCCGCAGGCAGACCTCCGGCCCTGCCTCAACCTCGCTTCGGCAGCTTCCAGCCCGGCCGGATGAAGTGGCAGGTATAGCCGCTCGGATACCGCTCCAGGTAGTCCTGGTGTTCCGGCTCGGCATCCCAGAACGGTCCGGCCGGTGCGATTTCGGTCACGACCTTGCCAGGCCATAGTCCGGACGCATTCACGTCGGCCACGGTATCTTCCGCCGTCTGCTTCTGTTCGTCGTTCAGGTAATAGATCGCCGAGCGATAGCTCGTCCCCACATCGTTGCCCTGGCGATTCTTCGTGGTGGGGTCGTGGATCTGGAAAAAGAACTCCAGGATCTGGCGATAGCTGATCTGGCTCGGATCGAAGGCGATCTCGATGCCCTCGGCGTGTGTGCCGTGGTTGCGATAAGTGGCATTCGGCACGTCGCCGCCGGTGTAGCCCACCCGGGTAGACAGCACGCCGGGGTACCGCCGCAGCAGGTCCTGCATCCCCCAGAAGCAGCCGCCGGCGAGGATTGCGGTTTCGATTTGCGTCGTCATACTCTGGTCCTTTGCATCGCGTGGCGTAGAGGCCAGTAATATACGCACACCGCGTCGAATCCGCTCATGGTCACAAAGTCCCCACAGCGCGCGCAGGCTATCGTCACGAGCCTGCGGCGTGACATCGCATCCTGCACCCGATGCGCCGCCGATCTGCCTGCCGGCCCACGGCCCGTCGTGCAGTTCAGCGCCACGTCTCGCATCCTGATCATCGGCCAGGCACCGGGATCACGGGTACACGCCAGCGGCATTCCGTTCGATGACCCCAGCGGCGACCGCCTGCGTGAATGGACGGGCCTGAGCCACGACGCGTTCTACGATGCATCGCGCGTGGCAATCATGCCGATGGGCTTCTGCTACCCCGGCAAGGGTCCGAGCGGCGACCTGCCGCCACGCCGCGAGTGCGCACCGCTCTGGCACGACGCCATCCTGCGGCTCCTGCCGGAAGACCGTCTGACGCTGCTCGTCGGCAGCTACGCCCAGGCTTATTACCTGCAAGGCGAAGTCGGCGCTACGATGACGGAGATCGTGCGCGATTTCCGCCGTTTCGGCCCCAATCTGTTTCCGCTGCCTCACCCTTCGTGGCGCGTTGTCGGCTGGATGCGCAAGCAGCCCTGGTTCGAAGCCGAATTGCTGCCAGCGCTGCGGGCGGCCGTGCGCGCCAGGCTATGAACCTGCGGGATTCGACCTAACCGAGCGGCAGCGCCGTGCTGTACAGCACCTGCTTCAGCGCGAAACTCGACCGAATGCTCGCCACGCCGGGGATGCGGGTGATCTGGTCGATGATCAACCGCTCGAGCGCTTCCACGTCGGGTACTACTACACGCAACAGATAGTCGGCATCTCCTGACATCAGGTAGCACTCCATCACCTGAGGCAACGCAGCGATTCGCCGCTCGAACGTATCGAGCGTTTCTCGCCGCTGCTTGTCGAGCGACACGGAGATGAACACCACGACTTTCAGGCCCAGCCGACGCGCGTCGAGCAGCGTGACGCGCCGCGAGATCACGCCGATTTTCTCCAGACGCTTCACTCGCGCCAGGCATGGAGAGGGCGAGAGACTGACCCGGCTGGCCAGCTCCACATTGGTCAGGCTGCCATCACGCTGCAGTTCGCCGAGAATCCGGATGTCGGTGGCATCGAGTTCGATGTCCAGCATGTCATGCTTCCAAAGTTTTGACTCTCAGCATTCTATGCCGTACTGGACGACTGTAGCAGTGCGATCCGGTTACTGATGCCGGGCGATGAATCGTAGACTTTTCGCAAACGATCTCTCTCGCCTCGCATGTCCGCTACCACCCCATCCACCGCTTCTTCCCGCGCTCCGGCGACCACCGGATTCCGGTCTTTTCTGCCATTGATTGGTGCAGTCGTGATTTGGGGCGGTAATTGGCCAGTCATGAAGATGGGGCTGGCCCACATCAGCCCGCTCTGGTTCGCCGCCTGCCGCTTCGGCTCGGCCGCGCTGATCAGCTTCCTCGTGCTTGGCGCCCTGCGCAGGCTCCGCCTGCCCTCGCGGCAGGAATGGCCGCTGGTGATCGGCGTCGGCCTGCTGCAGATGGGCGCATTCACGGCCTTGGCGTTGTGGGCGCTGCAGTACGTGCCGCCGGGCCGCGCATCGGTGATCGCGTATGCGACCGCCATCTGGGTGATCCCGCTTTCCTCGCTGGTGCTCGGCGAGCGGCCCTCGCGCCTGCAATGGCTGGCGACCGCATTCAGTTACGCCGGCATCGCCGTGATCGTCGCGCCGGCGCTCGGCGGCTGGGAACTGCACACGGTGATGGGCCTGACGATGCTGCTCGGGGCATCACTGGCGTGGTCGGTCAGCATCATTCAGTTGCGCGCAAATCGTGCAACCCGGCTCGGCGCGGAGATGATTCCCTGGGAATGCGCCGTGGCAACCGTGCCGCTGATTGCCCTCGCCTGGTTGCGAGATGGCGCGCCCGACCTGGGCGCGATGGTCGACATCTGGCCGGTGATCGCCTATACGGGACCGCTCGCCACCGCGCTGACCTTTATCGTCGTGCTGAACGTGACGCAGTCATTGCCGCCGGCCGCCACCTCGATTGCCATGCTTGGTGTTCCGGTGATCGGGCTGGTGCTGTCGACCGTGGCATGGCACGAACAGATCTCGCTCGATCTGTCGATCGGCCTCGCGCTGATTGGGATGGGTGTGGTGACTACCGCGCTCGCGCCCCGGCTTGGCAGGCTGGCTGCCCGCTAGATTCCAGCCAGGATCAGGGTTCGACCGACGGCTCGCGCTTCAGCGTGCGCAGCACGAAAGTCGAGTGGCTGTGCCGCAGGCCGGGAAGCTTGTAGAGCTTGTGGCGCAGGAATTCCTCATAGCCTTCCGTGCCAGCCACCGCCACCTTGATCAGGTAGTCGTACTCGCCCGTCAGCAGATGGGCCTCCAGCACTTCGGGCAACTGCGCCAGCGCCTCGCCGAATCGATTGAACATCTCGTCGTCGTGGCGATCGAGTGTGACTTCGATCAGCACCGTATCGGGCAAGCCCAGCGCCTTCTGGTTCAGCAGCGCGGCATAGCCACTGATTACGCCAGCGTCCTCCAGGGCCTTGACCCGGTTCCAGCAAGGCGTGGCGGACAGGCCGACACGCTCGGCCAGCTTCGCATTGGAGATGCGGCCGTCGCGGCGCAATTCGCGCAGGATGCGACGATCGATCTCATCGAGTTTGAGCGGGTTGTTCACGGAAAATCGTCCAGTGAAGATGAAATAACCTCAAATTTACACCGACGAAGATATTCATTCTGAAAATCGGCGGTCTACACAGAAAAATCAGAAGCCAATTTTGCGGGTGCGCTGGTAAATTTACCGAACCGCTTACGCATCACTTACGCCTTGCTTCCGGACCCTGCCATGCCCCTGCCCACCCTCCAGCTCGCCCTCCGCCTCGACCGCGCCGACGTCTTCGGTAGCCTGGAATGGGTGCTTGCCAGCGCCCGTCGCACGGGGCTCGCACTGCGCCAACTTCAGGTCGACAGCGAACGCGGCCACATGGTCAACCTCTGCTGCGAAGCGCCGGCGGCTGACCTGTTGCATCTGTTCGTGCGCCGAGTCGGCTACGGCGTTGAAGTCGAGGTTGTCGACGCCGAGTTCTCCGACGACGTCGACATGCTTCTGGTGGGTGGCGTTGAGGTCGAAGCCGAGGCTGCCCACGCCTGAGCCTGAGCTTGAGCCTGAGCCGCTAGGCTGGCGTCCCCAGCAGTTCAATCCCGTCGAGTTCGGCCGCGCAGATATCGCGCACGATCGACACGAAATCGTCCACATAGGGCCGGTCGGCGATGGCGGCCGGCACCGTCGCGTATAGCTCGCTCCACAGCCCCTTCGTGCCGATGCGTTTGGCCAGCACGTAGTCGTGATCGACGTAGTTCTTCACGCCCCAGTTCGGTAGCGCGGCGACGCCACGCCGGCTGGCCACGAGTTGCAGCACTGCCACCGTAAGCTCCGCGGTGCGCCGCTGCAGATGAATACCCGCCGGCTCCAGCACCTCGCGGATCAGATCGATCCGCTGCTCCGGCACGGGATAGGTAATCAGCGTTTCTCCCGCCAGGTCCTGTGCCTCGATGCGCCGCTTGCTGCGCAGCCGATGCTCGTTGGCCATCACCGCCAGAATCTCGAAGCGGAACAACGGCGCAACGGTCAGGCCCCGCTTTACCGGCGGCTTCGATCCGATCACCATGTCCGCCTTGCCGTTGTTCAACAGTGCCAGCGGGTCTGCGTGAAATCCGGCTACCAGATCCACCTCCACCTCGGGCCAGCGGCGACGGAACTCGTCCATCACAGGCATCAGCCAGTCGAAACAGGTGTGGCATTCGAGTACCACACGCAACTCCCCGCGCGTATCGCCCTTGAGGCGCAGCAGATCGCGCTCGGCCGCGCTGATCGCCGCCAACGCCTCGCGTGCCAGGGCCAGCAGGCGTTCCCCTGCGGGCGTAAAACG
Organism: Cupriavidus sp. SHE; assembly: GCF_000812445.1. Taxonomy (NCBI): domain Bacteria; kingdom Pseudomonadati; phylum Pseudomonadota; class Betaproteobacteria; order Burkholderiales; family Burkholderiaceae; genus Cupriavidus; species Cupriavidus sp. SHE. Next base: position 38,716 of record NZ_JWMB01000005.1, on the reverse strand, counting down.
CAATCCCTGGCGCGTGCGATCGAACAGCGGCATACCGTAATGCGCCTCGATGGCCTTGATCTGATGGGAGAGCGCCGACTGGCTCACGTGCACGCGTTCAGCGGCCGTTGCCAGCTTGCCCGATTCGGCGATGGCCACGAGCGAGCGGAAATGGCGGACTTCAATCATCGCCCAGTCTCGTTTTTGATATGAATTTCATTCATTCTTTGTTTAGAACTTATCGCTTGATTCATTTTACCCGCAATCCGAAACTGTGCGCCACATCAGACATCGGATTGGGAGTAACGAATGGCACGCACACATATCCTCGGATTTCCGCGTATTGGCGCGCGTCGTGAGTTGAAATTCGCGCAGGAAGCGTTCTGGCGCGGCGAAACACCCGAAGCCGCCTTGCGCGAAACCGGCACCACGCTGCGACGTCGTCACTGGCAGCTGCAGGCCGATGCCGGCCTGGCGACCGTGGCTGCCGGCGACTTCGCCTGGTATGACCAGATGCTCGGACTGACCGCACTGCTGGGCGCGCTGCCGAAGCGTTTTGGCTTTGACGCCGCATCGCTGACGCTGGCCCAGTATTACGAACTGGCACGCGGCAATGCCGCCCAGCCGGCCATGGAAATGACCAAGTGGTTCGATACGAACTACCACTACCTCGTCCCCGAACTCGATGCGGACAGCACGTTCGATGGCGGACCTACATGGTTCCTCGATGAAGTCGATGAAGCCCTGGCACTGGGCCTGGCCACGCGCCCCGTCCTGATCGGCCCGGTCACTTACCTGTACCTGTCGAAGTCGCACGTCCCGGGGTTCGATCGCCTCACCTTGCTGCCCAAGGTCGTGCAGGCCTACCGCCGCATCCTGGCGCAACTGCGCGAGCGCGGTATCGAATGGGTGCAGATCGACGAGCCGGTACTGTGCCTAGATATCGACGCCGAGTGGCTCGACGCCATGGATCGCGCCTACCGCGATCTGGCCGACGCGCCTCCGAAGGTCCTCCTGGCTACCTACTTCGACACCGCCGCTCCCCATGCGGCACGCGCCGCCGCGCTGCCGGTGCATGGCTTCCATATCGATCTGGTGCGCGCGCCCAAGCAACTGGAAACCTGGCTGCGGGTGCTGCCCGCCAACGCGGTGCTGTCGGCAGGTGTGATCGACGGCCGCAACATCTGGCGCGCGGACCTGCGTGCCGTACTGGCGACGCTCGCCCCGCTTCACGCACAACTCGGCGACCGTCTCTGGATCGCCCCGTCCTGCTCGCTACTGCACGTGCCCGTATCGCTCGATGCCGAACAGCGCCTCGATCCCGAATTGAAATCGTGGCTGGCCTTCGCTTCAGAAAAGCTCGAGGAACTGCGCACGCTGGCCGTGGCGCTGAATCAGGGTGAAGCCGCAGTGGCGACGCAGCTCGCGGCATCCGACGCGGCACGCGAATCGCGCCGCACGTCCCGCCGCGTGGTCAACCGGCAGGTACAAGGTCGCCTGGCGGCTGTTACCGCCGACATGGCCGATCGCGCCAGCGCCTTCGATATCCGCATCGAACGCCAGCGAGAGGCGCTGCAACTGCCCGCGCTGCCCACCACCACGATCGGATCGTTCCCGCAGACCACGGCGATCCGGCAAACCCGCGCGGCATACAAGCGTGGCGAGATCGGCGCGCTGGACTACCTGCAGCGCATCCGTGGCGAGATCGAACTGGCGGTACGCAAGCAGGAAGCACTTGGCATCGACGTGCTGGTGCATGGCGAGGCCGAGCGCAACGACATGGTCGAGTACTTCGGTGAACAACTCTGCGGCTACGCATTCACCGAGAACGGCTGGGTGCAAAGCTATGGCTCGCGCTGCGTCAAGCCGCCGGTGATCTATGGCGATGTGTATCGCCCCGAGCCGATGACCGTGGACACGGCCCGTTACGCACAGTCGCTGACTGACAAGCCGATGAAGGGCATGTTGACTGGCCCGGTGACAATGCTGCAATGGTCATTCGTACGCGACGACCAACCACGTGCCACCACGGCGCGTCAACTGGCCCTGGCGATCCGCGACGAGGTACGCGACCTGGAAGCGGCCGGCATCCGCGTCATCCAGATCGACGAACCGGCATTGCGCGAAGGCCTGCCCCTGCGCCGCGACGACTGGACCGCGTATCTCGAGTGGGCCGTCAATGCCTTCCGGCTGTCGGCCGCCGGCGTATCTGACCAGACCCAGATCCACACCCATATGTGCTACGCGGAGTTCAACGACATCCTGCCGGCCATCGCAGCCATGGATGCCGACGTGATCACGATCGAGACCTCGCGCTCGGCGATGGAATTGCTGGAAGGCTTCGGGGAGTTCGACTACCCGAATGAAATCGGACCGGGCGTCTACGACATCCACTCGCCGCGCGTGCCGACGGTGGAAGCCATCACCCGGCTGCTCGAGCGGGCGTGCGAAGTGATTCCGCCGGAGCGGCTGTGGGTGAACCCGGACTGCGGTCTCAAGACGCGCGGCTGGCCGGAAACGGAAGCGGCGCTGGCGAACATGATCACGGCAACGCGCCAGTTGCGCGGCAAGCTGGCAAGCCAGCCACCCGTGACTTGGAAGCGTGTGACCCAGCCTGCCCCCGGAAGTGCGCGCAGCGCGGCAACGGCGCACGCTCACGGTGCCGCATGCGACCCTAACTGCGCGGGACAACTTTCGATATAAGGCAAGAAGGTCCGTTGCGTCGCTGTGTCGCATGGCGCACGGATTCTCCCCTCCGTATCCTTGCGGTCGAGCCAGAATAAGAGCATATCTGGCCCACGTTGAATCCTCGGCGTGGGCCTATCGACCGCAAGCAATGCAACGACAAAAAAAATGGCGCCGCGCAGCGGCGCTTCCTGCCGCCGCACTGTCTGGTGTGGCCTTCGCCCAAACCGTTCCGGCAAGCGTTCCTGCCGAGATTCCCACCCTTCCTCCTGTCACCGCCACGGCTGCCGCAGCGGGTTCGTTGACCGCCCCGGGCATCGCGCAGCAGCGCCAGTCATTGTTCCAGTCAGCCGGATCCGTGGGCTTTGTCGATGCAGACTCCTATAGCAACACGTACGCCAGCGACCTGCGCGATGTGCTCAAGGATGCACCGGGTGTTTACGTACAGGAACGCTACGGCCAGGAGTTGCGGCTGTCGATCCGCGGCTCGGGAATTGCGCGCGGCTACCACACGCGTGGCCTGGAAATCCTGCAGGACGGCGTGCCGACCAACTTTGCCGACGGCAGCGGCGATTTCTACCAGATTGATCCGCTCGGCCTTTCGGCCGCCGAAGTCTACAAGGGCGGCAACGGGCTGGCGTATGGCAGCACCACCCTGGGCGGCGCCATCAACTTCACTACGCCCACCGCGCTGACCGCCGACGCGCCAAACATGGTCCGCCTGGATGGGGGCAGTTTCGGCACCGTGCGCGGCAGTGGCCAGGTGTCACGGCAGATCGGCAACTGGGACTTCCTGGTCAACGCCACGGTCAGCCATTCCGACGGCTATCGCAATCATGAACGCGGCCAGTACGAGCAGCTTAACGCCAATGTCGGCTACCGGTTCAGCCCGGCGGTGGAGACGCGCTTCTACTTTGGCGCCTATATCGTCGATCAGTTGCTGCCCGGCACGCTCTCTCTGAACGATGCGCTGAACAATCCGCGCATGGCATCGCCAAGCGCGCTGGCGGGCGACCAGGCGCGCAACACGCGCACCGAGCGCCTGGCCAATGTCACCACCATCAAGCTCGACAGCGGCCAGATCGACTTCACTACCTGGGCGATCCACAAGAGCCTGTATCACCCGATCTTCCAGGTGATCGACCAGGACTACTGGACCTATGGCTTCGCGCCCCGCTACACGGGCGAATTCGCGCTTGGCGGCATGCGTAACCAGTTGATCGCCGGGATGCGATTCTTCGGCGGCAACAACGACGCGCGCCAGTACGTCAACGTCAATGGCAATCGTGGCGCGCAGACGCTGAATTCGGCGCAGGATGCCTACAACTACGAGCTCTATCTCGAAGACCGCCTCTATGTGTTGCCCACCGTGGCGCTGATGGCTGGCGCCAAGGCGTACCGCAACCGCCGCGAGTACAAGGACTATGGTGGCCTGCCCACCAATCCAACGCCAAAGTCGGACGCCACGAGCTACAGCGGCGTGAATCCGAAGTTTGGCGTGCTGTGGGAACCAAAGAAGAACGTCCAGGCGTTCATCGACATCACCCGTAGCGCCGATGTCCCCGATTTCACGGACCTGAACCAGACGATCGGCATGACACAGCAGTTCGTGCCACTGGCCGCCCAGCACGGCTGGACGCTGGAACTCGGCACGCGCGGCCAGCAGGACCGTTTCGGCTGGGACCTGACGCTGTACCGCTCTCTGGTACGCGACCAGTTGCTGCAGTACACGGTCAGCCCCGACATCCCCGCGTCAACGTTCAACGCGAACAAGACGATCCTGCAAGGCGTGGAGCTTGGCGCGAATGTAGACGTGCTACGCAACGTGTTCGGCAGCGGCGACAAGGTCAATGTGTCCCAACTCTGGAACTACAGTGACTTCCGCTTCGACAACGATCCGGTCTATGGCAACAACCGGATCGCCGGGGTGCCGCAGCACGTGCTGCGCACGACGCTGGCCTATAGCCGAAACTCGCGCCTGCGCGTGGCGGGCACGATCGACTGGGTGCCGACCGGGGCATGGGTGGACTACGCCAACACGCTCAAGGTGCCAAGCTACGTGCTGTTCGGTATCGAGGCGAGCTACGAGTTCGAGCGTGGCGTGACGTTGTTCCTCGATGCCCGCAACCTGACGGACAAACGCTATATCAGCGATTTCAGCACCGTCACGGATGCGCGGACGGCCAATACCTCGGTGTTCTACCCGGGCAGCGGCCGCGCGTTCTACGCGGGGATCAAGTACAAGTTCTAAGGGTAGGCATTGCGCCCACTGCGCTCGGACGCACTGCACTCAGATGGGGGCTTCGCCACGCCCTTGCCGGGCGTGGCGCGGGAAATCAGTTCACGCGCTGGACGGCGGGCGGCATCCACTTGCCATCAAGCACCACCTGGTCCGGCCAGTAGGCTCGCAGCATCAGATTGAAGGCGTCGGGCGGCGCCGGCAGCCAGTTGGAAACCTTGCGCTCGTCGGGCCGTTCGTACTGGATATAGATGTCCAGAGAACCATCGCGGTTGTAGCGCAGGCGATCACGGCTGCCGATCGCGTAGCGCTGCATCGAGTTGCTGACGAATGCCTGCTTTTCGTTGTACATCGTCAGCGACCAGAAGGCCTTCACCGGCGGCAACTGTGACTTGTCGAAGTGCAGGACGTAGCGGCTGCCGCCATCGAACGGGCGGCCCATCGCATCGGCGCGCGCGGTCGGGTAGATCGCATCCTCGGGCAGATTCGCGCCCAGACCGAACATCGCCACCACGGCGCGGCGGCCATAGTCCGTGCCATACACCCCGATATCACGCTGGACACGCCAGCCCATATTGCCGGCAGCGCTCTTGCGCCCATTGGCCTTGATCATCGTCAGCGCGGCGGACGCACCCTCCTGCACGGCGCGCGCCGTCGACGGCTCCAGCACGGTGGTCTTGAACGGCTGACCGACCTTGATGCCCATGCGCTGCATCTTCTCGACCATCGCGGCGTCATCGGCTGCGGGCGGATTGGCAGGCAGCAGCGCGGCCAGACGGGTAAAGAATGCCTGGGCGTCCATCGCCGCCACCTGCTCGGCCGGCGGCGTCTCCGTATCGATCATCGCTGCGCGCGGCACGGGCTGCACTGCGGTACGGCTGCCCTTGCGCCACGCCGACAGCGGCACCAGGCGGAACTGATCCTGCAGCCGGTGCACGTTCGCATAGTCCTGCTTGCCATTGGTCTGAATCCGACCAATCAGCCAGGCCATATCGGTCGGCGACCGGATCTCCTTCACACCCTTGGGCAACTGCCCCTGCCAGTTCGGGCCGACGATTGCGAAAACACCGCGCTTCGTACCAGTCGTGCGCTTGCCCGGCGACGCGAAGACATTGGTCCAGGCATCGAGCATCGGCATCAGGTAATAGCGACCGCTGGTATCGGGCACGGACAGCACCATCGGCTCCTTCGACAAGTCCAGCCACGCCGACGAATACAAGGTGTCGGCATTCGGGCTGACAACGTCGGTAAAGGCTGCGTCCGGAAAGGCGCGCTTGTGACCGAATGTATTGACCGGCACCTTGGCCGTCGCCACCTCTCGCGTAACGTCCATCAGAACGAGCGGATAGGCGTAGGTGAACACCTCGGCCGAGAGGGTTTTCATCGCTTGGTCGGACGGCGGCTGTTCGACGGCCGAATCAGTTGCCGAACGCTCCGACGTTGACGAGCAAGCGGAAAGGAAAACGGCAAGCGCAACTGCGCCCGCCAATCTGCGGATGGATGAATTCATGACCCCGTTTCCCATGGGAATGGCGGCCTTCCGGGCATCAGCAGGGGCGCGAGTTGCTCCGGAGGCGCATCTGATAGGGACGAATAATGTGCTTCCGGGTTGGCGGCTGTCAATGGCCCCGGCGAGTGGTTGCGCGGGGAAACGTACATTGGGGTTGGATTTTTTGGGGGGCTATGAAAGGCCGCAGGATGCTTTGGGTGCTTGCCAGTTCGTGCCCTGTGGACCGAGTGCGTTCACAGATATTCAGGCGAAAGCGGCATCTACACGAAGCGCACAAGCCCAAATGCTGATCCAAGGGGTTTCTGATTGTGCGACGCGGCCTTTAGGGCACAAGTTCTCAGGCGAGCGAAATGCCATTTGGCATCGAAGGGCCGGCGACTAATCTCTGGGCTTATAAGCCCTGACAGAACGACTTGAGGGCAACTGCGCTATCCAGCGCCGCCGCGCTCTCGCAGTTGTTCGAATCAGGATGCCCGCCAGCCGAACATCGTTTCGCCGCCTCTGCTTTGCGCCATGGAATACCGCAGCGGCCATCGCATACGAGTGGGTCAGCGTCTTCAGTTGCGTCAACCGAGCACAATCGAGCCGGACACACCCTCGCACAGCAACCCAAAATGAAAAAGGGCTTCCATTGCTGGAAGCCCTTCTAATAGGTGGCGCGGCTGGCAGGATTCGAACCCACGACCCCTTGGTTCGTAGCCAAGTACTCTATCCAACTGAGCTACAGCCGCACGCGAGGCCCGAATTGTATCGCAATTCGCATCGCGCGCAAGTACTTCGTGAAAATTATTTCTCGAATACCAGATACTCCCTCGTCAGACACTACCGCGACACTGCTTCCACCATCCCTTACCAACGGTATCTGGCACCCAGAGTTCCGCCCGCGTTGCGTCCTGCGCGCGCCTTGACCCATAGTTTCAGGCCGGTGGTCGAATTGCTGTGCGCGCCGACGTTGAAGGACAGCAGACCACGCAGCACGTCGGTGTCGATGCGCGTGCCGTTGATGTTGATGGTGCGTGCGCGATTGTCTTGCCACCAGTCCGCTTCGACGAAGGGGTAGACACCATTCAGGCGCGTGGGTGCGGAGCTATACAGCCGCACGGCCAGCCCGGTGGCATTGGCCTCGCCCGGTGGCGCGTCCCAGTTGCCGGCTACCGGCGCCATGCCAGGACGGTATGCCATCTCGACACGGGACTGCAGGGTCGGACCGGATCTGTTGCGCGACAGCGGCGTATCCATCGCCAGTGCCATGGTGCGCGTGCCGCCATCGACGAACCCGGTTGCCGTTGTCATGTCATCGAGATGCAGCATCGCCGGACGCGTGCCGGCCCGGTATGTTTCGACCTGGCGATCGATCGGTCCCGCGCTGCCCACGACCTCATGCTCTCCGCCGGGCACCGCCATCTGCTCCGAAGCCAGCACGTTGACAGGCGCGGGCTGATCAGGATCGTCGTCCATGGCCACCATGCGAGGTGGCTCGAGCGATGGGGATTCCGGTGTGGCGGCTTCCGCAGGCGGCGTGCCCGCGTCGCGTTTGTCCTGGACAATCGATGGCGGCGTATCCGCGCCCGGCGGCCCGCTCGCAAGTTCCTCGGCGCAGGCCGCGGCGCTCGCAAGCAGCACGATCAGGAAGCCCAGATGGAGACAGGAATGGTGCCCTGGGTGCGCGGCGACACAGCGCTCCCAGCCGGGACAATGCCCGGCGCCCTCCCCTCTCCCGCACGTGAACAGTACGGACATGGCAACCACCTTGCCGGGCGTTATTGAATCGTGCCCGATCAAACTGGAGCATAGGTCAAAGCCGGCGTGTCAGTTAGACCGTAATGCGGGTTGCCGGACGGGAGCGGCACGGAGTGGCGCGCCCTGAGGATTGCCTGATAGTGTCAATCATTCTTCCTGGAGCCGGTCCTCTCAGGGGAGAAACGAAAAGAGCCCCGCTTGCGCGGGGCTCTTTGAATTTGGTGCCCAGAAGAGGGCTCGGTCACCCATGCGCGACCCCGGGTTGCGCTTGCAAGCGCAACCTTTTCTCGTCCTCGCGAAAGGCCCTCGAGGGCCTTTCTTTCCGGGCGGAGAAACGAAAAAAGCCCCGCTTGCGCGGGGCTTTTCTGAATTTGGTGCCCAGAAGAGGACTCGAACCTCCACAGTGTTGCCACCGCTAGGACCTGAACCTAGTGCGTCTACCAATTCCGCCATCTGGGCTTCGTTTCGCTGCATTGCTGCTGCGATGCGAAGAAAGAGATTATGCTGAGCAAGCCGATCTCTGTCAACACAAAATTCATCGATTCTTCAAAAAACGCGCCACACCGTCATGCCCGGTGTAACTGAAAGTCGACTTGAGCCGGTCGACCCTCGATCGTCAGCATCGTGGTGGCCGGCGCCGTGCGGGCGATGACATTCCCTGCCCGCATCACCAGCAGCCGGGTTGCGCGCAGGCGGAGCGCCTCCACCGGGTCCCGCGCCTGCAGCAGCACCAGATCGGCGCGGCAGCCCGGCGAGATCCCATAGCCTTCGAGACCCAAGATACGTGCCGGCGCCTCTGTCACAGCGGTGAAACACGCCCGCATGGCGTCCTGCCCCGTCATCTGCGCGACGTGCAGACCCATGTGGGCCACCTCGAGCATGTCGCCCGAGCCAAGGCTGTACCAGGGGTCCATCACACAGTCGTGACCGAAGGCCACAGGAATGCCGGCGGCAAGCATCTCGGGCACGCGCGTCATGCCGCGCCGCTTGGGATAGGTATCGTGCCGCCCCTGCAGCGTGATGTTGATCAGCGGATTGGCGATGGCCGATACGCCGGCCTCTCGCATCAGCGGCAGCAGCTTGGAGACGTAGTAGTTGTCCATCGAATGCATCGACGTCAGATGCGAACCCGTGACGCGTCCCTGCAAACCCAGCCGTACCGATTCGCTCGCCAGCGTCTCGATATGGCGCGACATCGGATCGTCGCTTTCGTCGCAATGCATGTCCACGCGCAACCCGCGCTCGGCGGCTTCCTCGCAGAGCATCTTCACCGACGCCACGCCGTCGGCCATCGTGCGCTCGAAATGCGGAATGCCGCCCACCACATCGACGCCAAGGTCCAGCGCGCGGCGAAGGTTGTTGAGCGCATCCGGTGCGCGCAACAGACCGTCCTGCGGAAATGCCACGAGTTGCAGATCCAGGTAGGGCCTGACGCGCTCGCGCACGTGCAGCAGCGCCTCCGTGGCCAGCAGGCGCGGATCGCACACATCCACGTGGGAACGGATCGCCAGCAGCCCTTTGGAGACGGCCCAGTCGCAATACGCCAGCGCGCGTTCGACGATGGCATCCTGCGTAAGCAGCGGCTTCAATTCCCCCCACAGCGCGATGCCTTCGAGCAGCGTCCCGGACTGGTTCACGCGCGGCAGGCCGTATGACAGCGTGGAGTCCATATGGAAGTGCGCATCGACGAACGGCGGCGAGACAAGCTGTCCAGCGGCGTCGATCTCCTCGCCCGCCGTTGCCGCGATCCGTGGCTCCACCGCCGCGATCCTGCCGTTGGCAATGCCGATATCGATATCGGTACGTCCGTCAGGCATATTGCAGTGGCGCAGGATGGTGTCGAACATGAGGCGTCCCTTGTGATCCCGATGGCGGTGACGTGTCAATGGTAGACGAAGACTGCATGGCAACTGCCACGCATGATGCTGGGTCAGGCCAGCGAGGCTTCCTGATCCAGCCCGCAGCCACGCAGCAACAACGCCACCAGGTGCTCGGTGGCGCGTTCGAAGTCCTCGGTGTCGAGCTGGCTGACGCCCAGTACGGCGCAGACCTGCGCATCGAAGTCCGCGTAGGTCTGCGTGGCGGCCCAGATCGTGAAGAAGAGGTGATAGGGGTCGACACGGGCCATCTGACCGTCTTCAATCCACGAGCGAATCACCATGGCCTTGCGCGTCACCAGTTCGCGCAACGCTTCACGCAGCACGCCGCCGATCTCAGGCGCGCCGTGCAGCAACTCGTTGGCGAACACGCGAGACGCGTCCGGATGGCTGGCCGACAGCCGCATCTTGGCGCGGATGTACTGCTCCAGCGCCACGCGCGGCGCATGGTCGGCGCTGATGATATCGGTCTCCGATAGCCAGAGCTGCAACGTGTGCGCCAGCACCGCGCGGTACAGTGCCTGCTTCGTCCGGAAGTAGTAGTGCAGGTTCGACTTCGGCATGCCAGCGTGCAGCGCGATGTCGGCCATCGTGGCCCCGGCGAACCCCGCGCGCGCGAACACGTGTTCCGCGGCGCGCAGGATCTGCGCCTCATTCTCCTGCCGGATACGGCCTCCCGCTTCGCGCACGGGCGGCGCAAGCGCCGGCGCGCCCATCATTTGGTGCCGTAGAGCCGGTCGCCGGCGTCGCCGAGACCGGGCACGATATAGCCGTGCTCGTTGAGTTGCTCGTCAATGGCCGCCGTGACGATGCACACATCCGGGTGCGCCGCCTGCAGCGCGCGCAATCCGGGCCGCGACGCGATCAGGCAGACATACTTCATGGTGGTCACCCCCGCTTCCTTGAGACGGTTCAAGGCGGCGATGGCCGAGTTGCCCGTGGCCAGCATCGGGTCGACGACGATCACCATCCGCTCGCCGATGTCCTCGGGCATCTTGAAGTAGTACTCGATCGGCTCCAGCGTCTCGGGGTCGCGGTACAGGCCGATATGACCCACGCGAGCAGCCGGCAGCAGTTCCAGCATCCCGTCGAGAAAGCCGTTGCCGGCACGGAGGATCGATACCAGACAGAGCTTCTTGCCGGACAGCACCGGCGACTGCATGGGCGCGATCGGCGTGCGGATCGAGATGATCTCCATCGCCAGATCGCGCGTGGCCTCGTAGGTCAGGAGCTGGCTGATCTCCCGCACCAGGCGCCGGAAGTTGTCGGTGGTGGTGTCCTCGTTGCGCACGAGTGTGACCTTGTGCTGCACCAGTGGATGATTCACGACCATGACCGAAGGCGACGTGGCCTTATCGGGGTTGACATAGGTCTCCGCGGCCGCCGCCGCGGCTGGCAGATCGTTCATGGTGCGCTCCTTGAGTGACAAACTCTCGTGAAGTTCGGGCAAGGCGGCCCTTGGGCCCGCCACGCCTGGGGCTGCCAGCGAATCGTTTCCGTTGTCTGCTGTCTGTTATCTGCTGCCTGCTTCCGTGCGTTCGATCCATGCGCGACGCGCTAGAACACCGTGCCGTCGCTCTGTATTGCGAACGGTGGCGGCCCGCCCGGTGGACGCCGCTGCGCCGCGACACGCCGCCCCGCCGCCCACGTGCCGCCCTCGAGCACACGCGCCAGCGGAAAGTCCGCTTCGCTCAAGCCGAGCGCCTGCCGCACGCCATCCGCGATCAGATCCAGCCCCGTCACGGTCAGCGCGCGCCATTCGACGATCTCCGGCTCATCCACCGCGTGCGCGCGGCTGGCGAACGTGGCATCGCGCGGCACCATCAGTTCGAAGTCGTACAGCAGGCCACCGTTGCGGTACTCGGGCAGACCCGTCAGCGCATCGAGCCCGGTCACGGTCAGCCCCGCATCCTCCAGCGGCTCCAGCAACGAATAGGTCAGCCATTGCGTGAGTTTGTGGAACGGCACCATGCCCTCGGGCGCCGCCGGATGCCGCCAGCAATCCCCGAGCGAGATCCCCTGGATCTGCAGCCGGCCTGGCCACACAGGGCCCAGCGCCACCAGCAGCGTGCGCAGCACGAAGCTCGCTTCGATCCGCCCTTCGCGCGCATGCGAGGCCAGATAGTCATACAGGTTGCCGAGCCGTGCCGGACTGCCAAACACCGCCGGTGTGTCCTGCATCACCTCCCCGAGCCGGCGCAGAAGTCCCGCGCGGCCTTCCAGGCCGACCAGCGGGTTGTGCTGCGCCACCTGGAACGCCGAGGCAATGGTCGAGGCGTCGATGCGGCAAAGGCGATCAGCGTCGGAACGTAACGGATCACCTTGCCCGGCGGAAAAGCCGCCACGCGCGAACAGGTCGAAGCTGGCAACGCCAAGTCCCTCCGAACGCGTCAGCATCATGTCGCTGGCCGCATCGCGGTAGCGCCAGTCGGGCCCGGCGCCCGCATCGAGCAGCACGCTCGGGATCACCAGATCGATACCGATCCGCGCGCGCTCCTCGCGATGCTCGGGCCCCGACATGCCCGCGCGCTCGCACAGGATCTGCCAGCGGTTGATCGTGGCCTGCCCCGGCCCGCCGCTTTCAAAATGGCGCCAGCGGCTGTGATACGGCACCTGCAGCGTCGGATAGCGGCGGCGAATCGTCGCGGCCACATAGTCGGCGATCGCGTGAACGCGGTCCGGGTGCCACGTGAACAACTCGGATTCCCCCGAGGCCACGAAGTCCGTCACCACCGCGCAACGCGTTCGCACGGCTTCCGCACTGAGCAGCGCGGCCGCGGGATGATCGGGTGGAACGGGGCTATGCCAGCCGCTGCCCATGCCATCGTCGCGTCCTGCCCTGCCTCCTTCCGGAAATTCATTCATTCCTTCAACCCCCTGCCCTTTGCCTGGGCGAGTTCCTTGGCGTCTGGCGGCGTGTACCTGGAGAAATAACCCGCCGCCACCTTCGCATCGATTTCCACGCGCGCATCGGCCGGGATCAGGGACTCGGGAATCGCCACCTGCTCCACCACCTCGATACCCTGCGCCGTCAGCGCGCCATGCTTCATGTTGCTCATCGAGGCCCAGCGATCGATCCTCCTGATCCCGAGCCAGTGAAATACATCCGGCATCAATTCCTGGAACCGCATGTCCTGCACGCCGGCCACGCATTCGGTACGTTCGAAGTAGGTTTCGGCGCGGTCGCCGCCCACCTGGCGCTTGCGCGCGTTATAGACCAGGAACTTCGTCACCTCGCCAAGCGCGCGGCCTTCCTTCCGGTTATAGACCACCAGACCCACACCACCCTGCTGCGCCATCTCGATACAAACCTCGATACCGTGCGCCAGATACGGGCGGCATGTGCAGATGTCCGACCCGAACACGTCGGAGCCATTGCATTCGTCATGCACGCGGCAGGCCACACGGGTGTCGGGCTGGCCCAGCTTCGTGACATCGCCGAAAAAGTAGAGCGTCATGCCGCCGATCGGAGGCAGGAACACCTTCAGATCGGGTCGCGTCACGAGCTCGGGAAACATGCCGCCGGTCTGCTCGAACAGGCTGCGGCGCAGCACGCTCTCCTTGATATTGAAGCGGCGCGCGATGCCGGGCAGGTACCAGACCGGGTCCACCGCTGCCTTGGTCACGCGCACGTCGCCATTGGCCTCGAGGATGTCGCCGTCGGGCTTGAGCCGTCCGGCCGAGATCGCGGCCATGAGTTCGGGCATGTTGATATGGGCACGCGTGATGGCGATGGTCGGACGGATGTCCACCCCGGCGGCGATGCGGTCGGCGAAGACGGTGGAGACCAGGTGGCCCCAGGGATCCAGCGACACGATCCTGTCCGGATCGCCCCACTGCGGATGCGGGCCGATGGCTTCGGCCGGGGATGTATCGGTCAGGTCGGGACGATGCGCGCGCTGCAGGCTGCCCGCCGCCACTGCGAGCGCGCGATAGATCGCATAGGCGCCGGCGTGGGTACCGATAACGTTGCGCTGCGCGGGGTCTGTCAGGCTGGCAATGACTGGCCCCCGCTCGGCCGCCGTGGGTGCGCCCCAGTGAATCGGCTCGGCCGGCTTGTCGCGGCGTGTGTGCGAGGTCAGAACGATATGATCGGACATGGCAGCCTCGTCTCCCCGGATCGAAACCTGACCAGTTGGTCAGGTTTAAATATCCATACTAGGCAATGGCCATGCCAACCCTCAACTGGGGTTGTTACCGTGAGTGACATTCCGCACGCACCGGACGGGTGCGGAATGCATGACGAAGGCGGTACATGCTGGTGCGCCCGCACCAGCATTGATTTGACGAGGTTTGCGGCGGCCGCTCAGGCCTGGGGCTTCTCGCCCCGCGTCCACTTGCGGGTGTGAATGCCTTCCTTGACGAAGTCGATCACCGCGCGCAGCGGGCTGGCGGCTTCCACATAGCGATGGAACACGGCGCCAGCTACGTTGCTGGCGACCCACGCCAGCAACATCCCCAGCGCGTTGAGCACCGGCTGGCCCGGAGCGAAATGGAACACCAAGGCGTTTACCACCAGGCAGACCGGAAAGTGCACGAGGAAGACCGAGTACGAGATCTTGCCGAAGTATGCGGTGACCCGGCCACCCGGCCAATGCTCGAGCCAGCCACCGCGGCGAGAGATGGCCAGCACCAGCGCCGTGACCAGCGCGACGGCGATACGCAGGCGGAAGTCCATCGTCAGGGCCGCCACGCCAACCGCGCCAAGCCCGATCAGGGCCACCGGAGAACGATCGGGGTTCGACGCCCAGTACGCCAGCGTGCCCATGCCGTAGGCGCCAAAGAAGTAGATCGCCCAGATATCCCAGGTGGCATCACGGTTGAACCAGAACAGCGAGGCCACCGCTAGCGCGGCCACCGTCGGCACGCCCAGCGGCAACGTATCGCGTGACACCGCGCGCGCCAACCAGAGCGCGAATACCAGCAGCGCGAACAGTTGCAGATCGATTGCGATATACCAGACGCCCGCGGACAGCGCGTCAACATCGAGGATGTTGTGCAGCAGCAGGATGTGCGCGATGACCTGCGTCAGGTGCGGCGCGGCGGGTATCGAGTCGTGATGCATCCACGTCCGCGCGATGGCGGCGCCGATGATCGCGACGAGCATCGCCACGGTGTAGGGCACGACCAGCTTCTGATAGCGGCGCCATACCGTGGAAAACGGGCTCTGGGCGGTCAGGCGTCCCGCAGGAGCCAGGCTGCGCGCGGCAAGGAATCCACTGATGACCAGGAACACCTGCACCGCGATGCGCGCGTAGTCAGACAGCCAGCCGATCAGGCCGGGGGCCAGAGATTGGGCGGCGTCGGACATCGGCCCATAGAAGGCCAGATGGTGCAACACGATCAGCTGCGAGCTGACCGCCTTCAGCGCGTCTACACACGCCAAACGAGAAGGCCGGGGGCTCATTTGTTATATGTGAGATACAAAGTGGGGCGCATTGTACCTCCATTGTTGCGTTTCAAAATGTGGAGAGTGGGTAACGCATGTAAGCAGGTGTACTGCCCTCCTGCGTTGCATCGCTTTCGACTGAACTTCCGCCACTGGCACTAGCTTATGAAAAGAAAGCACAAATTACCGGTGGCATTTGGACAAACCGGCCACGTTTCTCAAATGCAGACATACAGGCATGGGCATGGTTGTCCTGTCCCCGTGAGCGGCGCCCACACCGTTTGGGCGAGCTTTTTCGTCTCCATAAAAAATTCGTATGAATGGTATGGAAAAGAAGAATGCCCTGACTGTCGTCAATATTCTCTCGACAAGCGACCTGAATCGGGCCAAAGCACCCGCTCCTGGCGGTGCCTGCCACTGGATCGAACGAGGCAATGAAACTTCCGGGATTGCGAAGCACGATGAGCGCTTCGATCAATCTTCGCAGAAGTTAAGCTATTTTCTACCGCACTCGCTGACAAGATTCGCGCTCCGCGTCGCGCCACCCTGGAGCGACGGGTCGCATCCGACCTCCACGGCTTCGCGCTCGGCAAGCCACTCGGGTTAGGTTTTGGAGTATTGACGCCCTTTGGGTCGGCTTGTATAAAAGTTGCCGTACCCGCCACCTTCTGCAAGTGTTTTAGAAAAATAAGACTGTGGCATGGAACAACCTTGATCCGATTTTCCGGCAGACCGATGCCCGCGTGGCACGGCTTCCCAGGGACGCAACAAGGAGACAATTGTGGACGGACTGGAGACATTTCGGCAGGAGGCGCATGCCTGGCTGGAAGCGAACTGCCCGGCGGAGATGCGCCAACCGGTGCGCAACGAGGACGACATCTGCTGGGGCGGGCGCAAGTTCCGCTATCAGTCCGATGCGCAGCGCCTGTGGCTGCAACGCATGGCCGAAAAGGGCTGGACCGTTCCGGAGTGGCCGACCCAATATGGCGGCGGCGGGCTCAGTCCGGCACAGGCCCGGGTGCTGCGCGCCGAAATGGCCCGATTGAACTGCCGGACGCCGCTGCAGAGCTTCGGCATCTCGATGCTGGGCCCGGCGCTGCTGAAGTACGGCACCGAGGCGCAAAAGCAGGAGCATCTGCCCAAGATCGCACGCGGAGAGATCCGCTGGTGCCAGGGCTACTCGGAGCCCAATGCCGGCTCCGACCTGGCGGCGCTGCAAACGCGCGCCGAAGAGCGTGACGGCCACTTTATCGTCAATGGCCAGAAGATCTGGACCTCGTACGCCGACAAGGCTGACTGGATCTTCTGCCTGGTGCGCACCGACTTCCAGGCGCAGAAGCACACGGGTATCAGCTTCCTGCTGTTCGACATGGAAACCCCCGGGGTCTCCACCCGGCCCATCGTGCTGATCTCAGGCAAATCCCCCTTCTGCGAGACCTTCTTCGACGATGTGAAGGTGCCGTGCCACCAGTTGGTCGGCGAGCCGAACCGTGGCTGGGAAATCGCCAAGTACCTGCTGACGCACGAGCGCGAAATGATCAGCGCCATTGGCAGCCGTGGCTTCCGCGAGCCCATGGGTCGCCACGCGGCGAAAGTCATCGGCGTGGATGCGCAGCGCCGCCTCGACGATCCGATGCTGCGTGCCCAGATTGCCCAGTTCGAGATTGACGAAGCCGCCTTTGCGGCCGCCGGCGAGCGGGCACGCGACCTGGCCAAGCAGGGCGAGGGAATGGCAGCGTTCTCTTCGGTGCTGAAGTACTACGGCGCGGAGCTGAACAAGCGGCGCTATGAGCTGTTGATGTCCGTCGGCGGCACGGACGCCCTGGAGTGGGAAGGCGAACGTAGCCAGGACGGCGCCCTGGCGCGGGGCTGGCTGCGCACCAAAGCCAATTCGATCGAGGGCGGGACCAGCGAGGTGCAGCTCAACATCGTCGCCAAGCGCCTGCTCGGCCTTCCGGGCGCCTGACGTACCGGCTCGCCCGTACCGCCACGCCTACCGCAGCCCAAAGACATCGAAGCCCTCGAAGCCCAAGGACCGTCAAAGCCGCCATGCCCATCGTATTCGACGACACGCAGGAAATGCTGCGCGACAGCGCCCTCGCCTTCCTGAAGGACAACGCCCCGATTTCCGCGCTGCGCACGCTGCGCGACACGCATGACCCCGTTGGATTCTCCCGGGATCTCTGGCGCCAGGCCGCCGAATTGGGATTCACCGGCGTGCTGATCGACGAAGCCTATGGCGGCAGTGGCCTCGGCGTGGTCGAGGCCGGCATCATCGCCGAAGCTATCGGGGCCACGCTTGCGCCGTTGCCATTCCTTTCCACCTCGGTGCTTGGCGCCTCACTGCTGGGGCTGTTCGGCAGCGACACGCAGCGAAGCGCGCTGCTGCCGGAGATGGCATCGGGCCGCCACCTGACGGCGCTCGCGCTGGACGAGGGGAGCAAACACCGGCCAGATCGCATCACCATGCTGGCGCGACGCCATGGCGACGGGTACATGCTCGACGGCAGCAAGGTGTTCGTCGTCGACGGCCATGTGGCCGATACGTTGATCGTCGTGGCGAAAGACGCGCAGGCGGGGGTCGATGGCGACATCTCGTTGTTCCTGGTGCCGCGCGACAGCGCCGGCGTCCGCGTGGAACGCTGCGTGATCGCCGATGCCACCAATGCGGCACGCGTCACCTTCGAAGGCGTCCGAATTCCGGCCTATGCGCTGCTGGGTCGCGCCGGCAACGGCGCCGCGATGCTCGACAAGGTGCTCGACATCGCCCGCGCGGTGCTGTCGTCCGAACTGGTCGGTATTGCAGACGCCACGTTCGCGCGCACGCTCGCCTACCTGAAGGAGCGCAGCCAGTTCGGCAAGCAGATCGGCGAGTTCCAGGCCCTGCAGCATCGTGCCGCACATCTGTTCGCGGAGATCGAACTCGCGCGTGCCGCGGTGCTGCAATGTCAGCAGCGGCTGGACGCCGGCCGTTCGGATGGGCCGGAGCCGCTGGTTTGCGTCGCCAAGGCCAAGGCCGGCACCACCGCCACGCTGGCAGTGCAGGAGGGCGTGCAGATGCACGGCGGTATCGGCATGACCGACGAACTGGACATCGGGTTCTACATGAAGCGCGCACGCACAGCCCAGGAGTGGTTGGGCGACGCCAACTGGCAGCTCAACCGCTGGGCAGGGATGCGCGGCTACTGATCTGGCCAGACCCCCGCCACGACGCTGGCGGGGCACGACGCAACACCGAGGCGAAAGCGATCGCGCGGATGTCGGCATACGCCCATGCCGGTCGATCGCTCACAAGGAGGCAACATGTCTGCGGTATCGACTGTACGCGCCACCCCGGGAACGACATCGGCAGCAACATCGCCGCCCGGAATCCAGCCAGCATCGCTCAGGGGTCTGCCATGAGCGCCTACTTCGTGCGTCGCCTGCTGGCACTGATACCGACGCTACTCTTCGCCAGCATCATCGTGTTCACCATCGTGCGCCTGGTGCCCGGCGACGTGGTCGATCTCATGCTGAGTCAGAACGACATCAGCGCCGATGCCCTCACCCGCGAGCAACTGGTCCACGCGCTCGGGCTCGACCGCCCGATCTGGGATCAATACCTGCGCTGGGTCACCAATATCGTGCTGCACGGCGATCTGGGGCAGTCCCTGTGGCAAAGCGAGTCGGTCCTGAAAATGGTGATGGCCCGAATCCCGGCTACCTTCTCGCTAGGTGTGCTGGCCCTGTTCGTGGCACTGACGGTGGCGCTGCCCATCGGCATCGTGTCGGCCACCCGCCAGGACAGCGCCGTCGACTACGTGGCGCGGTCGTTCTCCATCCTGATGCTGGCCGTCCCCAGCTTCTGGCTCGGCACGATGGTGATCGTGTTCCCGTCAGTGTGGTGGGGCTGGTCCCCCGACGTGCGCTACATCCCCTTTCTCGAAGACCCGGTGCAGCACGTGAAACAGATGCTGGTACCAGCCATCGTGCTGGGCATGGCACTGTCCGCCATCACGATGCGGATGACGCGCACCATGATGCTGGAGGTACTGCGGCAGGACTATATCCGCACAGCCTGGGCCAAGGGACTGAACGAACGACAGGTCATCTTCCGTCATGCGCTGCGCAACGCGTTGATTCCGGTGGTGACCCTCATCGGGCTGCAGGCACCGCTGCTGATCGGTGGCGCTGTCGTCATCGAACAGATCTTTGCGGTACCGGGCATGGGCCTGTTGCTGCTCGATGCCGTGCACCAGCGGGACTATCCGGTCATCACTGGCGTCTTTCTCGTGGTCGGCGTGGCGGTGATGCTGATCAACCTGCTCGTAGACCTGAGCTACGGCCTGTTCGACCCAAAAGTGAGGCACCACTGATGGCACACCCCTCCGTCGATCCACGCGCCGTGTCCCCATCGATCGTGGCCGCCCAGGCGCCTCCCGCCTCGCGCAGGCGCTCCCGGTTTCCCATGCTGCGCCGACTGTTCCGCGACAAACCGCTCGGCGCGGCCGGCGCCGTGATCTGCGCGATCTTCTTGTTCTGCGGCGTCTTTGCCGGCTGGCTGGCGCCATACGGTGTCAACGAGATCAACATGATGGCGCGGCTGCAACCGCCGTCATGGGCGCATCTCTTCGGCACCGACAATCTCGGCCGTGACATCTTCTCCCGCTGCCTGTATGGCGCGCAGCTGTCGGTGGTGATCGGCCTGTCGGCGGCCACGCTGGCCACGCTGGTTTCCCTCGTGCTTGGCATCCTGTGCGGCTATCTGGGCGGCAAGCTGGACCTGGTGGTGCAGCGGATGGTCGACGCCTGGATGAGTTTTCCGGACCTCATCATCCTGATCGTCGTGGTCTCGGTGCTGGGCCCGGGCAGCTGGCAGATCGTCTGCACCCTGGGTCTGCTGCTCGGTATCGGCGGCTCCAGAATCGTGCGCGGGGCCGTGGTATCGGTGCGCGAGAACATGTACGTGCACGCGGCGCAATCGATCGGCGCCTCCACCAGCCGCATCCTGTGGCGGCACATCCTGCCCAACGTGCTGCCGCCGGTGATCGTCCTGTTCACGACCCGCGTCGGTACCGCGATCCTGGCGGAATCGGGACTGTCATTCCTGGGCCTCGGCGTGCCGCCGCCCGCCCCGACCTGGGGCGGCATGCTGTCGGGCGACGGGCGCACCTTCATGTTCCAGGGGCCGTGGCTCGCGCTTGCGCCAGGCATCTGCCTGACCGTGGTGGTCTATGCCATCAACGTCTATGGCGATGCCATGCGCGACCTGCTCGACCCACGCCTACGCGGCGGCCGCTGAAACGCGCCCGCCAACACCGGCCGGCAATGTGGCCCGGCGAATCACGACTCTTCAGACCCTGTAAGGAGCAAGAGATGGTGCCCAATATCAAGGCGAATGTCGGCAGGACGAACTGGCCACTGATGGCGGCGAAGGCCGTGGCGGCCGCAGCGGCGGCATTGGCCTGCGGCATCGCGGCCGCGCAGGCGGATGCGCCAAAGTACGGTGGCACGCTTGAGGTCGGATCGGTCTACCCCACCATCTCGGCGTTGTCCTGGGATCTGGCGGACTGGAACTGGAAGCAGAACTACGACACCGGTCAGGTCTATGAACAACTGTTTGCCGCGGATCTCTCAAAGTCGCGCCGCAACGGCGGAAAGTACGCCTTCCAGGCCGATGCCTGGCTGCCGCCGGATGCGATCCGGGGCGAACTGGCCGAAAGCTGGAAGTGGACCGACCCGCTGACGCTCGAGGTCAAGCTGCGCAAGAATGTCCGCTTCCCCGCGAAGCCGGGCGTGATGGAAGAACGGGAGCTGACGTCGGAAGATGTGCTGTTCAGCTACGGCCGCATGAACGCAAGCGCCAAGAAGATCCCCAGCTACTACGACTACCTGACCAAGGTCGAAGCGCCGGACAAGTACACGGTCATCTTCCGCTTCAAGGAATTCAATGCCGAGTGGGACTATCGCTTCGGCTGGGGCTACTACTCCGGCATCATGCCCAAGGAGGTAGCCACCGCCGGGGCCGCGAACTGGAAGAACGTCACTGGCACCGGCCCGTTCACGCTGAACCAGTTCACGCAGGGCAACTCCACCACCTATGTAAAGAACGCGCAGTACTGGGACACGGACAAGATCGGCGGCAAGGACTACAAGCTGCCGTTCGTCGACAAGATGGTGCTGCGCACCGTCAAGGATGAGGCCACGCGCAACACCATGCTGCGCACCGGCAAGCTCGATGTGCTGGAACTGGTGCGCTGGACTGCCGTGGACGAACTCAAGAAGAGCGCGCCGCAACTCAAATGGTCGAAGTGGCTCTCGTACACCGGCCAGTACCTGGCGCTGCGCGTCGATACCAAGCCGTTCAACGACATCCGCGTGCGCCGCGCTCTCAATATGGCGGTCAACAAGCAGGAGATCGTCAAGCAGTACTACGGCGGCAACGCGGAGCTTTTCGCCTACCCGCAGCATCCTGACTACGGTGGCTACTTCGAGCCGCTGAGCACGATGCCGGATTCGGTGAAGGAGCTGTTCACCTACAACCCCGAGAAGGCGAAGAAACTGCTGGCGGAGGCCGGCTATCCGAAGGGCTTCAAGTTCAAGGTTCAGGTATGCGCCTGCAACCAGGACCACATGGAGATGCTGCCGCTGATCGGCGCTTACCTGGAACAGGTGGGCGTGAAGATCGAGATCCAGCCGATGGAGTACGGGGCGTACCTGTCCGCGATGACCACGAAGACCAACGCGCCGGGCTACATGATGGCGAATGGCCATACGAATCCGACCACCACGTTGCGCAAGAGCTTCGTGGCCGGACAGGTGTGGAACGCCTCGCAATGGAATGATCCGGCCTTTACGGCCCGCGTCGACCAGGCCTTCCAGATCCGCGACGAAGGCAAGCGCCAGGAGGCGATCCGCGCCATGACCCGCGACATCGTCGCGCAAGCGCCGTACATCTGGCTGCCGACGCCCTATGTATTCACCGCCTGGTGGCCGTGGGTCAAGAACTACGACGGCGAACTGCGCGCTGGCGCCGTGCGTAGCGGCCCGATCTACGCGCGCGCATGGATCGATCAGGAGATGAAGAAGAAGCTTGGCTTCTGATCCGCCGCAAACCCGCCCCTCCAACCACCTGAGCGTAACCATGACAGAGCCCATTCTGCAGGTGAGAGACCTGACCACGCGCTTTCGTACCGACCGGGGCGTGGTCACCGCCGTGGACCGGGTCTCCTTCGACGTGAACGCGGGAGAGACCCTCGCGATCGTCGGAGAATCGGGATCGGGCAAGAGCGTGACCGCGTTGTCGATTCTCGGCCTGATTCCGCAACCGCCGGGCGAGATCGCGTCCGGTGAGATCCGGTTCGAAGGCAAGGATCTGCTCCGTCTCAAGCCCGCCGAGATGCGCGCCATCCGGGGGAACCGGATTGCGATGATCTTTCAGGAGCCGATGTCGTCGATGAACCCGGCACTCACGGTCGGCAAGCAGATCGCGGAGCCCATTCACATCCACGAGCACCGCCCCTGGCGCGATGCTTACGACGAGGCCGTCGCGCTGCTGGCCCAGGTGCAGATCCCCGAGCCGCGCAGCCGCGTGCAGGCGTATCCGCACCAATTCTCGGGCGGGATGCGGCAGCGCGCGATGATCGCGATGGCATTGGCCTGCAAGCCGAAGCTGATCATCGCCGACGAGCCGACCACCGCGCTCGACGTCACCGTGCAGGCGCAGATCCTGGACCTGCTCAAGACGCTCGCGCAAAAGTCCGGTACGGCGCTGATCCTGATCACGCATGACCTGGGTGTGGTGGCGCGATACGCGGACCGCGTCGCGGTGATGTACGGCGGCCGTCTGGTGGAGATGGCCTCGGCGGAAGCCCTGTACCGCCACCCAGCCCACCCGTACACGCGCGGGCTGATCGCCTGTGTGCCCCGTCTGGATGGCGACACCAGCCAGCCGCTGGTGCCGATCGACGGCCAGCCACCAGATCTGACCGCGCTCGGGCAGGGCTGCGCGTTCCGGCCGCGCTGCAAGCTGGCCAACGAGACATGCGATCAGGCGCCGCCCCCACTGCGCGAGATCTCCCATCAACACCTCAACGCCTGCTTCCTCCATGACGCATACTGAAACACCACTTGCGGCGTGCCCCTCGCAGAGCGTCGCGCCCCCAAGCCGCCCCGGCAGCACGCCTCCAGCCCTTGCGGCTACCGCGGCTTCACCGTCCCCGCTGGCTCCAGTCGTGGATCCGATTCTTCGCGTCGAAAACCTGAAGGTGCACTTTCCGGTCACGCAAGGCGTGCTGTTCAAACGCCAGGTTGGCACTGTGAAGGCTGTCGACGGCGTCTCGTTCACGCTCAATCGCGGCGAGACACTGGGGCTGGTCGGCGAAAGCGGCTGCGGCAAATCCACTACTGGTCTGGCCATCATGAAGATGCTGCCCGCCAGTGACGGCCGCATCCTGTTCGATGGCGAGGACCTGGCTGGCTTCAAGGGTCAGCGGCAGAAGCAGTTCCGGCGCACCGTGCAGATGGTCTATCAGGACCCGTTCGCATCGCTGAATCCGCGCATGAAGGTCCGTGACCTGATTGCGGAACCGCTCGAGGTACACGGCATGGCCGGCGACCGGCAAGCCGTGCAGACGCGCGTGAGCGAGTTGCTGGACATGGTGGGCCTGCTGCCCTATATGGCGGACCGCTACCCCCACGAGTTCTCCGGTGGCCAGCGTCAGCGCATCGGCATCGCGCGCGCGTTGGCGCTGGAGCCGAGCCTGATTGTCTGCGACGAGCCCGTGTCGGCCCTGGACGTCTCGATCCAGGCGCAGGTGGTCAATGTGTTCATGGAACTGCAGCGCACGCTCGGTCTGTCCTACCTGTTTATCGCGCACGATCTGGCGGTGGTACGGCATATCAGCGATCGCGTAGCCGTGATGTACCTCGGCCGCATCGTGGAGATCGCCACGCGCCGTCAGCTCTACGCCTCTCCGCTGCATCCGTACACCCGGGCGCTGTTGTCGGCCGTGCCAGTCGCCGATGTGGAGACCGAGCGACGGCGCCAGCGAATCGTACTGAAAGGCGAAGTGCCGAGCCCGATGAATCCGCCCTCAGGCTGCCGCTTCCACACACGCTGCCCGATGGCGATGCCGCAATGCCACAACGACGACCCGCCGTTGCGCGACCGAGGCGACGGGCAGATGGTTGCCTGTCACCTGACCGAGTGAGTGGCTGGGTGGGCGGGCTGTCGGCTGATTGGCCCGCATGGCCGGGCTTCAGCGCAACAACCCCACCATCATCGGGCGCACGAACAGGTCAGCGGCATTGTCAGCGTCGGCATCGCGCACCCAGCGGCGGAGTTCCACGGCCGCATTGATCATGCCATGCACTTGCAGCGCGGCAATCGCCTGGTCCAGTGGGCGCACTGAGCCGTCCTGCATTCCCTGCACCAGGAGGCGAACGAAGCGGGTAGACAGCCGCGCCATGTCACGCATCTTCGCGATCCGCATCTCCTCGGGCAAGGCGCCATAGATCGTCAGCCGCAGCAGCGGTCCCTGGCTGGAGAACTGGTAATGCACCAGCGCGCGCGATACCGCGCAGAGCTTGTCCCATCCCGTGCCGGGCAGGTCGTCGACCAGCGTCTGGGTGTCCCGAATAACCGTGGACATGCGGTCGAAGCACGCCGAAATCAGGTCGTCCTTGTTCTCGTTATGGTGATAGAACGCGCCCTTGGTCAGGTTCAGCCTTGCGGAGATCCGGTCCGCAGACGCCCCACGGTATCCCTGCTCGTTCAGCAGTTCAGTGGCGGCTCGCAGGAAGGCCTGCTGCGTCGTCTCCGGCTGCGCAAGCGCCGGGAGCAGCGCCGTCACGTCGCACTCCGCCTGCCACGCCGACTTTGGCCCCGCGATGCCATTCAGGACGATGTCCGCCAGCGTTTGCGCGATCTTTGGGTAGTCATCGGTTTCATATCGATCGATCCAGCCGGCAGCTCCGCTGGTCAGCGACCACAGCAGGTGCGCGCGGGCACCCAACGCGCTGCGCTGGGTGGGATCGCTGGGCAAGGCGTCGCACAGCAACCCACGGACGCGCCGGAACATGTCGTTAAAGGCGGCGAAGGCGACCTCCACATGGCTCTCGGGCAAGGCGCGAATCTCACGCAGGCTCATCAGCTCGGGCTTCTCGCCCACTGCGGTCCGCGCCAGCCGTGCCACGAACAGCGTGATGAAGGCCCGGGCGCGTTCGCTGGGGCTATCCGCTTGCGCCGCCTTATCGACGAGACCGCACGTCTCCGCGATGGCACGCATCAGGCAGGCCAGGACCAGATCCTCTTTTTTTCGGTAGTAGTACGTGATGCTGTTGGTGCTGAGCCCTACCTGTTGCCCGACGTCGGCCAGGGTCGTGCCGCGCACCCCCTTGCGGTTGAACAGTGCCGCAGCAGTATCGAGAATGACTTCGCGCTTTTCGACGTAACGGCGGGTCTGCCGGGCTTCCGATTGGTCCGTGAGCATAAGCGGTTGGGCACGCTGGGAGCGCGGGCCTGCAGGTTGAGTGCTGCGGATTATATGTGAGCGACTCGCGGGCGAAGGGCGGTTCCGCGCCGGTCGAGGATCGGCACATACCTTCCGGTTATCGAACACATGGTATGTGCGCTCTTGATTGATAGCATTAAGTTTTCTGATACGCGATGTATTTTTAGAAATCGTGGTTTGCAGGAAGCCAGCGGTGCTGCTACGCTTGCCGAGCCACATCCGACCCCGGCGTCAACGCGTCGCCCGCATCGCGCGCCGCCTTGCCCCACACCCATCACGACCTCCCGTGCAGAGAGACTTCTCATGAGCGACATTGTCAACTACGAACTTCGCGGCCCGGTTGCCGTGCTTTCGATGAACAAGGGGCCGGTCAACGGTCTTGGCGCGGCACTGCGCACGGCCATCGCCGATGCAGTCGATCGGGCCAACGCGGACCCGGCCGTGCAGGCCATCGTGCTGACCGGCACGCCCCGCGCGTTCTCGGCCGGTGCCGACATCACCGAGTTCGGAACGCCCAACGCCTCGCGCGAGCCCAATCTGCGTGTCGTGATCGACCAGATCGAGGGCGGCGCCAAGCCAGTGGTCGCCGCGATCGCCGGGCAGTGCCTGGGCGGTGGGCTGGAACTGGCACTGGGTTGCCACTTTCGCGTCGCGCTGCCGGACGCCCAACTGGGCCTTCCGGAAGTCAAGATTGGCCTGCTGCCCGGTGGCGGCGGCACGCAGCGCATGCCGCGCCTGATTGGCCTGGAGCCGGCCGTCAACATGGTGACCCTCGGCAACCCGGCTCCGGCCAAGAATTTCGCGGGCACGCCGTTGATCGACCGCGTGGCCGATGGTGACGTGGTTGCCGCCGCGGTGGCATTCGCCCAGGAGCTCATCGCAGCGAAGACGCCGCCGCGCCGCACCCGCGCACTGAGCGTCAGCCACCCGCAAGGGGAGTCCTTCCTGCAGTTCGCCCGCAACAGCGTGGCGCAGCAAGCCAAGGGACAGATCGCACCGATGAAGGCGCTGGAAGCCGTGGCCGCATCGTTGACCAAGTCCTTCGACGAAGGAATGCGCGTGGAGCGCGAAGGCTTTATGAGCCTGATGGCCTCGCCGGAGTCGCGCGCGCTGCGCCATATCTTCAAGGCGGAGCATGCTGCGTCGAAGATCGCCGATCTGCCGGCCGGCACGCCGCTGCGCGAGATCAGGAAGGTTGGCGTGATCGGCGCCGGCACCATGGGCGGCGGCATCACGATGAACTTCCTTAACGCCGGGATTCCCGTCGTACTGTTGGAGATGAAGCAGGAAGCGCTGGACAAGGGTCTGGCAACCATCCGCCGCAATTACGAAAACTCGATGAAGAAGGGCAAGCTCAAGCCCGAGCAGGTCGAGCAGCGCATGGGGCTGATCACCGGCACGCTGAGCTATGCGGACCTGACCGATGCGGACCTGGTCATCGAGGCCGTGTTCGAGAACATGGACGTCAAGAAGGCCGTGTTCGAAACGCTGGACAAGACATGCAAGGCCGGTGCCATCCTGGCGTCGAACACGTCGTACCTGAATCTCGACCGCATCGCTTCGTTCACAAAGCGGCCGACCGACGTGATCGGCCTGCACTTCTTCAGCCCGGCCAACGTGATGCGCCTGCTGGAAATCGTGCGCGGCGCGCAGACCGCGCCCGACGTGCTGGCCACCTGCATGGCGCTGGCGAAGAAGATCAAGAAGATCGCCGTGGTCTCCGGCGTGTGCGACGGCTTTATCGGCAATCGCATGCTGGCGCGCTACGGCGCCGCCGCCGGCGCGTTGATCAACGCCGGCGCGCTACCGCAGCAGATCGACGGAGCGCTGCAAAAGTTTGGCATGGCCATGGGCCCATATCGCATGGGCGATCTGGCGGGCCTGGACATCGGCTATGCCACGCGCAAGCGCAAGGCTGCCGAGGCCGGCGTGCCGCTGCGTCCGTCGGTGGCCGACAAGCTGGCCGAGGCCGGCCGCCTGGGCCAGAAGACCGGCGCCGGCTGGTATCGCTATGAAGCCGGCAACCGCGACCCGATCCCGGACCCGGCCACCGAAGCCCTGATCGCCGAATTCCGCAGCGCCCAGGGCATCACGCCGCGCGCCATCAGCGATGAAGAGGTAGTGGAGCGCTGTATCTTCGCCCTCGTCAACGAAGGCGCGCGCATTCTGGAGGAAGGCATCGCCGCACGTGCCTCCGATCTGGACGTGGTCTATCTCAACGGCTACGGCTTCCCCCGACTGCGCGGCGGGCCGATGCTGTACGCCGACATGGTGGGCCTGCCCAACGTCGTGCGGAGCCTGCGCCGCTTCGCCGCTGAACCGGGTGCCGACCCGGCCTGGCAGCCTGCGCCGCTGCTGGTGCGCCTGGCCGAAGCGGGCAAGACCTTCGATTAATCCTGCCGATTTGAGTCGATCCTGCCGATCCGGTCGATCCGGCGCGACAGGCAGCGTTGAGTGCCGAAGCGGAGGGCAACCCCCTTCCCGCTTCGGCGCCCGGCATTAGCTTATGAAAAAGAAATTCTTCTAACGGGAACGGCCCGGGTATACCCTCGCAGTCTTTCATTGCCTGACCCCGAACATGCCGTCGATTGTGTCTGTTTCGTCTCTTCAACGCCTGCTGGCCGGTATCGCCCTGGCTGCCGCGCTGGTGCCGGCCGCCCACGCCCAGAATCCCCAGAGCCCGGTCCTTGATCGCATTCGCGACAGCGGAACGATCACGCTTGGCTACCGCGAATCCGCCCTGCCGTTCTCGTTCGGCGACGACAAGGGACAGCCGGCCGGCTACGCCGTCGACCTCTGCCTGCGCGTGGCCGAAGCCGCCAAGGAGAAGCTCGGGCTCAAGACCATCAAGGTGCGCTGGCTGCCGCTGACGCCGCAGAACCGGGTTCCGGCCGTGGTCAACGGCCTGGTCGATCTCGACTGCGCGCCGAATACCAATACGCTGGAGCGCCAGAAGCAGGTGGCGTTCAGCGTGTCGCACTATGTGTCGACCGTCCGCATGCTCGTGCGCGCCGACTCGGGTATCAAGTCGTTCGATGACCTGCGTGGCAAGACCGTGGTGACCAGCGCCGGCTCCACCGGTGACCGCCATGTGCGCCGCCTGAAGGCCGAGTACGGCTACCGCGATGTCTACGCGAAGGACCACGGCGAATCGTTCCTGCTGCTGGAAACCGGCCGCGCGCAAGCGTTCGTCATGGATGACGTGCTGCTGGCCGGCCTGCGCGCGAAGTCCAAGGATCCGTCGCAGTACGTGATCGTCGGCCCGGCGCTGTCGGTCGAACAGAACGCACTGATGCTGTCGAAGGCCGATCCGGAATGGAAGCGTCTGGTCGACCAGACGCTGGCCAAGACCTTCGCCAGCCCGGACGTCGCGGCAATGCAGAAGCGCTGGTTCCAGCAGCCGATCGGCACGCGCGGTACCAATCTGGCGCTGGCCCCGTCGACGGAAGTCCTGCAGGCGTGGAAGCACCCCTCCGACGTTGTGACGGAATAAGCGCATTCCGGGGGGCTCCCCCCGGAAAACCCCTGAGTTGACGGCCCAACCGGCCTTGGACACACTGGCTTGAGCGCGTCTTTACCTCCCGGTAACCCGTGCATCAAGCGAAATAACGCGAACCGCCGGAAAGCGGCATCACTCAGGAGAATTCCATGAACAAGCTTATCGCCACCGCTATCGCGCTGGGTCTGGCCACTGCCTCCGTGGCTGCCGTCGCGCAAGACAAGAAGCAGTTCGACCCGTACTCGCAAGGCGCGAAGGCCGGGCAGAAGTTCGATACCTATAGCGAGGGCGCCAAGTCAGGGGACAAGTTCGACCCGTATTCGCAGGGCGCGAACAAGAGCACGCGTGCCGACCTGACCGATCAGTCGACCCAGTCGACCGACACGACCAAGAAGTCGAGCAAGAGCAGCAAGAAGGCGACCAAGAAGCCGACAGCCTCGAACAACTGAGCACCCCGCGCACGGGCCCGAATCGGGTCCGCGCAAGTAAAAAGCCTCGCAGATGCGAGGCTTTTTTTGTGCCATTCAGCGGCGCACGGCGAAGCAGGACGAAACGACCTGCTTCGCGCCGCGCGCGCCTTACTTGCGCTTGAGCTGGGAGATATCGCGCACTGCGCCGCGATCCGCCGAAGTAGCGAGCGCAGCGTACGCCTGCAATGCCTGGGACACTACGCGCACACGATCCACCGGCTCCCACGCCTTGTCACCGCGTGCCTCCATGGCTTCGCGACGGCGCGCCAGGATTTCGTCCGACACCGCCAGGTGCATCTTGCGCTGCGGAATGTCGATCTCGATGAGATCGCCGTCCTCCACCAGGCCGATCGTGCCGCCTTCGGCGGCTTCCGGCGAGGCATGTCCGATGACCAGCCCGGACGACCCACCGGAGAACCGACCGTCGGTAAACAGCGCGCAGGTCTTGCCCAGGCCCTTCGACTTCAGGTACGACGTGGGATAGAGCATTTCCTGCATGCCCGGGCCACCCTTGGGACCTTCGTAGCGAATCACGACAACGTCACCAGCCACGACCTTGTCGCCCAGAATGGCGTCGACGGCTTCGTCCTGGCTTTCGAAGACACGGGCGCGCCCGGAGAAGACCCATTGCGATTCGTCCACGCCAGCGGTCTTGACGATGCAGCCCTTCTCCGCGAGGTTGCCGTAGAGCACGGCGAGACCGCCGTCCTTCGAATACGCGTTCTGCTTGTTCCGGATGCAGCCGGTCTTTCGGTCGGTATCCAGTGACTCGAAGGTGGCCGCCTGGCTGAACGCGACGGTCGTCGGAATGCCGCCCGGTGCTGCGCGGAAGAACTTCTGCGCGTCTTCGCCCGCACCACCGACAACATCCCACTGGGAAATGGCATTGCCAAGCGTGCCGCTATGCACGTTGCCGCACGACAGATCCAGCAACTCGGCACGCGCCAGTTCGCCGAGAATGCCAAGGATGCCGCCCGCGCGATGCACGTCTTCGATGTGGTACTTGTCGGTGGCCGGTGCGGCCTTGCACAGGCACGGCACCTTGCGCGAGATGCGATCGATGTCGGACATCGTGAAATCGACACCGGCTTCCTGGGCTGCCGCCAGCAGGTGCAGCACGGTATTGGTCGAACCGCCCATGGCCACGTCCAGTGCCATGGCATTCTCGAATGCCGACTTGGTGGCGATGTTGCGCGGCAGGACCGATGCGTCCTCTTCCTGGTAGTAGCGGCGGCACAGGTCCACGACCAGGCGGCCCGCCTGTTCGAACAGGCCCTTGCGCCATGCGTGCGTGGCAACGATCGTGCCGTTGCCCGGCAACGCCAGGCCAATCGCCTCGGTCAGGCAGTTCATCGAGTTCGCCGTGAACATCCCCGAGCAGGAACCGCATGTCGGGCAGGCGCTGCGCTCCACTTCGGCCACTTCAGCGTCGCTGACCTTCGGGTCCGCGGCCTTGATCATGGCGTCGATCAGGTCGATCTTTGCGATCACCTGGCCGTCCGTTGGGGACTTGACCTTGCCGGCCTCCATCGGGCCGCCGGAGACGAACACCACGGGAATGTTCAGCCGCATCGCGGCCATCAGCATGCCCGGGGTGATCTTGTCGCAATTGGAAATACACACCATGGCGTCGGCGCAATGCGCGTTGACCATGTATTCCACCGAGTCGGCGATCAGCTCGCGCGAGGGCAGCGAATAGAGCATGCCGCCGTGGCCCATGGCGATCCCATCGTCCACCGCGATCGTGTTGAATTCCTTGGCCACGCCGCCGGCCGCTTCGATCTCCTTCGCAACCAGCGCGCCGAGGTCGCGCAAATGGACATGGCCCGGCACGAACTGGGTAAACGAGTTCACCACGGCGATGATGGGCTTGCCGAAATCGCCATCCTTCATCCCGGTGGCGCGCCACAAGGCGCGAGCACCCGCCATGTTCCGGCCGTGCGTCGAAGTTCGTGATCGGTACTCAGGCATCTCTTTCCTCGGATCTTGCAGTTGTGGGGTTGTAATTGGACACAGGCCAGCCAAGGCGCCGGTATACGGCGGCCGGGCAAGCCATAGCCGCCAGCCGCACATTTGCGCATGGCGGAAAGGCGAAATAATGCGGGAGCACCGGTGAGACGTCCAATATATTTTTTCGCCACAACAAGGTCGAAAAAAATATCAATGGACGAGCGTCCAGTCAGGCCGGACTTGGGAGGCAAGCAGACAAGACGTCGCCGCCATCAAGGATTGCGGGCATTGCCAGTGCAATCAGTCAGCGGTCAAGGAAGCGCCCGTGACCGTTTCAATGACCGTGTCGATGTCAATGGGAGTCCTCATCCCCGGTCAGCTCCAGCGCCGTGACATTGACCTTCTGCACCTTGTTGTTCTGGCGGATCTCCGTGCGTAGCACGAACGCCTCGGTCGGGCAGTACCAGTCAGTCACGTGCAGGACGCTCGGTTCGAGTTGCAGCAGTTCGTCGCCAATCATCAACGGCCCGAGCGACGTGCGCTTCTCATAGGTAATCGGCATGCATTCCTTGCGGCCGAGCACCGTGTCGATTATCTGTTTGCGGCCCACGTGGCGCGAGCCGACGATGATCGAGGCGTGCTGCGCCTGCATGGTGCCGACCATGTCGTCGGACCCGAGCGGGTAGATCTTGAGGTCGACGGCGGACTGGAAGGTCTCGCCTTCCAGCGTCGTGTTCTCGCGAATCGTCATGCCGGCGTAGTTGAAGACCCCGCTGCCTGTAAATGACGCCCCGCCGAACATCCGGGCGTATCGGGCCTGGGCGTTGATCGTGGCGTTCCGGCTGTCGATCCGGGTACGGGTGGAGTTTCGGTCGATATTGATCTCGTGGACCTGATCCATCACCACCGGCGGCCCCATCAGGGCGGAAAGCGCCGACTTCGACCGTACTTCTAGTTGTGCACTACAGCCCCGTGCGGTGCGCATGACGTCACGCAGCGTCATTGTGATGGACATCGGCATGGTGCCATCGCCTTCCATCTGGACGCGAGCGCCGGACCGGAACCAGGGCGCGTCGCAGAGCTGGGGACCGACGGGCGCCGCCTCGGCGGCGGATGCGCCATCGGTCACAGGCGCGGCCATCGGCTCGGCCGAATCCGCCAGTGCATTACCAAGCACTCCTAACAGCAAGATCGATAGCAAGGCCGATTTCATCGAGGTCACCCGGGTTCGAGCGTCGGCATCCTCCCGCGCAGCCGGCCGACGAGTCATGAGTATTGCGCGAAATGCCCTTGAAAGAAATGGCCGGACTCATGTCTGATACATGGCCGATCCGGCCGAAACCACGACCCCGGTGTGCTGTCGTGCTACCATTGCGCGCCCGTGCCCCTCGCGGCCGGGCCCAGGCGATGCCGGGCGCTCGGGAGCCCGATCGGTATTGCCGGTTCCTGGGGCTTATTCAAAGCCTGTTGTCCACCAAGTCGGGTCTTGTCGCGTTGTGGGGAGTTCGCCACACGCCGGCCGTCGTATCGCGTCCGGCTTCCGGCCATTTCAGGAGATTTATGCGTAGTTCCTCGCCCTCGCGTCACGACGGGCTGCCCCCGGGCATGATCGCCCCAGTGGTGCTGGTCGTCATCGCGGTATTGCTGGTCTGGTTCGGCACGCTCGATGCCCGCCACCTGCTACGCCCGGACGAGGGCCGATACGCAGAAATCTCGCGCGAGATGTTCGCCACGGGCGACTGGGTGACGATTCGCTATAACGCACTCAAGTACTTCGAGAAGCCCCCCTTCCATATGTGGGTGACGACGATCGGCTACGAGCTGTTCGGCGTCGGAGACTGGCAAGCCCGGCTCGCCGTGGCGCTGTCCGGCCTTGTTGGTCTCGTGGTCACCATGATGGCCGTCATCCGTTGGTATGGCGCGCGTGCCGGGCTGCTGGCCGGGCTGGCGTTGCTGGCCATGCCGATGTGGAGCGTCACCGGTCATTTCAATTCGCTGGACATGACCCTCTCGGGTGCGCTGGCGTGCGTGCTGGCCTTCATGCTGCTGGCCCAGCACCCCGATGCGTCGCCGGCGGCCCGCCGTGGCTGGATGCTGGCCTGCTGGGCGGCCATGGGCGTGGCGATCCTGACCAAGGGGCTGGTGGGCATCGCCCTGCCCGGCCTGGTGCTGGTGGTCTACACCCTCGTGACACGCAACCTTGCCCTGTGGGGCCGCCTGCACCTGGTGAGCGGCATCGTCGCCATGCTCGTGGTCACCGTGCCCTGGTTCTGGCTGATTTCCTCGCGCAACCCCGAGTTTCCGCATTTCTTCTTTATTCATGAGCACTGGGACCGCTATACCTCGACCGTGCATTCGCGCAAGGGATCGATCTGGTATTTCGTACCGCTGCTGCTGGCCGGGACGCTGCCCTGGCTAGGCCTGACCCCGCGCATGTGGACCGCGGTGCGCGAACGCGCTGGCGCGGTGCGCGGCGTGGGCGCGAAGCCGTTCCAGCCCGCCCTGCTGGCATTCATCTGGTTCGCGGCGATCTTCGTGTTCTTCAGCCTGTCCGGCTCGAAGCTGCCCGGCTATATCGTGCCGGTGTTCCCGGCGCTGGCCATCCTGGTCGCCGTGGCGCTGGAACAGATCAACGAACGGTCGTGGCTGCGGCAGATCAATGCGGTCACGGTGCTGTCGGTGGCCGGCATCATCGCTTCGCCGTTCGTCGCCACGCTCGGCAACGAGACCAACCCCAATGCCGTGTTCCGCGTCTTCGCCATCTACGTTGGCGTGGCGTTTGCCGTACTTCTGGTCGGAATGGTGCTGGCGCGCCGCCTGCTGCGCGCCTATGGTCTGCTGCCAAGCATCACCGCGTTCTCGCTCGCCTTCTTCCTGACCTGCACCATTGCCCTCATGGGCCACGAAGTGATGGGTCGCCGGGCATCGGGCGTCGACCTGGTGCCGGCCATCAAGGCCGTGCTCAAGGACGACATGCCGCTCTATGGCGTGGGTGTTCTGGATCACACGCTGCCGTTCTACCTGGGCCACACGCTGGTCATGGTGGCGGCCCCGGACGAACTCGAATTCGGCACCCAGCAGGAGCCGGACAAGTGGATTCCCACCATGGACGGCTTCCTCGCCAAGTGGCGTGACGGCCAGCCGGCCCTCGGCATCATGTCTCCGGACACCTACGATAGTCTGGCGGCCAGCCACCTGCCGATGTACGTGGTGGCCCGCGACGTGCGCCGCGTGGTAGTCAGCAATTTCCCGCCGCCGGCCGCGCCGGCACCGTCGCCCAAGGACTCCAGAACCGCGCCATGACGCTATCGACCTTCGCCTTCATCTTTACCGGCGTGCTGCTCAACGCCTGCGCGCAGCTCCTGCTCAAGGCCGGTGTCAACGCCGTGGGCGCGATCACGATCGATCGCGCCACGCTGTTCACCACGGCTTTCCGCGTGCTGACCCAATGGCCGGTTATCGGCGGCCTGACCCTGTACGTGGTAAGCGTGGCGGTATGGATTGTCGGCCTGTCCCGTGTGGACGTGTCGATTGCCTACCCGATGCTCTCGCTCGGCTACGTGGTCAACGCCCTGGCGGCGTGGTGGCTGTTCGGTGAGATGATTGGCCCCTTGCGCGTCGCCGGCATCCTGCTGATACTGGCTGGCGTTTTCCTGATTGCCCGCTCCTGACGATCATGACTGCTTCCGCTCCGCAGGATTTCCTGCCGTTCGTCCGCCCAAATATTGACGATGCCACCATTGCCGAAGTCGGCAAGGTGCTGGCATCCGGCTGGATCACGTCCGGACCCAAGGTGCAGGCGTTCGAGGCCACGCTGTCCGAGCTGTTCGGCGGCCGCCCCGTGCGAACGTTCTCCAACGGCTCGGCAACGATGGAAATCGCGCTGCGCATCGCCGACATCGGCCCCGGCGACGAAGTCATCACCACGCCAATCACCTGGGTCGCCACGGCAAACGTGGTCCTGACGGTCGGCGCCCGTCCGGTCTTCGTCGATATCGATCCGCGCACGCGCAATATCGACCTGGATGCCGTAGAGGCCGCCATCACGCCGCGCACGCGAGCCATCATTCCGGTCTACCTGTCCGGTCTGCCGGTCGACATGGACCGCCTCTACGCCATCGCGAAGCGCCATAACCTGCGTGTGATCGAAGATGCCGCGCAGGCCATCGACTCGCGCTGGCGCGGCCAGCGCATCGGCGCATTTGGCGATCTGGTCAGCTTCAGCTTCCAGGCCAACAAGAACATCACCACGATCGAGGGCGGCTGCCTCGTCATGAACTCGCCGGAGGAAGCGCAGCGCGCGGAGCGCCTGCGGCTGCAAGGCGTGATCCGCACCGGCATGGACGGCATGGACGTCGAGGAGCCGGGCGGCAAGTTCAACCTGACCGACGTCAACGCTGCCATTGGGCTGGCCCAGCTCCAGCATCTGGACGCGATCACCGCACGCCGCGCCGAACTGGCCGAGACCTATTTCCGCTGCGCCGCCAACGCCGGACTGGCCGATCTCGGTATCGAACTGCCGCTGCCGCGCGACCCGGACGTGGCTACCACCAACTGGCACATGTTCCAGGTGGTGCTGCCGACCGACCGCCTGCGTGGCGGCGCCGCTGAAGCGCGCAAGCACGTCATGGAGTCGATGCGCGAGTCAGGCATCGGCACTGGCGTGCATTACCCACCGGTTCACCTGTTTACTTACTTCCGCTCCCTGGGCTGGCGCGAAGGCATGCTGCCGCATGCCGAGCGCATTGGCCGCGGCATCGTCACGCTGCCGATGTTCCCCGCCATGCAGACAGCCGACGTGGAGCGGGTTTGCGCAACTCTAAGCGAAACATGCAAACGCCTCTCTCTCTAAGCTCCGTCGAGGTCTCGGTCGTCATCCCCGTCTACAACGAGGAGGGTGGCCTGCAGGCGCTGTTCGACCGCGTCTATCCGGCGCTGGACAGCCTGGGCGAATCCTACGAGATCATCTTCGTCAATGACGGCAGCGCCGACCGCTCGCCGCAGATGCTGGCCGCGCAGTTCCACAAGCGCCCGGACGTGACCCGGGTCATCTTGTTCAACGGCAATTTCGGTCAGCACATGGCCATCCTGGCCGGCTTCGAGCACACGCGCGGACGCATCGTGATCACGCTCGACGCCGACCTGCAGAACCCGCCCGAGGAAATCCCCCGGCTGGTGGCCGAGATGCGCAAGGGCCATGACTACGTCGGCACGATTCGCCGCCAGCGCAACGACTCCGCGTTCCGCCGCTACGCGTCGCGCGCGATGAACCGCCTGCGCGAGAAGATTACGAAGATCAAGATGACGGACCAGGGCTGCATGTTGCGCGCCTACGATCGCAACGTCATTGACACGATCAACGCGTGCCGCGAAGTCAACACGTTCATTCCCGCGCTGGCCTACACGTTCTCGTCGAACCCGGTGGAAATCGAAGTCGGCCACGAGCAGCGCCACGCTGGCGAATCCAAGTATTCGCTCTACCAACTGATCCGCCTGAACTTCGACCTGGTCACCGGCTTCTCGATCGTGCCGCTGCAATGGTTCTCGGCGATCGGCACGGTGCTGTCGATCTCCTCGGCCGGCCTGTTCGTGATCCTGCTGATTCGCCGCTTCCTGCTCGGCTCTGAAGTCCAGGGTGTGTTCACGCTGTTCGCACTCAACTTCTTCCTGGTCGGCATCATGCTGTTCGGCATCGGCCTGCTGGGTGAGTACGTCGGCCGGATCTATCAGGAAGTG
This sequence comes from Cupriavidus sp. SHE, assembly GCF_000812445.1. NCBI lineage: Bacteria > Pseudomonadati > Pseudomonadota > Betaproteobacteria > Burkholderiales > Burkholderiaceae > Cupriavidus > Cupriavidus sp. SHE. Next base: position 1,149 of record NZ_JWMB01000005.1, on the reverse strand, counting down.
CGCGACCGCCCGCGCTACCGCATCCAGGCAGTGCTCGAGCGTGACCCCCGTGATCCGAAGACCGACAACGCAGCGGAGGCCTCGTGCGCGCAGTAGTCTTTGCCTACCATAACGTCGGCGACCGCTGCCTGCGCGTGCTGCACGCGCGCGGTGTGGACGTGGCGCTGGTCGTCACGCACCGCGACCGACCCGACGAGAACATCTGGTTCCGCCGCGTGGCCGACACGGCCGCCGAACTGAACCTGTCGTTCATCTATGGCGAGGACCCGACCGACCCGGCATTGGCCGAAGCCGTTCGCGCCGCGAAGCCCGATGTCATCTTCTCGTTCTACTACCGGTCGATGATCCCGGCTGACCTGCTGGCCGTGGCGCCGCAGGGCGCCTTCAACATGCATGGTTCGCTGCTGCCGAAGTATCGCGGTCGCGTGCCGGTGAACTGGGCCGTGCTGCGCGGCGAGGAAGAAACCGGCGCCACGCTGCACGCGATGGAAGCCAAGCCCGACGCCGGCTATATCGTCGACCAGACGTCAGTGCCAATCCTGCCGGACGACACGGCCGGCGAGGTCTTCGAGAAGGTCACCGTCGCCGCCGAGCAAACGCTGTGGCGCGCGCTGCCCGCCATGATGGCCGGGCAGACGCCCAAGCGGCCCAATGTGCTCTCCGAGGGCAGCTATTTCTCGGGACGCAAACCCGAGGACGGCCGTATCGATTTCAGCCAACCGGCAGCAGCGGTCTACAATTTGATCCGCGCGGTCGCGCCGCCCTACCCGGGCGCGTTCACCGACATTGGCGGCCGCCGCTTCATCGTCGCGCGGGCACGCCGCATCGAACCGTCGAGCGTGCCTGCGGGCCTGAAGCCTGGCCTGCATGTCGTGGATGGACGTATCGTGGCGGTCGGCGGAGACGGCGGAGCCATCCGCGTGACGCAGTTGCTCGAAGGTCCGAACGCCGACAACGCGAGCCCGGTATCTGTACAAGTATTCCAAAACATCATTACTGCGAAGTCCTAAGAGGAAAACCGATGAAAAAGGTCCTGATTCTTGGCGTCAATGGCTTCATCGGCCACCATCTGACGCGCCGCATCCTGGAAACGACGCAATGGGAGGTCTACGGCATGGATATGTCGTCGGACCGCCTGGGCGATCTGGT